>JAUIDW010000273.1 GCA_030428395.1 bacterium | reverse complement strand
GGCGCTGACGACGATCGCGGGCAGGCCGGCCGCCATGCGTACGCGGAAGAGCGCCAGGTCGCCGCCGTGGGCGACGCGCTCCATGCCGTAGAGCAGCACGACGCGCGCGACGACGACGACCCAGGCCGCCAGGCCGCCGACCGCGAGCCAGCGCCCGACCGCGTCCCAGGTTCCGCCGCGCCGCATGCGGGGATTCTAGGCGCCGACGCGGGCCGTCGCCGCCGCGCGGCGGACGCCGTTCGAGATCCGCGACGGAAAGTGCAACCGATTCGAGCTCGGCCGGTCCTGGGGGCGTGCGAACGACGCGACAGGCAGAACGCGGCCCGTGCGACGCCGGCCGTGCGGGCGATGCGGCAGGGGCCTCAGCCCAGCTCGTCCACCAGCGCGGCGAAGCGCCAGCGCCAGGGGTGCTCCTCGCCCGCCAGGTCCAGGGCGCGCCGGGCGTCCTCCCGGGCGCGCTCGCGCTCCCCCTGGGCGCTCGGGTGGAAGGCCGCGCGGGCCAGGGCGGCGCGCTGCAGGCGCACCAGGGCGCGGTCGAACCACGCGACGGCCAGGTCGGGCTCGACGCCCAGGGCGGCGTCGTAGTCCGCCAGCGCCTCCTGCAGCAGGTGCAAGCTGCGCTCCGGGTCGGACTCGGCCGCCAGGACGCGCGCCAGCTGCGTGCGGCAGGCGCCGCGGTTCACGTGTGCCGCGGCCAGGTCGGGGCGCACCGTCAGGGCCGACGTGAACTCGCGCGTGGCCAGCTCCAGGCTCGTGCGCAGCTCGAAGGGCGCCCCGCGCGCGCGGGCCCGCAGCGCGCGGCGCAGCTGCACCTGCCCGCGCAGCCCGTAGGCCGTGGCGTCGTCGGGCTCGGTCTGCAGCAGCAGGTTGAAGTCGAACAGCAGCTCGGGCATGCCCGCCAGCGTCAGCAGCTCGCGCTCCGGCCGCGGGGACTCGCCGGTACGCCCGCGCATCAGGTACGCCGGGCGCAGGCCCCGCACCAGGTCCGCGGTGACGACCGAGTGCCGCCAGGCCAGCTCGTCGTCGCCGGTTTCCAGGTACACCCGCGACAGCGCGAAGTGGGCGTCGCGGTGCAGCGCGTCCATCTCGACCGCCTCCTTCAGGGCGGCCACGGCGGCCTCTTCGTCGCCCCGCAGCCAGGCCAGCTCGCCGCGGGCCAGGTGCCACTCGGCGGTCGGCGTCTCCGGGACCTCCCGCAGGGCCCGCGAGAGATCGGCGACGGCCCGCGCGCGCCACGTCTCGCGCTCGGGGTGCGGGGCCTCGTCCGGGTACGGCTCCGCGGCCAGCACGAGGCCCGCCAGCGCCAGGCCGCGCTCGTACGGCAGGCGCGCGAGCTCGGCGGGCAACTCAGCCGCGCGGTCGAACGCCGCCAGCGCGTCGTCGTGCCGTCCCTGCGCGCGGCGCAGCTGTCCCAGGAAGAACCACGGGTGCGCGACGTCGTCGCGCTGCTCCAGGAACCGCTCGCAGCGCGCGGCCGCGGCGTCGAGGATGGCGAACGCATCCTCCTCGTGCCCCACTCCCGAGCTGCGCGCGGCGCTCGCGTCGCGCAGCGCGGCGTGGACGACCTCCGACAGGGCGAAGACGCCGTCGACCAGCTCGCGCTGGCGCTCGGCCGCCTCCCGGCGCGCGCGCGCCTGCCACAGCAGCGGCGTGGCGACCAGCGCGGCCACGCCCGCGACCACCAGGCCGGCGACCACGGCGCCCTGTCGGCGCGAGACGTAGCGGCGCAGCCGGTAGACCGGCGAGGCGGGCCGCGCCGCGACCGGCTCGCCGTCCAGCCAGCGCTGCAGGTCGCTCGCCAGGGCGAGGGCGGACGCGTACCGCCGGGACGGGTCCTTGGCGAGGCACTTGCCCACGATCGTCGCCAGGTCCCGGTCCACTCCGGGCGCGCGGCGCTGCAGCGGCTCGGGCTCGTCCTCCTCGATCCGCCGGAGCAGACGCCAGACCTCCGCGTCCGCGAACGGCGGCGCTCCCGCCAGGCAGGCGTACAGGGTCGCGCCCAGCCCGTACACGTCGGTCGCCGGCCCGACGTCCTGGCCGCGCCCGGCCGCCTGCTCCGGGGCCATGTACGCCGGCGTCCCGACCACGCTCCCGGACGCGGAGATCGAGGAGTCGACGGCGCGCTCCTTCGCCAGCCCGAAGTCCAGGACGTAGACGTGGGGGCGCTCCCCCGGCTCGACCATCAGGTTCCCCGGCTTCACGTCGCGGTGGACGACGCCCTCGCCGTGCGCGTAGTGGATCGCCAGCGCCGCGTCCCGGATCAGCGGGACGAGCTCGCGCGGGTCCGGCCACGCGCGCCCGTCCAGGGTGGTCCCGTCGACGCGCTGCAGGACGATCGCGTCGGGGCTCGCGTCGTAGACGGTGGCGATGTGCGGGTGCACGAGGCGGGCGGCGGCGCGCGCCTCCCGCGAGAAGCGCTGGCGGACGGACGCCGACAGCCCCGCCGCGTGCGCCAGGACCTTCAGCGCCACCGGGCGCCCCAGCTCGCGGTCCCAGGCGTCGTACACGACCCCCATCCCGCCGCGCCCCAGCTCGCCGTCCAGCCGGAACCGCTCGGTGTCCAGCCCCCCCGACGCATCGCCGAGCCGTCGCGCGGGCCCCTCCGGGCCCGCCGCCTCGTCGCGCAGCGGCGCCGCCGCCTCGCGCAGGCGCTCGTAGGCCCGCGGCGGGAGGTCGCGGCTCACGACGCGTCGTCTCCGAGCAGCCACGCCAGCTCGGCCCGCAGGTCCTCGTCCCCTCCCACGGTCTCCAGGACGGCGGCGCGCAGGTGGGCGCGGTAGCGTTGCTTCGCGCGGGCCAGATGGTTGGACACGTCGGTCCGCGACAGGCCGTGGCGCGCGGCGACCGCGGCGTGGTCCAGGTCGTCCCCGGCCAGGAAGTAGTCGCGGAACACGGCGAACACGACCTCGCGACCGGCCTCGACCAGCTCGCGCTCCGTCTCGGCGGCGGCGCGCGCGAAGAGCTCGCGTCGCCACAGGTCGTCGAGCACCTCGTCGGGCGTGCGCCCCGAGGGGTCGGGCAGGTCCAGCGGCTCGTCGCCGTCGAGCGGGACGAAGCGGTGCTCGCCGCCGCGCTTGACCGCCCGGCGCGCGCGCTCGCGGTCGCGCAGGAAGTTGGCCAGGCAGCGCTTCACGAAGCCGCGGAAGCGGCCGCGCGCCGGATCGGCGCGGGCCAGGAGGTCGCCCTCCAGCAGCCAGACGAAGAACTCCTGCGTCGCCTCGCGCGCCTCGTCGTCGTCGCGCGCCCAGCGCGCGCGCACGTACGCCGCGACGGGCCGGAAGTAGCTGCCGGCGAGGCGCTCGAGCGCCTCGCGCGACGCCTCGCCGCCCGACTCGTCCCGCGACAGCAGGCACGACCAGTGGGTGCTGGGGAAGGCGCGGTGGCCCGCCGCTCCGGTGTCCTGGCTCACGACTCGGCTTTCCTGGAGAATCCCCGATGAGCTCGGCGGACCGCCTCCGTACCGGAGTGTACCCGCGGCCGGGCGCAGGATCGTCCGGCCCCGTCGACCCGTCCCCGCCGGGCCGGAGCACCTCCGGACCCGCGATCGCCCGCAGGAGAAACCATGAACGCCCTCGCGCTCCTCACCGTCCCGATGCTCGCGCTCCTCCCCTCCTCGACGTCCGCGTCCGCGGCGAGCCAGGACGCTCCCGACGGCCGCGAGGTGCTGCCAGAGGCCCACGAGGTGCTGGGGCGCTACCGCGCGGCGCTCGGTCCGGCGGAGCGGCTCGACGCCCTCGCGAGCCTGCGCGTGAGCGGCACGGCCAGCTGGGTCGGGCTCGAGGGCGAGGGCACGTACACGAGCCTCCACGCCGGGCTGAAGCGCAACCTGGTCGTGATCGAGTTCGACAACTTCGGCCGCTTCGAGGTGGGCACGGACGGCGCCCTCGTGTGGGAGGACAGCCCGCTCGAGACCAAGATCCGCGACGGCTGGGACGCCAGCGAGTTCGTGCGGCGCTTCGGCGTCGCGCAGCACGCACCGTGGCGCTCGATGTTCGCCTCGGCGCGCACGGTGGGCCTGGAGCCGCTCGACGGCGTCGACCACTGGCACGTCGAGCTGCGGCCGCTGCCGCTCGCCGAGCGCGCCGACCTCGGGGACGAGCCGCCGGCGGACGACTGGTACCTGGACGCCGGGACCGGCCTCCTGCGCAAGGTCGTGGCCCGCGGGGTCGGCCTGGACGGGAGCGCGACCGAGGTCGTGTACGTGCTCGACGACTGGCGCGCCGTGGACGGCGTACTGTTCCCCTTCCGCAAGGAGCTGAAGGTCAGCGGGTTCACGCTGCGGACGGTGGCCACGTCGGTCGAGCCGAACGCCGCGCTGCCGGAGGAGGCGTTCGCACGGTCGGAGCGCGTCCGGGACGCCGTGGCGGACCACCGCAGCGGCGAGACGGCGCGGCGCCAGGAGGCCGTCACGGTGCAGACGCTCGAGGAGCGGCACATCGCCTCCATCCGCGTGACCTGCAAGCACTCCGAGATGCAGAAGACGCTGTCCCAGCTGCTGCCCGAGGTGTTCCTGCACGCCTCGTCGTCGGGCGCCGCGATGACGGGCCCGCCGATGGTCGTCTACCACACCTGGGGGGACGACCTGGACCTCGAGGCGGCGGTGCCGGTGGCCGCGCCGGTCGAGCCGAAGGGCCGCGTCCAGGCCGGCACGCTGCCCGCGGGCCAGGCCGTCGTCGCCTGGCACGTCGGCCCGTACGAGCGGCTGGGCGAGACGCACACGCGCATCCAGGAGTACCTCGACGAGCACGGGCTGACCCAGCGCGCGGCGGCGTGGGAGGAGTACTGGACCGACCCGGGCATGGAGCCCGACCCGGCCAAGTGGCGCACGAAGGTCGTCTGGCCCGTGGAGCCGGCCGGGGACGAGTAGGCGGCCGCCGGCGCGACGCGTCGGCCGCCGAACGAGCGCCGGGCGCGGCCCCCGCGGAAGCGGGAGCCGCGCCCGGCTCGTTCGCGCGCGCCGCGGGGCGCGCTAGGTGATCTCGTACTTCTTGAGCTTCCGGTAGAGCGTGCTCTTCCCGATCTTCAGCACCTTGGCGGCCTTCAGCTTGTCCCACCCGGTGCGCTGGAGCGTGTCGAGCAGGCACTGTTTCTCGTAGGCGTCGAGGCTGAGCTCGGAGATCTCGCCGGGGCCCTCGGCGACGCGGCCGCGGTCCCGGGCGCCGTCGTTCATGGGCAGGTGGGTCCCGCGCCGGATGGCGACCTTGGGCCGCACGGGGTGCAGCACCTGGCCGTCGGGCAGCTCGTTGCGGAGGTCGCGCAGGCTCTGCGGCAGCTCGGCCAGGCCGACCTCGGTCCCGGCCGCGATGGCGCAGGCGCGCTCGACGCAGGTCTCGAGCTCGCGCACGTTGCCCGGCCAGTGGTAGTGCTCCATGGCCAGCAGGGCCTCCTCGGAGAACTCCAGCTGGTTGCGCGCGCCGCTGTAGCGCTCCAGGAACGCCTGGGTCAGCGGGCGCACGTCCTCCATGCGCGTGCGCAGCGGGGGCGCCTCGAGGCGCACCCAGTCGACCTGCTCGAGCAGTTCGCGCAGCAGGCGACCCTCGCGCAGGGCGACGTCGGGGTCGTCGCGCAGCTCGACCACCAGCAGGGCGTCGCTGCGCTCGACGCGCTCGCTGCCGACGCGGCGCAGCTCGCCGGTCCGCAGCGTGTCGAGCACGCGGCGCTGCAGGTCGAGCGGCATGGAGTCCGCGAACTGCAGGAGCACCGTGCCGTGGCGCGCCAGGTGCAGGGCGCCGGGGCGGTTGGAGGTCGCCTCGGGGAAGGCGCCCTTGGCGTGTCCGAAGATCTCGCGCTCGAGGTGCTCGGCGGAGAGCGCCGAGCAGTCGACCGGGATGAGCGGACCGGCGCGGCCGCCGCCGAAGTGGAGGCAGCGCGCGAGGAACGACTTGCCCGCGCCCTCCTCGCCCCAGAGCATCACGGGCGCGGCGCTCGCGGCGGAGCCGTGCTCGGCGACGACCTCCCGCGCGTGCGCGATCCCCGCGGACTCCCCGACGACTCGCGACGGGCGGAAGCAGGTGCGCGCCGCCTCGCGCAGGACGCCGACCTCCTGGCGCGGCAGCCCCTCCTCCTGGAGGGCCAGGATCTCGGCCGCCACCCGCCGCCGACCGGCGTCGAGCAGCAGGACCACGCGCTTGCCGGGGTCGCGCTCGCCCGGGTTGGGGACGAGCGGGACGACCGTCGCGGACAGCGAGCGGCCGGGCCGGTTCGAGCGGGACTGCAGGTCGAAGCGGAAGCCCTCCCGGACGTCGGTGTGGGCGTCGCGGACGAAGGCCTCGAGCCCGGTCGAGGGCGCCAGGCTGCCCAGGTTGCGACCCTCGAGGTTGCTCCCGAGGTAGTCGCGGGCGCCGCGGTCGGCGAAGCGGACGATGCCGTCGCGGTCGACGACGAGCAGCCCGTCGGGGTGCGCGGCGGAGAGCTCGCGAGCCACCAGGGCCTGCTCGCCGCTCTCGCCGCGGGCGGTCTCGGAGTCGGCCGAGCGCTGGCGGGTCTCCTGGATCCGCCGGTTCTCGTCCTCCAGCGCGCGAAGCTGCCGCCCGAGGTCGGCGTGCAACGACCGCACCCGCAGGTGGGCGCGCACGACGTCCTCGAGCAGCGGCATGTCGGACTTGGCGAGGTAGGCCTCGCAGCCCGCCTCGTAGCCCTGGTGCATCTCTTCCTTCGTTTGGGCCCGGTTCGAGACGATCAAGACGGGCACCCCGGTGATCTGGGGCGTCTGCTTGATGCGTCGGCAGACTTCGGTCGCGCCGATCCCCGAGCTGAGGTCGGCGGCGACCAGGAACAGGTCGAAGGCCTCGCGCTTGGCCTCCAGCACGCCCTCCGCACCGTTCTGGGCGACGGCGACGGCGTGTCCCTGGTCCTTCAGGCGATTCTGCAAGAGGAGCCGCGTGGACGGCTCGTCGTCGATCACCAGTATCTTGCTCACGAGACGACCTCCTCGGCGATCGAGGCGTCGACTCCGGCCCCCCCACGGGCCAAAGCCGCTGC
The DNA here is from genome assembly GCA_030428395.1 of bacterium. Lineage (GTDB taxonomy): Bacteria > Planctomycetota > UBA1135 > UBA1135 > JAUIDW01. The sequence continues at coordinate 522 of JAUIDW010000273.1, read as the reverse complement.
ACAACGGTATGGGGGAGTGAGCGCGCTCCGGAGGGGGGGCGTACCAGGACGCTCGAGATGCTCCCAACCTAGGGATTGCTCGCGCGCTTGAGAACACCCGCCTGACGACGAGCGATACCGGGACCTGGGGACGCACGCGCGTCCCGTGTCGTGGAGGAGTGCAGGTGCCACCAAACCCATCCTCTTGAACGGAAGACCTGGTCCACCTGGAGCCCGTTTGGGGACGGTGGGCGCCGGATGGACCGGACCGAGTCGAAAGTGCCGATTCCCCGCATCGCATCCGCGCCGCGGCGCAGGAGGGGGCAGGCTCGGTGGTGATTTTTTTGGACCCCCCGCCGGAGGAATGGGAAGTCCTCGAAAGCGTCGTCGTTCCGGGCGTTTTCGATCACGAGCTCGCGCCCCGCGAGCGCGATCTCGGCGACGCCGCTCGTGGACCACCCCCGGGAATCGGCCGCCCGCAGCGGGGCGAGGCCCCCCGGACCGCAACGCGCCCCCCACGCCGTCCGGCGACCCCGGCCCCCG
>JAUIDW010000272.1 GCA_030428395.1 bacterium | reverse complement strand
CACCAAGGTCGACGCCCCCTCGAACGGGGACGTCGACGCGGACCTGAAGCTCCTGGACGAGAAGGTCGTCAAGACCGGCTGGAGCCTGCGCGAGGACGGCACCTGGAAGCTGCACCGCCTCGAGCTGCCCAAGTGGGTCCGCACCCGCTGACCCGCGGCGCCGCGTAGCTCCTCCGGGCGGTCGGGCCCGGGAGCGCTCCTGGCGACCGCGGTCCCGGCGACGCGCCCGGGCCCCGCGGCGCGCCGCCGTTGCGGGCTCGCGCGGCCCGCGTACGCTCTCGGCCCGCGCATCCGCGCACGCCCCCGGTGCCGGGGGCGTTTCCCAACCCCCCTCGCGAAGGAGCCGAAGATGAAGCGCACGCTGTTCCCCCTCCTGCTGCTCGCCGCCCTGTCGACGGGCTGCGCCTTCCACTCGACCGCCACCCACTGGAACGGGACGGTCGGCCCGAACGGCAAGCCCGTGTTCGTGAAGTCGACGTCCAACGTGGGCGTCAACCTGTTCGTGATCCTCAAGCTGTTCGGCGGCACGGACGCCGACGGCATGATCGACGAGCTGACCGAGGAGATCGCCGGGGAACGCGGCGACCACGTCCGCATCATCCAGTCCTCGACCGAGAACTACTGGTACGGCTTCCCGCCCTTCACGTGGATCGTGACGCCGGTGATCACCACGGTGGCCGCGGACTACGAGCCGCACGAGGAGGTCCTCGCCGAGGAGCTCGCCGAGCAGGCCGAGGAGGACGCCTGAGGTCCGCGCCCCGCGGGGTCGGGCGGGCCGCACCGCGGTCGCCCGGCCCCGTTCCGCGCCGCCGGGCTCAGCCGTCGAGGCGGGGCAGCGGGAACTCCGCGAAGGCCTCGGCGACGGCTTCCTGGATGAAGCGGGCCGTCTTCTCCGGGTCCTCGGAGAGCGTCTCCTCGGCGGTGGCGCGCCAGACGACGCGCTGCTCCGAGGCGTCCACGACGGTCAGCACGAGCTGCCCGACGTCGACCTCGTAGACGCGGTTGCCGGTGGTGGTGCCGACCCCCACGCCGCCCCAGCCCGTGCCGCGGCTGGCGCCGATGCTCAGGCTGGTGCCGGTCGAGCGCACCTCGCGGCGGCTGCCGGCCTCGGACACGATCCACAGGTCGGCGGCGTCCTGCTCCGCGCGCTGCAGCCCGCGCGCGGTCAGCTCCTGCTCGACCGCGGCGACGATGCGCCGCTCCTGGAGCTCGCTGTCCGCGGGCACGCCCTCGTGCCACGCGAAGGTCCGCGCGGTCGTGAAGTCGTAGCCGGGGTCGCTGTCCACCGCCACGCGCGAGGACGCGCAGGCGACCGACAGGGCCAGGGTCAGGCAGGCGAGGGCGGTGCGCATCGGTTCTCCGGAGCTGCGGGGTGCGGCGGTTCGCGCCCAGCATAGCGCGCGGCCTCGGCGAGCGGCCTCGCGGTCGCGGCCCCTTCGCGGATCGCCCGTGGACGGGGCGCGTCGGCGGCCCGGAGCCCTGGACCGCGCGGTGGGCCCCACCTAGAGTACGCGCCCCGGTCCGGCGCCGCGCGCACCCGCCGGCCCCCTCGCCCGTGAAGAACGTCCTCGTCCTCGGCGCCGGGCACAGCGCCACGTACCTCATCGCCCACCTGCTCGAGGCCATGGGCCGTCGCGGCGGCTTCGTGACCGTCGGCGACGTCGACGAGGAGCTCGCGCGCGAGCGCGTCGGCGACCACCCGCGCGGCAGCGCGGTGCACTTCGACGTCAACGACGCGAGCCTGCGCTCGACGCAGATCGCGAACGCGGACGTCGTGGTCAACATGCTGCCCCCCGCGTACCAGGACCTGGTCGCGTGGGACTGCGTGAACCACGGCCGGGCGATGGTGTCGGTGTCCTACCAGGACCAGGCCGTGCGCGACCTCGAGCCGGACGCGCAGCGCCAGGGCGTGCTGCTGCTCTGCGAGCTGGGCCTCGACCCGGGCATCGACCACATGTCCGCCATGGCGCTGATCCGGCGCGTGCGCGACGACGGTGGGCGCATCCGCGGCTTCCGCTCCTACGGCAGCGGCATCCCCGCGCCCGACCAGCCGCACAACCCGCTGCGCTACGTCGTGACGTGGAACCCGCGCAACGTCGCCATGTCCGGCGAGGACGGCGCCCAGTACATGGAGGACGGGCGCATCAAGATCGTCCCGTTCCACGAGGTGTTCCACCACACCTGGGACGTGGACGTGGACGGCGTCGGCCGCCTCGAGGCGTACCCCAACCGCGACTCGCTGGCGTACCTGGAGGCCTTCGGCCTCGAGGACGTCGAGACCATGGTGCGCGGCACGCTGCGCTACCCCGGCTGGAGCGAGACGTGGGCGCAGATCGTGCGCCTGGGCCTGCCGAACGAGAAGCTGCGCATCCCCGACCTGGCGCGGCGCACGTACCGCGAGGTGGTCGAGATGTTCCTGCCGCTGAACATCACCGGCTCGCGCATCGAGCAGCGCATCGCGCGCTTCCTGGGCATCAGCCCCACCGGGCGCATCCTCGAGAACTTCCGCTGGCTGGGTCTGCTGTCCGACGAGCCGATCGGCTGCCAGGGCGAGACGGCCGCGGCGATGCTGATCCACGTGCTGAACCGCATGCTCCCGCTGCCGCCGGACCAGCGCGACTGCGTGGTGCTCCTGCACGAGCTCGAGGTCGACTACCCCGGGACCGACCGCGCCCCCGAGCGCATCACGTCCACCCTGGTCGCCGAGGGCGAGGCGGGCGGCTGCACCGCGATGGCGCGCACCGTCGGGCTGCCCACGGCCGTGGCCGTCGAGCTCTTCCTGGACGGCGCCCTGCCGCTGAAGGGCTGCCAGATCCCGACGCACCCCTCGATCTACGAGCCGATCCTGCGCGCTCTCGCCGCCGAGGGGCTCGAGTTCAGCGAGCGCGCGGAGCCCCTGGAGCCGCAGGGCGGCGGAGGCGGGAGCCGATGAGCGCGACGACCCTCGGCGTGGTCGGCACGTCCCGCAAGGAGAACGAGCGGCGCGTCCCGATCCACCCCGACCACCTGCCCCAGATCCCGCCCGACCAGCGCGCGCGCCTGGTGTTCGAGCGCGGCTACGGCCTGCCCTTCGGCGTGGACGACGCGGCGCTGCAGCGCGCCGGCGCCGCCGTGGCCGGGCGCGCCGAGATCCTCGCGGACGCGAGCGTCGTGCTGCTGCCCAAGCCGGTCCCGCGGGACCTCGAGGAGCTCCGCGAGGGCGGCGTGCTCTGGGGCTGGCCCCACTGCGTGCAGCAGCAGGCCATCACGCAGGTCGCCATCGACCGGCGCCAGTCCCTGATCGCCTGGGAGGCGATGTACCTCTGGTCGCGCGGCGTGCGCGACATGCACCTCTTCTACCGCAACAACGAGATGGCCGGGTACTGCAGCGTGCTGCACGCCCTGGCCCTCGCCGGCCTCGACGGCCACTACGGGGAGGTCTCGCGCAGCGTGGTGCTCAGCTTCGGCTCCGTCAGCCGCGGCGCCGTCCGCGCCCTGCGCGGGCGCGGCTTCGCCGAGATCTCGGTGTACACGCGCCGGCCGCCCTGGGCGGTGCGCGACCAGGTGATCGGCTGCCGCCTGGGCCGCATCCTCGAGACCGGCGCGGGCCTCGAGGCCGAGGAGGAGGACGGCAGCCGCCGGCCCCTCATCGACGCGCTGGCGGACGCCGACGTGATCGTGAACGGCATCCTGCAGGACACCGAGAACCCCGTGATGTTCGTGCGCGACGACGAGGTCGAGCGCCTGCGGCCCGGCTCGCTGATCGTCGACGTCAGCTGCGACGAGGGCATGGGCTTCCCCTTCGCCCGCCCCACCGGGTTCACGAACCCGACCTTCCGCGTCGGCCCGGTGGACTACTACGCCGTGGACCACTCGCCGAGCTACCTGTGGCGCAGCGCGAGCTGGGAGCTCTCGCGCGCCGTCCTGCCCTTCCTCGGCACCGTCCTGGACGGCCCCGCGGCGTGGGAGCGCGACGAGACGATCGCCCGCGCCATCGAGATCCGCGACGGCCGCGTGCAGAACGACCGCATCCTGAGCTTCCAGGACCGCGAGCCGGAGTACCCGCACCGCGTACGCGCCGCGGGCTCGTGACCCCCGCCCGCGCGCAGCCCGGGCGGCCCGCTCCCGGTTCCGCCGCCCCGGTCGCGCTCCGGAGACGCCCCCGATGATCCTCGCCCTCCTGACCGCCGCCCTCGTCGCCTCGCCGCCCGCTCCTCCCGTCGCTGGCGGCCCTCCGCGCGCGCGCGCCGCGCGCCTGCAGGTCCTCGTCCTGACCGGTGACGGCGCGCACGACTGGCGCTGGACCAGCACGTTCGCGCGGCAGGTGCTCGAGGACAGCGGCAAGTTCGACGTCGAGGTCACGCTGTACCCCGACGGAAGCCTGCTCGACCGCGTCCACCTCGCGCAGTTCGACGTGCTGCTGGTGGACTACGACGGGCCGCGCTGGGGCGCGCTCGCCGAGGAGCGCCTGCTGGCGGCGGTCGAGGCCGGCACGGGCCTGGTGGCCGTCGGCGCGGCGACCACGACGTTCGCGCAGTGGCCCGCGTGGCGCGAGCTGCTCGGCGTCGCCCCGACCGACGGGTTCGCCTCGGCCTTCGGGCTCGTCGACGTCTCCGTGCGGGACGCGGAGCACCCCGTCACCGCCGGGCTCGGCGCCCTCGAGAACCACGCGGACGTGCTGCTGCCCGTCGCGGCGACCGGCGCCGAGGGCACGTCCGTCCTGCTCACGGCCGGGGCCGACGGTGCGCCCGCCCTGGTCGTCGGGGCGCGCGGCGCGGGCCGCACCGCCGCCGTCCCGCTGGGCAACGTCGCCGTCGGACGCGCCGACACGTGGCCGGCCCAGCGCGACCCGCAGTTCCAGCAGCTGCTCGTGCGCGCGGTCGAGTGGGCCGCGAGCGGCGAGGTGACCGCGGTGCGTCGCGTGGAGCCGAACACCCTGACCCCGGAGGACCGCGCGGCGGGCTGGCGGCTGCTGTTCGACGGCTCGTCCGTGTCCGGCTGGCGCGCCGTCGGCGGCAGCGGCTTCCCCGAGGACACGTGGACCGTCCAGGACGGCGAGCTGCGCATCCAGCCCGGCGCCGCCGGCGGCGACATCGTGACGGCCGAGACGTTCACGGAGTACGAGCTCGAGCTCGAGTGGAAGATCGCCCCGGGCGGCGAGGACGCCGCCTGCGGCCTCGCGGTCGGCGTCGACGACGAGGGCGGCCCGACGCCGGGGCTCGACGTCACCCTGGACGGCCGCGAGGACCACGCGCTGGGCTGGGAGCTGCTGCGCCCCGCCGGCGAGTACAACCACGTGCGCATCGAGGCCCGGCGCGACGTCATCCGCCACTGGCTGAACGGCGTTCGCCTGCTGACGCTGCACGTCGACCCCGGCGAGCTCGCGCGGCGCCTGCAGGGCGAGAACCTGACGCGCGACCCCGAGCTGCGCCGCTCGCCCTTCGGCCGCATCGCCCTGGCCGACCGCGGGACCGCGGTGTGGTTCCGCAACATCAAGATCCGCTCGCTGGCGCCCGGCCCTGCCGGCACCGGCGCGGCCGGGACCCTCGCCGGGAGCGCCGCGCCCCTGTCGCTGTTCGACGGGCAGAGCCTCGCCGGCTGGACCTGGGTGCCGAAGGTCAACCGGCTGGACCCGGTGCCGTTCGACGTCGGCGCGGCCGGCACGCTGCGCAACTTCGGCCTGGCCTGGGGCTACCTGCGCCACGACGGCGAGCACCGCGACCTCGCGCTCGAGCTGGACTGGCGCTACGACGCCGCCACGCGCTCGACCGGCGAGGCCAGCCTCGTCCTGCGCGCGGAGCCCGTCGACGCCGCCGGCGCGCGCGTCGACACGTGGTACCGCGGCCTCGAGGTGATGCTGGGCCCGGAGACCACCGGCAACGTGCGCGCGCGCGGCGGCTTCGCCGTCGAGCTGGACCCGGGGCGCCGCGAGGGCGACGTGCTGCGCCGCCTGCCGCGCCGCTTCCTCGCGCGCCCGCCCGACCAGTGGAACCACCTCGAGGTGCGCCTCGAGGGCGACACCCTGCTGGTGAAGGTGAACGGCGAGGTCCTCAACGCCGCCGCGGGCCTCGAGCGCGACGGCGGCATGCTGGCCCTGCTCGCCGAGGGCGGCCCCGTCGAGTACCGCAACCTGCGCCTGACGCCGCTCGCGGCGGCGCCCGGCGCAGGTCGCTGACCCTCCCCCGGGCCTAGAAGTCCTCGAGCAGGCCGCCGCCGGCCCAGTCGAACTGGCCCGACGCGACGCGACCGCTGCCGCCCCCCACCGAGGACCACGCACCCGAGGCGGCGTTGAAGGCGCCGCCGGACACGACCGCCTGCGGGCCGGACGCCTGGTTCTGGGTCCCGCCCGCCACCACGGAGTAGTTCCCCGCGGCGGTGTTGTTCTCGCCGCCGTGGACCGACGCGACGAAGCCCTGCGCGTCGTTGCGGAACCCGCCGGTCACGGTGGCGTCGATGCCGGAGGCGACGTTGTTGATGCCGCCCGCGACGGTCGACAGGTCGCCGCTCGCGCGGTTGGCGCCGCCGCCGGTCACGGTGGCGTAGGCGCCGTCGACGGTGTTGCGCAGGCCGAGCGCGGCGCCGCCGAAGCTGGCGTAGGAGTGCTGGATGCCGCACACGACGTTGTGCGATCCCGTGCGGACGTCGCCCGCGCCGTTGCCGGGCTCGTTGTAGCCCACGATCAGGTTGCCCGCGCCGTTGGTCGCGGTGAGTGCGAGGTCCACGCTCAGCGGGTCCGCCGGGTAGCCGTTGGTCGCGCCGAGGCCGTTCACGAGCTGCAGGTTCACCCCGCTGATCCGGATCGTCTCGACCAGACCGCCGTTGCCGTCGGGCAGCTGCACCAGGCTCAGGTGCGACAGGATGCGCGCCTGCGCGGGCGTCAGCAGCGAGCCGGCCTGCGCCGGGACGCGCTGGGCCTGCCGGGCGGCCACCAGCGCGGGCGCGCCGAGGGCGACGAGGACGAGGGACAGGGTGGGAAGGTGGATGCCGAGGGCGCGCATGGGGTCCGCTCCTGGGGCCGGTGCCGGTGGGCTGGAAAGGGGTCGAGCGGGAAGCCTCCCGCTCCGCTGCGCCGCGCCCGTTCAAGCCCCGTGCCGACCCGGCGGCGAGGCGCGGGACGGCCCGGGTGTCCCCGGCGCGCTCCAGCGTGTCCTCGCCCGGCCGCGGCGCGGGCGCCCTCCGGCGCGGGGACCTACACTGGCTCCGCCCCGCTCGGCCACGCCGGATCCGGGAGCCGCCATGGAGCTGCGCCGCATCCGGGTCGAGGGATTCCGCTCGCTGGGCGAGCTGGACGTGCGCTTCGGCGGCACGGCGGTCCTGATCGGCGAGCCGGGGACCGGCAAGACCGCGGTGGTCGACGCCCTCGCTGCGGTCGCCGGGTTCGGCGCGGGGCCCACGGAGTTCGGGTTCCGCTCGGCCGACTTCGCCGGCGCGCCGGGCGAGGCGCCGCCGATCCGCGTCGAGCTCCACTTCGGCGCGGAGGAGCCGGCCGCCGCGACCGCCGCGGCGCTGCCCGCCCCGCTGCGCCCCGCGGTCGCCGACGACGACGCG
>JAUIDW010000271.1 GCA_030428395.1 bacterium | reverse complement strand
CCGCGGGGCGGTCCAGCACGACCCAGGTGGTCGCGCCGACGGCGAGCAGGACGAGGACGGAGAGGGCGAGCTTGGCGTTCACGGCGACGGCTCCGAGGGTGAGGACCTGGACGGACGACAGGCCCGCGGCCGCGCCCGCCGGAGGGCGGACGACCGGCACGAGGGCCAGGAGCCAGGTCCGGCCGTCGCCCCCGTGGCGCGCGTCGAGCCGCTGTCGCAGCTGCTCGAGCCCGCGCGCGAGGCGCGTCTTGACCGTCGACACCGGGACGTCGAGCTCCGCCGCCATGCGCTTGGGCGAGAAGTCCTCGAAGTAGCGCAGCAGCACGGTCGACCGGTAGGGCTCGGGGAGCTCCATCACCGCGTCGACGAGCTCGCGCTGCGTCGCGACCTTCTCGAACGTCTCCAGCGAGGAGGCCAGCGCCTCCTCGCGGGCCGCGCCGCGCTCCCGCGCCCGCCGGCGGTCCTCGCCACGCAGACGCTGGGCCGCCAGGTTGCGCATCACCGTCGCGAGCCACCCGCGCAAGGGCCGGTCGGCCCGCGGCGGGTGCTGCAACGCGCGCACCCAGGTCTCCTGCGACAGGTCGTCCGCCGCCTGCGCGTCGTCCACGAGCCGCCCCGCCAGCCGGCGCATCCAGCCGGCGTGTCGAAGGAGGTGCTCGGGGTCGAGCGTCTGGGGTCGTCCGGACATGGTTCCTGGCGTGGGACACGCCGCGGGGCCGCGGCGGGACTCGGCCGGATCGAGAATATCCGTCCGGCATCCCGGCGGCCGCCGCGCGGGGCTCAGTCCAGTCGCACGGCCCCCACGCCGCTCCCGCGCAGGCCGGTGACGCGGCCGTCCGCCCCGCGCAGGAACGTCAGGTCGGGGACGTTGGGGTCCAGGCAGAAGAACTCGGTCTCCGAGCGCGGCCACAGGTCGAGCTCCCCCTTGCCCGGGAAGCGCGCCACCAGCCGGCCCGCGGCGGCCTCGACGAGCAGCGTGGCGCCGTCGGGGAACTCGTAGAGGCCCGCGCAGGCCGCCAGCGCGGTGGAGTCCACCGCCAGCGCGCCCTCCGGCGCGCGCGCCGCGACGCCCGGGGGACGCGCGAAGCGCAGCGGGCCCGCGTCGACGCGCTCGAGGGTCACCTCGCGGCCGCACAGGAAGTCGCTCCAGGCGCGGCGCAGCTCGGGCAGGCCCAGGGGCACGGCGTGCGCGGCGTTCTCGACCACGATCAGGCGCGCGTTCGGCATCGTCTCCATCAGCTCGCGCGCGTTGCGCACCGGGGTGCGCGAGTCGAGGTCCCCCACGACGAACAGCACCGGGACGTCGGTGTGCAGCGGCGCGCGGAAGCCGTCGCCGAGGTCCGCGACGCCCCAGGCGGCCGCCACCTCGTCGAAGCCGTGCGGGGCGACGTCGCCGAGGAGGCAGGCGTCCGTCTCGGCCGCGATCCGCTCGGCCCGCGCCGCGGTCCGGCCCGAGGCCGCGTCGACGACCATGCCCATCGCGGTCAGCACGCCGGCGGTGCGGCGCGCGTCGCGCGCCCAGCGCGCCAGCGCCGTGAAGTCGCCGGCCTCCATCGCGACCAGCGCGGCGGGGACCGCGGCCGCGCGCTCGGCGGTGACGCCGATCTCGACCGCCAGGTACTCGGCCAGGTCGCGCCGGCCGACCACCACGCGCTCGCCGTCCACCTCGACGGGGACGGGCTCCTCCGCGAGCCGGTCCAGCACCGTGCGCGCGAGCGCCAGCAGGTCGGGGATCGCCGCGCCGAGCTCCGGGTCGGCGGCGACGCGCTCCGCGAGGAGCTCGAGGCCCTCCTGCGCGTAGCTCGGCAGCTTCACGGTGTGGTCCGGGCCCTCCGCGCCGATCAGCAGCGCGCGCGCCACGCGGTGGCCGTGGCGCCGGATCGTCGCCAGCGCGAGGTGCGTGCCGTAGCTCGTGCCCCACAGCGTCATGCGCTCGTAGCCCAGGGCGCGCCGCACCGCGTCGAGGTCGTCGGCGCTCTCGACGGTGTCGTACCCGTCCAGGTCGACCCCGCGCTCCCGCCAGCGGCGCGCCTCCGCGCGGCAGGCGGCCACGCGCAGGGCCAGGTCCGCCTCCGCGTCGGCGGGCCGGTCCAGCGGCAGGCCGTACAGGGTGTCCGAGTCGAGGTTCGGGAGCGACCGGCCGACCCCGCGCTGGTCCACGCCGACGACGTCGCCGCCGATCAGGTCGAGGAAGCGCGCACCGCCGCCCTCGACGAAGCGGCGCACGGCCTCGATGCTCGAGCCGCCGGGCCCGCCGGCGAGGAAGAAGACCGGCGGCCCGGGATCCGGCCGCGGGGAGCGCACGCGCAGGAACGCGACCGAGATCGTCCGCGAGTCCGCGCGCCCGCGGTTCTCCGGGACCTCCACGCGGCCGAGCTCGGCGCGCAGCTCGGTGCCGTCGCGGGCGCGCAGCACCTCGACCTCGAGGACGGGCCCCTCGGCCGGCGCGGCGGCCCCGGCGGCGGGCGCGCGACCGACCGGGGCGACGGCGAGGAGCAGCGGCAGCGCGAGGCGCGATAGATACCTGGTATGCATGCCCGGCAGGTACGCCGGACCGCGGCGGGCGTTTCGGCCGGCCGCCGATTCCCGCCCGACCGGGCGCACCGGCCGGCGCAAGCCCCTGCGGCGTCATGGCTTCGGGCGAGCGCGGCGCTCAGCCGTCCGCCGCCGCGCGGAGCTGCTCGCGAAGGCCGGCGCGGTCCCCCAGCACCCACAGCTCCAGGACGCGGCCCGCCTCGATCCGGAACAGCGCCGCCCCGGCCCAGGCGACGGGGGCGCCGGTCGCGGGGACCCCCTCGAGGGTGCCGCGGTGCACGCCGGCGAAGCGCATGCGCGCGAAGACGCGGTCGCCCTCGACCACGCGCTCCTCGATCGTGCACGTGTAGTCTCCCAGCGCGGCGCGCACGTCGCGGACGTACTGCGCGAAGCCCGCCGCGTCCCGCGCCGCGCGCCCGAGCGAGCCGCGGAACACCAGGTCCGGGTGGCACAGCGCCGCAATCGCCGCGAGGTCCCCGCGGTTCCAGATCTCGGCGTAGAAACGCTCGACGACCTCGGCCGGCTCCACGGCGAACGAGTCTAGCGGCCCCGCGCGCGAGCGGCGCGAGCCGCTCGCGCGCCGTCCCCGTGGCTCCGGCGACCCCCCGGCGGACCGGAGAGTCCCGCGCCGCGGCCGCGCCCGCGCGGGCTCCCCGGGTGCCGCGGATTCCCCGGTTCGCGTACGGTGCGCGACCCGCGCCGGCGCATGCCCCGGACGGACCCCACCCGGTCCGGGCCCGCCGACCCCCCTCACCCGACCAGGACGCCCCATGCCGCCGATCCGTGCCTCGCTCCTCGCCCTCGCCCTGGCCGCCCCGGTGGCCGCCGCGCCGCTTCCCGCCTCCGGTCCGGCGCCCCGGACGCGCGCGGAGACCGTCGCCGGCGTGTGGGAGGGCTTCACGTTCGACGGCGCGTACCTCGTGGGGCTGCGGCTGACGCTCGAGCCGGACGCGGAGCCGCCGCCGGTCCCCTTCGGCCTCGGGGACCCCGCGCCGTTCCCGGCCGGGTCGACCGGCGCCGACGCGGCGGAGGCGTTCGCCGGCGAGCTCGAGTTCCTGCCGCTCGTCGACGAGCCCGGCCCCGGCGGGCGCCCGCGCCCCGGCGTGCGCGGCAAGCACGCGGCGCGCGCGGAGCTGCACCCGACCACTCTGGCGTTCCGCGCCAGCCCGGGACCGTGGCACGCCGCGGGGCGCGTGGGCGGCTCGTACTACCTCTCGGGCGTCCTCGACCCGGGCGAGCCGGCGCTGTTCGGCTGGGCCAGCTCGCAGCGCCGCGTCGAGCCGCAGACGCGCTTCCCCTTCGTGCTGTGGCGCCCCGACGCGGCGGCGCCCGAGCGCGCGCGCCTGGCCGCCGCCACGGCGACGCCGAACCCGCAGGACGTGCTGCCCGACCCGACCGCGATGCAGGCGATCCAGCAGGAGGTCATGGGCGAGATGCAGCGCGTCCAGCAGCAGCTGGCGCAGACCCAGGACCCCGCGCGGCGCCAGGAGCTGCAGGAGAAGCTGCGCGAGATCCAGCTGTCGCTGCCGGCGCGCATGCAGCGCGCCCTGGCGCCGGACCTGGACGTCACGCAGGAGTCCTTGACCGCGTGGCTGGAGGCCCCCGCGCGGGAGCACGCGGAGTGGATGCCCGACGGCGCGCTGCGGCTCGAGTCGAACTACCAGGGGCAGGGGCTCGTCGCCGACGAGTACTTCGTGCCGGTCTTCGGCAAGCCGCTCGAGGAGCTGACCGGGCGCGAGAAGTACGCGCTCGGACGCCTGCTGCAGGACCGCCGCCAGACCCTGGCGACGCGCGAGGAGGGCGTGACGGTCTCGGTCGTGATCGAGCTGCTCGGCAGCCCGCTCGTCGTCGGCCGCGAGCAGGTCCAGCGCCGCCGCCGCGCGTGGCGCGGCGAACTGCTGCGCCGGCTCGCCGCCCTGCCGCCGAGCGCCGACGTGTTCGTGGACGTCGCCGTCTTCGAGGAGCTGGCGCGGCAGCACCTCGCCGGGCTGTGGAGCTCCGAGCGCGAGGAGGTCGCCGCCGCCCTGGACGCCGCGCGCCACCGGCTGGCGGACGACGCGCTGATGGCCCGCGCGCGGCGCGACGCGAAGAGCGTCGAGGACGCGGCGGCCGCGCTGCGCCTCTCGTCGTGGCGCGACCGCCAGCGCGACCTGGCCCCGTACACGACCGCGGAGGGCTGGGCCCGCGCGGAGGCGGTCGTGCACGAGCGCCTCGACGCGCTGCTCGAGCGCGAGCTCGCGCCGCGCCGCGCCGCGCTCGCCGACCTGGGGCAGGGCGTCGACGCCGTGCGCGCCGGCGTCGGCTGGTACCAGGGGCTCGTGGCCGCCTTCGGCCTGGCGCAGGACCGCCCGCCCATGCGCGCGGCCGTGGGGCAGCTCGCCGCGCGCCGCGGCGCCGACCTGGCCGCGGCCCTGGACGCGCTGACCGCGGAGCTCGCCGGCCTCGCGTCCCAGGAGCAGGCGGCGGCCTTCCTGACGGCGCACCTCTCCGTCCCGGGCGACGCCGAGACGCCCGCGGGGGCCGCCCTGCACGACGCCCTGCGGCGGCGGCGGATCGAGATCGACCGCGAGCTGTTCCTGGCGCGCTTCTCCGACCGCGAGGAGGCGCTGATGGGCGACGACGGCGCGCTGACCGTCCCCGCGCGCGTGGACGAGCCCCCCACCGCCGAGGAGGTCCGCCTGGCGTACCTGCGCGAGGTCGAGTGGCTCGGCGGCGAGATGCTCGACCACGAGACCGCCAAGATGTCGATGCCCGGGCTGAACCTGCTGGGCGTCTACAACTACGTGAAGGTCGAGAGCGTGGCCGTCCTGCGCTCGAAGTCCGACGGCGGACCGACCGGGTTCGTGGTCGAGTACGACATGGACATCCACATGCGCGTGGGCGAGATGTTCGAGGAGCTGCTCGCCGGCCCGGACTTCGGCGCGCAGCTGCTGCGCGACATGCTGCGGATGGTGAACACGGCGGGGCCGACGCGCGTCGTCGACCGCTTCGTGCTGACGCCGACGGGCTGGCGCTCGCCGACCATCCGCGACCGGGGCCTGGAGGGCATCGCGAGCTTCTACGGTTCCGTGGCCGACGGCCTGAACACCGCGGCCGAGGCGTTCGGCTTCTAGCCGCGGGCCCGCCGGCCCGGGGCGGCGGCGGCCCGGCCTTGCATCCGCGGGCGCCGGGGGCATCGTGGGAGGCCGCCGCGCCGGCGCGGCCCCGACCTTGAGCGCCTCCGACCCCGCCCGCTGGGCCGCCCCCTTCCACCTCGACCCGGGGCCCGACTGCCCCGGCGTCGTGAACGTCCTGGTCGAGGTCCCCAAGCGCTCGCGCAACAAGTACGAGCTGGACAAGGCCACCGGGCAGCTGCACCTCGACCGGCACCTGTTCTCCGCCAGCCACTACCCGGGCGACTACGGGTTCGTGCCGGGCACGTACGCGGGCGACGGCGACCCGCTGGACGCGCTGGTGATGCTGAACGAGCCGACCTTCGGCGGGTGCCGCATCCGCGCGCGGGTCGTGGGGCTCTTCCGCATGACCGACGACGGCAAGGAGGACCTGAAGGTGCTGGGCGTGCCGGCCTCGGACCCGCTGTTCTCGGAGGTGCGCGACCTGGCCGACGTGCCGGCGCACTTCCTGCGCGAGGTCGAGCACTTCTTCGCCACGTACAAGACGCTCGAGGGCGTGCACGTCGAGCCCGGCGGCTGGGGCGACGCCGCCGCGGCGCGAGAGGCGTTCGAGCGGCTGCGGCGGGAGAAGGAGCGCTACAGCGAGGCGGCGCGCGAGGAGCTGGCCCGGCTGCGCGAGAGCTGGCAGGACGCGCGCCCGCCGGCGGATCTGCCCCCGCGCGAGCGACAGCGTCTGCGCCGCCTGCGCCGGCGCGCGGCGATGAACCCGGCGACGTTCGCCTACCTCGAGGGCGCGCTGCTGCACGCCGAGGGCGAGCACGCGGCCGCGCTCGAGCGCTTCGCCCGCGCCGATGGCGTGCAGGCGGCCAACCAGCCCAGCCTGCTCGGCAAGGTCGCGGCGTGCCACGCCGCGCTCCACAGCTGGGCCGAGGCCGAGGCGAGCTATCACCGCATGCTGGCGGTCGACGGCTTCGACCCCGCGGCGCGCCTCGGGCTGGCGCGGTGCCACCTCGCGCAGGGGCGCCCGGCGCAGGCGCTCCAGGAGGCGACCGCGTCGGTCGGGCTGCTCTACCGACAGCCGCGAGCGCACATCCTCTGCGGGCGCGCGCTGACGGCGCTCGATCGGCTCGACGAGGCGGCGCGGGCCTACGAGACGGCCCTCTCGCAGCAGGTGACGATCCCCGACGCGCACCGCGAGCTGGCCGAGGTCTACGATCGCCAGGGGCAGCTCGGGCTGGCCGAGCGCCACCGCGAGCTGGCCGCCGTCGCCGCCGACCGGATCGCGCGCTGGCGCGAGGGGGAGCGACCCGCGGCCGACGACGACCTCGACACCGACGCGCTGCTGCGGACGGCGCCCGGCGTCGAGGGGCCGGACGCGCTGTCCCGGTCGGGCGACCCGCCGATCGTCGTCGTCAGCGGTCTGCCGCGCTCCGGCACGTCGATGATGATGCAGATGCTCGCGGCGGGCGGGCTGCCGCTGATGACCGACGGCGAGCGAGCCGCCGACGAGAGCAACCCGCGCGGCTACCAGGAGCTCGAGGCAGCCAAGTCGCTGGCGCGCGACAACGCCTGGCTCGACGCGGCGCCCGGCCGCGCGGTCAAGCTGATCGCGCAGCTGCTGCCCGCGCTGCCGATGCGTCACCGGTACCTGATCCTGTTCCTGCGCCGCCCGCTGGGCGAGGTGATCGCCTCGCAGCGCGCGATGCTCGAGCGGCTGGGCCAGCCCGGCGCCGCGCTCTCCGATCGCGCGCTGGCCGATGCCTTCCTCGCGCAGGTCGACGCGGTCGGTCACGTGCTGCGACGCCATCGGGATCGCGTCGCGGTGTGCAACGTCGACTACCACGCCGCGCTCGCCGAGCCGCTGGCGATCGCGGCGCGCG
>JAUIDW010000270.1 GCA_030428395.1 bacterium | reverse complement strand
CGTTCTGCACCGCGGGAACCGGGACCGGCGCGGAATCGACCAGCCAGCGCGCGCGGTGCCAGGCCGAGCCGGGCACCTGCGTGACCAGCACGGGCAGGTACACCGCGGGCAGCAGCGAGACGAGCGCCAGCAGCAGCTCGCGCATCGCGCCCTCCTCGGCGCGGGCGCCGAAGGTGAACGCCAGCGGCAGGCCGAGCAGCGGGTAGGTGCGCAGCTTGAACTCGCGCTCGCGGGGCAGCGCGCGGTAGACGAGCTCGAACACGCCGCGCTCGTCGCGGGCGACCCACAGGCGCGCGGCCAGCGCGTGGACCGGGGCCAGGGCGAGCTCGAGCAGCTGCATCCGGCCGCTGGCGCTCGGCGCGGGCCGCGGCTGGGGCAGCGCGAGCAGCAGGCCGACGCCGGCGAGCGTCGCGGCGGCGGCCCCGGCCAGGGGCAGCGGCTCGCCGAGGGCCGCCGCCGCGAACCAGCACGGCGGGTAGGCCGCCAGCGCCGTCCCGCGCGTGGCCGCGTACGAGTCGTACGGCGCGAGCTCCGGCAGCAGGCGCAGCCCCGCCAGGCCGCCGACCAGCACCGCGGCGATCAGGACCGTCTGCAGCGCGATCAGCAGCGCCTCGGCGCGGCCGCCGAGGACCGTCTGGACGCCCAGCAGGAGCGCGCCCGCCGCCGCGCCGAGCGCGGCTCCCGCGAGCACGAGCGACGCGCGCTCGGCCGCTGCGAAACCGGGCGCGAGCAGCGCGGCCGGCAGCAGCGCGGCGGCGGCGAGGGCGGCGACGACCAGCAGCGCGTGCAGCGTGCGGGCCGTGCGCAGCTCGAGCGGGGTGACCGGCTGCGCCTCGATCCACTCGGCGGCCTCGTCCGAGCGCAGCATCGCGCCGACCTCGCCCAGCAACGGGATCGCGACGAGCGCGGTGGACACCGACAGGACGAACGTGCCGTACGCGAGCGGCGGCAGGATCTCGCGCGCGACGTCGCCGAAGAGCGCCGAGATCCCGAGCAGCATCAGGAGCGGCCCGACCGGCAGGTTCGACGTCTCCCGGCGACCGCCCAGGCGGACCGAGAGCAGCGCGAGGACACGGCTCCACACGGCCGCTACAGTACCGCCGCCGTGAAGCGATTCCTCGCCGGACCGTGCGGGAAGCTCGAGGCCGACCTGTGGCTTCCCGGGGGCGCCGAGCCCACCGACGCGCCGCCCGCCCCGGGGGCCGCGGCGCCGCACGTCCCGCGGGCTGCTGCGCCGCACGCTCCGCGGGCCGCCGCCATCGTGTGCCACCCGCACCCGCGGCTGGGCGGGACCATGGACAACACCGTCGTGTTCCGCACCGCGCGCGCGCTGCGCCGCGCGGGCTGCGCGGTGCTGCGCTTCAACTTCCGCGGCGTCGGCGAGAGCGAGGGCACCTCGGAAGGGAGCGACGTCGAGGTCGAGGACGCGCGCGCCGCGCTCGACTTCCTGGCCGCCGAGTTCCCCGACGTCGAGCTGTGGGCCTGCGGCTTCTCCTTCGGCGCGCGCACCTCGGCCGCCCTGGCGGCCGGCGACGACCGCGTCGCGCGCGTCGTCCTCGTGGCCCTGCCCTCGCGCGCCTTCGACTGCGGCGTCGTCCGGAGCGTCCGCGCGCCCGGGCTGATCGTCCTGGCCGGCGACGACGAGTTCGGCAACCTGGCCGACCTGCGCGAGCGCGTCCCCGACCTGCCCGCGGCTCTCGAGGCCGTCGAGATCCCCGACACTGACCACTTCTTCCGCCACCGCACCCCCCAACTCGAGGAGCGCGTGCACGAGTACGCCGTGCGCGCGCTACCGTGCCGATCATGAGCGAGCGCCTCGCCCCCGCCGACACCGAGAAGCCGCGCGACTACCCGCGCCACAAGCAGCCCTCGATCCGCGTCGTGATGATGCCCCGCGACACGAACGCGGTCGGCACGATCTTCGGCGGCGTGATCCTCGACCACATCGACCTGGCGGCCGCGGTCGAGGCGCACCTCTACCACCCCTCGAAGATCGTCACCGTCGCCATGGACAAGATCGAGTTCAAGGAGCCGGTCTTCGTGGGCGACGTCGTCTCGTTCTTCACCGAGACCGCCCGCATCGGCCGCACCTCGATCACCGTCAAGGTCGACGTCTGGGCCCAGCGCGCCGCCGACCGCCGCCAGTTCGCCCACGTCACGAACGCGTGCGTGACGATGGTCGCCGTCGACGACGACATGCGGCCGGTGCCGATCACCGCCGACGCGTGAGGCGCGCCGCGGCTACGGGGTCGCGTCGAACGCGGGGCGGACGGCGTGGTCCTCGCCCTGCTCGTGCGTGACGCGGGTCTCGACCAGCCAGGGGCCGCCGGGGCCGGGATCGAGCTCGGACCAGGAGAGCGAGCCCTTCAGGCCGAGCTCGCGCGAGGGCGTGGCGGAGTCGAGCGCCCAGCTGCCGCGCTGCTCGCCGTCGTCGGGCTGGCCGTTCCCGTTGGCGTCGACGAAGACGCTCATGCGCAGCGCGAGCAGGTCCGCCTCGCCCAGGGCCACGGCCTCGATGTCGCGCACGCGCCAGCGCTCGCCGTCCGCCACGAGGCGGGCCGTGACGCGCGCGCGCTCGGTGTCGAGCCAGGTCGAGGGCGCGGCCTGCGTCGAGCAGGCCGTCGCGAGGGCGAGGCCGAGGAGGGACGTCAGGGTGGTTCGGTCGGGCATGGCTCGGGGTCGGGTCAGTCCGCGATGGCGCCGAGGACGGCGCGGGCGCGGGCGGTGGGGTCCTCGGCGTGGGTGAGGGTGCCGAAGACGTCCTCGAGGGTGCCCGCGGTGCCGGCGCGGGCGCGGAGCTCGTCCAGGCTGCCCTCCGCCTCGACGCGGCCTGCCAGCAGGACGACCATGCGGTCGCAGACGCGCTCGACCACGTCGAGCAGGTGCGACGTGTAGAGCACCGCGTGCCCCTCGGCGGCCCAGTGGCGCAGGATCTCCTTCATCACCGCCGTGGTGGGGGCGTCGAGGCCGGAGAGCGGCTCGTCGAGCACGAGCAGGTCGGGGCGCGGGAGCAGCGCGCAGGCCAGCGCGGTCTTCTGCCGCATCCCGCGGGAGAAGCCCGCGATCGGGTCGTCGGCGCGCTCGGCCAGGCCCAGCGCGTCCAGCAGGCCGAGCGCCTCGCGGGCGATGCGGTCCTCCTCCTGGCCGTGCAGGCGACCGACCAGCTCGAGGTGCCGGCGGGGGGAGAGGCTGCCGTACAGCGGGGCGCCGTCGGGCACGAAGGCCATGCGGCGGCGCGCCGCCAGGGGCTCGTCGCGGACGTCGTGGCCCGCGATGGCGGCGGTCCCGCGATCGGGCCGCAGCAGCCCGCAGAGCACGCGGATGGCCGTGGTCTTCCCCGCGCCGTTGGGGCCGAGCAGACCCAGGACCTCGCCCGGGCGGACCTCGAACGAGACGTCGCGCAACGCCTCCGTGCCGTCGAACGCGTGCGAGACGCCGCGCAGCTCGGCCAGGGCCATGGCGCCTACGCGGGCTGGGGCACCGGGTCGAGGATGTCGACCGGGGTCTCGGGGAGCAGCTCGGAGACCTGCGCGGCGATCTTCTCGAGCTTGGCCGGTGTGGCGGCGCGGATGCCCTTCGCCTTCGTCTGGGGCGTGGTCAGCTCGACGCCGGCCGGCTGGATCGCCGCCAGCCGCTTGAGCCAGTTCTTGACCTCGGAGTCCGTCCCGTTGTCCACCGCGCCCTGCTTGCGGAAGCAGGCCTGCACCACGAGGCGGTCCATGCCGGTCAGCTCCTCCTGGAGCAGCTTCAGCTGGGTGCTGGGGATGCCGGTGAAGGCCTGGAAGGTCTTCGCCGTGCCCCACTCGAAGCGCAGCACCGGGCGATCGTAGATCATCATCAGGTGCCGCACGTCGTTCTCGGCCAGCTCGACGGCGCGCGAGAAGAGCATGAGCTTCGCCTTCGGGAACCACTTGTCCCGGAGGTCCCTCAAGTTCTCGGTGATTTCCTGAAAACCGGGGTGCAAAGTGGGTTCACCCTGCCCGCCGACGCGGATCTGGGTGACCTTCTCGCCGCCCTTGGACAGTTCGATGATCCGACGGGCGGAACAGGTAACGATGACACCCGCTGAAGGGATGTTCCGCGGCCGCATGTCGAGGTCGGCCGGGTTTTCGGGCCCAGTTTGATGGAAGATAGAGCGATCTTGGGCCGCGTCAGGGCCGGCCGGGAGGAGGTTGATCCCCAGCGAGCCGCCCTTGACCTTGGTCTTGAACGGTCCCTGGACCGCGAATTCGTAGGGGTGCATCGTCGTCTCAGAGAGGGGCGGCCAGGGGCCCTCCGAGCCCCCCGGGGTCCTCGCGGGGATCCGGGCTCGGGGCCTGCAGCGGAGCTGGGGCCGCGCGCGGGGTCCGGTCCTGCCACCTGAGACCCCGAAAGAGCCATTCTAGGGCCCCGGGGGCCCGATGACCAGCCCGACGGGGGTGCGAGTCGACCCGGGCCGGGTGGATCGGGGCCGGACGGAGACCGCCAGCCGCCCAGGGACCCGCGAGGGCCCGTCCAGGCGCGCCCCGGGGCGGGGAACGGCCGCGCGAGAGGGCGGCGCAGCGCCTCGAGGGCCAGGGCCAGGCACAGGGTCGAGCGGACCGGGTGCTCGGGCCAGAGCCGCAGCCAGCGCAGGACCCCCGCCTCGCCGGGCCGCGGCGGGCAGGTCCCGAGCACCCACGTCAGGACCGCGACCGCCAGGCCCGCGACGACCACCCGGAGCCCGAGGAACGGACCACCCACCGCGGGCCGACCGGGAGCCAGCCACCCCGCCGACACCGACCCACCGGGCCCCTGCCCACCCGGCTCCGCCCACGCCGACCCGGCCGCCTGCGACCCGGCCGCCCGCGACCTGGCCGCCTCGGCGGGGGGGTCGCGCGGTGCGCGGTGCGGGTCGGGGTGGGTGGGGACGGTGGGGGGGTGGGGTTCCGGGGCCGAGCGGTCCGTCGCGGGCGCACGGGGGTCGGCGGGGACGTCCCGGAAGCTCGACGCGGCGTGCTCGTCCGTGCGTGAATCGGGCGTGGCCACGCTGCAGGGACCGGCCCTATCTCACGCGGTGACAGGGCTTTCCCGAGTTCCTTCGCGCGGGGTCCCGCGCGGCCTCCGCAGCCGCTTGACCTGCGCTGGAAGTCACTTCTAAACTCCTTGCCGCGCAAAGCCTTAGGGCCGCCCGGGAGGAGCTTCCGGGAGGGTCTCGACGGGACCCCGAAGCGACCTGCAGCGACGCCGCGCGAGCCCCTCGGCGGCGCGCGGAACGAAGCGGGCCGCAGGGGTCTCCTGCCATCGGCGCGACGCACCCCCGAACTCCCGCCCGCACGAACGCCCCCCGGGCCCGCCTCCCACGCCCCGATGTACTTCGACTACCTCAACGTCCTGGTCTTCTCCGGCGTCGGCCTCGTGTTCGTGTTCGCGAACATCCTCATCGCCTCGGTCATCCGGCCGAAGCGCGGGCACTCGGAGGGCCTCGAGACCTACGAGTGCGGCGAGCCCACCATCGGCGACGCCTGGGTCCAGTTCGACATCCGGTACTACACCGTCGCGCTCGTCTACATCGTCTTCGCCGTCGAGATCGCCTTCCTGTTCCCCTGGGCGCTCGTCATGCAGGACGCCCTGCGGGGCACCGGCGCGGCGGCGGGCAGCGGGATCGGCGCCTTCGCCCTGGTCGAGGGCGTGCTGTTCATCGTCATCCTGTTCCTCGGCCTCGCCTACGTCTGGGCGAAGGGGGACCTGGACTGGGTCCTCTCCTACGAGGGCCAGCGCGAGTACAGCCCGCACATCCCGTCCACCACGCGCCGCGTGACGCCCGTCTCCGCCATCCAGGCGGCCGCCGAAGCGGAGGGCGCGGGCCACGGCGACGGCGAAGAAGAAGAGAACGTCTCCGAACCGGCGGCCTGACGCCCCACCACCCCCTCCAGGGCCGCACAGCACGAGGTTCCACCCATGGGTCTGCTCGAGAACCAGTTCGAGGAGAACGTCCTCACCACGAAGGTCGACTGGCTGCTCAACTGGGCGCGGCTGTGGAGCATCTGGCCGATGACGTTCGGCCTGGCCTGCTGCGCCATCGAGATGATGGCCGTCGGGTGCGCTCACCACGACATCGACCGCTTCGGCGCGGGCGCCTTCCGGGCGTCTCCGCGGCAGGCGGACCTGATGATCGTGGCGGGCACGGTCAACTTCAAGATGGCCGAGCGCATCAAGCGCCTCTACGACCAGATGCCCGACCCCAAGTACGTGATCGCCATGGGCGCGTGCGCGACCGGCGGCGGCCCGTACTACAAGTACGGCTACACGGTCGTGAAGGGCGTGGACCGCGTGGTCCCCGTCGACGTCTACATCGCGGGCTGCCCGCCGCGGCCGGAAGCGCTCCTGGAGGGCCTGATGAAGCTCCAGGAGAAGATCCGCAACTCGTCGGTCATCCGGAAGCCGGCGCGCACCGCCTGAGCCTCGCGATGAACTTCGAGGCCATCCACGACCGGCTCCAGGCGATCTCCGCGCCCGGGCTGCAGGGCGTCGACCTGCCCCGCGAGGCGAACCCCGAGGACAAGAAGGACAAGGGCCGCGCCGGCGACCCCTTCGTGATCGTCGACCCGCAGCAGCTCGTCGACTTCCTGCTCGTCTGCCGCGACGACCCGCGCCTGAAGCTGGAGCTGCTGGTCGACATCACCGCGACCGACCCGGCCAAGGACGACGAGAACCTCTGGATCAACGTCGCGCTGCTGTCGCTCGAGCACCGCCACCGGCTGGCGGTGAAGTGCTTCCTGCCGAAGGCGAACCCCGTCATGCCGACGACCGTGCCCGCGCACCGCGCGTCCCAGTGGCACGAGCGCGAGTGCGCCGAGATGTTCGGCGTCACCTTCGTCGGGCACCCCGACCCGCGGCACATCCTGCTGCCGGACGACTGGGAGGGGTTCCCGATGCGGAAGGACTACGAGTTCCCGACCGAGTACCACGGCATCTCCTGCGTGTAGCCGCAGCCTCTCCCACCCCTCCGACGATGGCAGACGAAACCCAGGGCACGGTCACGCTCCCCGAGGGCGCGCGCACGCTGCCGGGCGGCGAGCGCGAGTTCATGCTCGACGTCAAGACCTCGGACCTCGAGGTCAACATGGGCCCGCAGCACCCCGCCACGCACGGCGTGATGCGGGTGCTGATCCGCACCGACGGCGAGCTCGTCACCGGCGCCCAGCCCCACCTGGGCTACCTGCACCGCTGCGCCGAGAAGATCGGCGAGAACGTCGAGTGGCTGCAGTACCTGCCGTACACCGACCGCTACGACTACCTGGCGGCGATGAACAACAACCTCGGCTACTCGATGGCGGTCGAGGCCGTCATGGGGGTCGAGATCCCGCGCCGCGCCGAGATGATCCGCGTCATCTGCGCGGAGCTGAACCGCATCGGCTCGCACCTGATCGCGTTCGGCACGTACGGCCTCGACATCGGCGCCTTCACGCCCTTCCTGTACGCGTTCCGCGAGCGCGAGTGGATGATGGCGCTGTTCGAGAAGATCTGCGGCGCCCGCCTGACGTACAGCTACATCCGCATCGGCGGC
>JAUIDW010000269.1 GCA_030428395.1 bacterium | reverse complement strand
CCGGTGATGCTCATGCCGCAGAGCACGCCCCACAGCACGCCCAGGCCGACCGTCCACCAGGACGAGAAGCCGGCGAGGACGTAGACGAGCCCGACGAAGCCCAGCGCGTGGGCCACGAAGATGAACGAGATGTTGACCCAGTCGTGCCCCACCGGCTTGGGAGCCGACGGGGCCGAGGGAGCTGCGTGAGGGGTCTGGAACGTGGTCGTCACGGATCGGTCCTGGCGGGGTCGGGGGCGGTCCTTCGGAGCGGGGAAGCGCGGGTGGGGGCGGCCGGACTGTATTTCGACCTCCGGCGGGTCGGAGCCACAACCCCGAATCTCCGGGGAAGTCGGTCGGGGGACCCCCTCCGGGCCCGGGCGGGCTCCAGGGCGTCTGGACGCGGCGCCAGGGGCCGCCGCGGGTCCCGCGACGGGGAGCCGCGGGGGGGAACGGAGAGCGGGCGGGCCCCGAGAGCCCGCCCGCCCGTGGAAGCGTCGGAGGCGCTCAGCCGGCGGCCCCGGGGGGCCCGGCGAGCTCCTGCTGCGTGGCGTCCCGGACGTCGACGATCTCGACGTCGAAGTGGAGCGCCTCGCCGGCCAGCGGGTGGTTGGCGTCGAGCGTGACGTGCTCGGCACCGACCTCGACGACGACCATGGCGAGGTCCCCCTGGGGACCGCTGGCCGTCACCTGCATGCCCGGCTGGATCTCGGCATCGGTCTCGAAACGGTCCTTCGGAACCTCGTGGACGAGAGCCTCGTCCCGGACGCCGTAGGCGTCCTCCGGAGGGACCGTGACCTGGAGCTTCTCCCCGGCGGCGTGGCCCTCGAGGGCCGTCTCCAGTCCGGGGATGATGCTGCTCGTCCCGTGGACGTAGCCCAGCGGCTCGCCCTCGGGGGAGCGGTCGAGCACGGTCCCGTCCGCCGCGGTCAGCGTGTACGCGAACGAGACGTGCTTGTGTCTTGCGACCTGCAAGTGGCTGTCGGCCTACCAGCGACCGCGGCCACCGCCGCCGCCGCCGTAACCACCGCGACCACCGCCGCCGCCGCCACCGCCGCCGCCGCCGGTGCGCTCACGCGCCTCGTTGACGCGGATGTTGCGACCGTCGAGGCTGGCGCCGTCCATCGACTCGATGGCGGCCTGGGCTTCGGCGTCCGAGCCCATTTCGACGAAGCCGAAGCCGCGCGGGCGGCCGGTTTCGCGGTCGGTCATGATGACCACGTCGGTCACGTTGCGGCCGCCTTCGGAGAACGCGGCGCGGATGGAGTCTTCGGTGCTGTCGTAGGAGAGGTTTCCGACGTAGAGGCGCTTGCCCATGGAATGCATTCAGAGTGTGGTGGTGCGCCTTGGTCCGTCAGCGTGATCGAGTCGGAGCGCGGCGCGGGAACAGAGAGCCGACCCCAGTGGGTCGAACAGGAGCGCCGGAACTCGATCGGAGGGGCGGTCCGCGGCGCCTTCGAGCGCCACTCGCGCGGCGCGTGGCGCCGCCGCGCCGGCTCCCTGCCGGCGAGGACCTTCTTCTAACGGATTGCGTCGCTCGGGTCTCCGGCACGACACACGGGCAGCCCCGCGGCCGCGTCGGAACGCGTGGAGCGTAGCCCGGGGCCGAATCCCGTACAAGGCCCCCCCCTCGGAGCGCCCGGAATACCCTCTACGAGTCGTCCCGAGCCCCGCGGTGCGCCCGCGCGCCCCGCGCCCCTCACCCAGGAAGACCCCATGCGCTGGACCGCCCCCCTGCTCGCTCTCTCGATCGGGATCCTGACCCCGCGCTCGCCGGCGCAGTGCGGCGAGTGGGAGCTGGGCTTCGGCCGCCGCGGCTTCGACCTGGCCGTGGGGGCGTTCGCGGTCTACGACGACGGGACGGGACCGGCGCTGTACGTCGGGGGCAACTTCACCCGGGCGGGCGGCGCGGCGATTCGCGCCCTGGCGCGCTGGGACGGCGTCCAGTGGACCTCGGTCGGAGGGAGCGCGCAGGGGCCCGGCGCGGACGTGGCGGAACTCCTGGTCCACGACGACGGGTCGGGGCCGGCGCTGTACGCGGCCGGGACGTTCCCCTCGTTCGGCGGCGTGCCGGCCAACAACATCGCGCGCTGGGACGGCACGTCGTGGACCACACTCGGGCAGGGTGTGACGGGCGGCGCGACCGCGCGGATCCGACGCTTGCTGGTGCACGACGACGGGACCGGTCCGCAGCTGTGGGCCTGCGGCACCTTCACGACGGCGGGCGCGGGTCAGCCTGCTGCGGGGCTCGCGCGCTGGAACGGCGTGGCGTGGGAGGGGATGGACCCGGGCATCACCGGCGCGGTGCAGGCGATGGCCACCTACGACGACGGGACCGGGCCCGCGCTGTACGTCGGCGGCGGGAGCGGCATCCGCCGGTGGGACGGGAACTCCTGGACAACCCCGTCCGGCGCGCCCGTGAGCGCCGTGTTCGCCCTCGCGGTCCACGACGACGGCTCGGGGCCCGCGCTCTTCGCGGGTGGGGGCTTCCGGTACCTCAACGGCCAGATCTGTCGCAGGCCGGTGAAGTTCGACGGAACGTCGTGGACCATCACGGACAGCCCCGGATGGGGGTTCACCATCCGGGACGTCTACGACTTCGCGGTGCACGACGTGGGCCAGGGGCCGGTGCTCTTCGCCGCCGGCGACTTCAATCCTTCGGACCCCTACGAGCCTTACAACATCGCCTACTGGGACGGGGTCGAGTGGCAGCGGGTGACCCAGTCCGGCATCGCGATCTGGGCCGGGACGGACCGGCCCGTGTTCACCATCGAGACCCTGGACGCCGGCCGCGGTCCGGAGCTGTTCGTGGGGGGCGACTTCGAACTCGTCGTCACGGGCGGCGGTGCCCTCGAGGCCTTCGGCGCGGCCCGGTTCACGGATCGCTGGTGGCCGATCGACACCGGGCTTGGCCTGCGCGGGCCGGTCCGGGCCTTCGGCACGATCGCCGGCCCCGACGGATCCGAGCTCCTCGTGGGCGGCGCCTGCTACGCGGTTAGCGCCTCTTCCGCCTACCTCCTGCGCTGGAGTGGATTCCGCTGGTCGAGCCTGCTCGAGGCCGCCGATCCCAGCTTCTACTTCCCGGTGAACGCCGTGGCGGACTTCGCAGGCGATCTCTACGTGGGGCTGGGGGACCGCGTCGGTAGCCTCGGGCCCCGCCCCCGGATGCTCCACGGGGACGGAACGGCGTGGGACGTGGTCGGGAACGACCTCGACGACAAGGTCCATGCGCTCGCGACGTTCGACGACGGCACCGGTCCGGCGCTGTACGCGGGCGGGAAGTTCCGCGGCTCCGCCGGCGAGGTGATGAACCACGTCGCACGCTGGGACGGTGCCGCCTGGCAGAGCGTGGGTGGGGGGCTGCCCGGTGTCGTACGCGTGCTCGCCGTTCACGACGACGGCGATCGTGCGGGCCCCGCCCTGTGGGCCGGCGGGGACTTCCCGGGGCTCGTCGCGCGCTGGGACGGGGTCGCGTGGTCGTTTCCCGCGGACGACAACCTGGGCACGACGGTGCGTGCTCTGGCGACCTGGAACGATGGCACCGGGGCTCCCCCGCGTCTCGTCGCCGGCGGCATCTTCGACCGCATCGGCGGTGTCGACGCTCCCAACCTCGCCAGCTTCGACGGCGTCGAGTGGGGCGTGATCGGAGGCGCGGACCGCCCGAACGGGCCGATTCGCGCAGTGGTCGAGCACTGGCCCGACGCCACCAGCCAGCCCGCCCTGTTCGTAGGCGGCGACGGTCCGGAGTTCGCCTGGTTCGACGGGGCGGCCTGGCACCGTCCGGCGGAGGCGTTCGACGGGACTTTCGTGGGGACGCTGGCATCCCTGCGGACGAACGAAGGCCGTTCCCTCTGGATCGGCGGAGACTTCACCGCTGTCGGGCAGATCCCCTCGAGCGGCATCGCCCGGCTCGTCGACGTGTGCGCCCCGCATCACCCCGAGACTCGGCCGTACTGCGTGGCCAAGCCGACGTCGGACGGCTGCTTGCCCTTCGTCGGCTCCGCCGGCATTCCGAGCGTCACGAGCCCGGCCGGATTCCGGGTCGAGGCCCGCGGAGTGGTCGCGGGCGCGACGGGTTTCCCGGTTTACGGCGGTCAACCCGCGACGATGCCGTTCCACGGCGGGACGCTGTGCGTGAAGGCGCCGCTGCAGCGCTGGCAGCCGGCGGTGACCGACGTGGCGGGGACGGGGGCGTGCGACGGCGTGCTGGGGCGCGACTTCAACGAGCGCCTGCGCAGCGGCGTGGACCCCGCCCTGACCGCCGGCGCGGTCACGCACCTGCAGTGGCGCTTCCGCGATCCCCAGGACCCGACCGGCCACGGCGACGGGTTGACCAACGCGATCCGCTTCGTCGTCGGACCCTAGCTCTCAGGACCCGCGAGCTCCCCCCGCCGGCTCCAGGCGCGCCCGGATGGTGCGCTCGACGGACTCGGGCTGGTTCAGGACGCCGCCCTTGTCGAGCACGGCCTGGAGGCAGCGGCGGGCGGGGCCGCGCAGGTCCATGGACCAGAGCACGTTGGACACGGCGAGCAGCACGTCCGCGGAGTCGATCGTGCCGCGGTCGAGGGCCTCGAGGCCGGCGGTCAGCGCCGCGCCCAGCTCGCCCTGGCTCCACAGGAACACGCACCGGCGCATCTCGGCCATCGGGTAGTAGTGGTCGCGCGTCATCGTCGCGAGCAGCGACGGCGGGCGGCGCTCGATGGCGGCGGTCAGGATGCGCTCGCGCTCGATCAGCGGGACGGTGCGCACGCCGCGGCCGGGCTGCACGGCGGGGACGCGCGGCGCGAAGCCCTCGCGGAAGTAGACGACGTTGCGGTCGTCGGAGAAGACCAGCCGCCACGCGTCGCTGCGCCGGAACCAAGACGACCAGTTCGGCGCCTCGCCGATCGGGAACACGGCCAGGTCGATGGCGAACTCGTCCAGGCCGTGCGCGAGCTGCACGGGGTCCTCGAGCAGCTGGTAGCGCGAGAAGAACTCCTCGCCGGTCAGCTCGGCGCGCCCGTCGATGAACACCGGGCGCTGCGTGGCGAAGCCCAGGAAGCCGCCCTCGTTGAACATGTTCAGCATGTTCCCCGGCGGCACGTCGGGGCGGTTCAGGAACTCCGCGGCGCCCACCGGCAGCCAGTCGCCGTTGAACCGGTGCCCGGTGCGCGTCGGCAGCCGCATGTTCGCGTAGAGCCAGTTGCTGCGCACCTGCATGCCGACGACGGTCGCGAGCACGAGCAGCGCGGCGCACGCGACCGGGCGCGCGGCGGGCACGCGGGGGAGGCGCGCCAGCTCGGCCAGCCGCCGGAAGCCGACCGCGACGGCGGGCAGCGTCGCCATGCAGAAGTAGCCGTGGTTCTTCTGCCCGGTCCAGAACACGTAGGCGAAGAGCGCGAAGACCAGCCGCTCGGCCGGGGCGAGGCGCTTCCAGGCGGCGACGAAGGCGAGCGCGGCCGCGACGGCGTAGAGCTGCATGAAGAGCGTCGGCTGCCAGATCACCAGCGCGCGGTTCGCCGTGTACGCCGTCAGGTCGAAGGGCGAGGCGAACTCGGTGATGCCCGTCTCGCCCTTGAAGGCGCTGCCCTCCTGCAGCATCCCGAGCTGCTCGATCGGGAACAGGATCCCCTCGAATCCGTACGGGTTCACCAGCGGCGCCGCGAACGCCAGCGCGCCGGCGGCGATCAGGTGGGGCGACGCGGCGCGGCCGCGGAACAGCTCGACGAGCCCGTAGGAGCCGACCGCCGCCAGCCCCAGCGGGTACAGCGAGTGCGTGTTGGCCCACGCCACCATCAACACGGGCAGCCACCAGACGAGCCGGCGCCGCCCGCGCGCGGCGGACTCGAGCACGAGCAGCACGAGGTTCAGGTAGACCCACGAGAACACGTGCGGTCGCACCTCGGCGTCGCTGCCCAGCACGAAGAAGAGCGCCGCGGCCACCGCGCACACGCCGAGGCGCCCGTCGCGCAGCCGGCTGCGCCCCAGCGCGAGGCCGATCGCCGCCAGCGTGGCCAGCGTGTTCAGCGTCACCACGCCGAACGTCCCGCCGGCCGCGTACGAGGCCCACAGCACGACCTGGTACACCCACTGCAGGTCCACGTAGGGCCGGTGCTGCAGGGTGTAGGTCAGCGGGTCGACGCGCGGGATGGCGCCGTTCGCGACGATCCAGCGCCCCAGCGAGAGCTGGAAGCCGACGTCGGGGCTGTCGAGCTGGCGGTAGCCGCACACGACGACCAGCGCCGCGAGGCCCGCCACGGCCGCGGCGAGCCACGCGCGGTGCGCGGCGCGGGTCTCGGGCTCGGCCCCCATCGGGGCGGCATTCTCCGCGACGTCCGGGGCCTTGCCAAGCGATCGGCGCGCGCGCGGCGCGCAGGTTTGCGGCTTCCTGCGCCGAACGCGCCGCCCGGATACGTCGAGCGGCGCAGGGCGCGCCGCCGCCCGCGCGGGAAGATCGGGATTGCGGCCGCCGGAAACGGCACACTGCCCGCGTCCCGCCGACACCCCGTCCCGAGGTCTCCG
The DNA here is from genome assembly GCA_030428395.1 of bacterium. Lineage (GTDB taxonomy): Bacteria > Planctomycetota > UBA1135 > UBA1135 > JAUIDW01. Next base: position 1,053 of record JAUIDW010000269.1, on the reverse strand, counting down.
TTCCCATGGTCGTCCCGCCCCTCCGCACCCTCGCCGCGAGCTCCCTCCTGCTCCTCGCCGCCGCCTGCGGCTCGTCCGCGCCGCCGCCCGAGACGGTCGCCGCTCCGCCCGCCGAGGGCGAGGCGACCGGGCGCGGCGCGGAGCTCTTCGGGATGCACTGCGCGGTCTGCCACGGCAGCGAGGGCCGCGGCGACGGTCCCGCGGCGGTCCACCTGGACCCGCCGGCGCGCGACTTCGGCACGGGCGCGTTCCGCCTCGTCAGCACGCGCAACGGCGTGCCGAGCGACGCCGACCTGATCGCCACGCTGCGCCACGGCATGCCGGGCTCGAGCATGCCCTCGTGGGACTGGCTGGAGGACGACGACCTCGAGCTCCTCGCCGCCCACGTGCGCGGGCTGGCCGCGAAGGGCATGGCCGCCGACCTCGAGGCCGCCGGCGCGCAGCCCGACGAGGCGTGGGAGACGGCGTGGAAGCGCCTGCAGCCGGCCCGAGCGCTGCCCCTCGTCGAGCCCGCCGTCGTGTCCGAGGAGGTGCTCGCGCGCGGCGCGGAGCTCTACGGCGCGAGCTGCGCGGCCTGCCACGGCCCCGACGGGTCCGGCGCGCCGTCCGTGCCGGCCGCGCGGGACTTCACCGCCGGCTTCCTGCGCGGCGGCGCGGCCCACGACGAGCTCGCCGCCCGCATCCGCTGCGGCCTGCCGGGGACCGTGATGCCGGCGACCGAGCTCGAGGGCGAGGACCTCGCCGCGCTGATCGCCCACGTCCAGAGCCTGATCCCCAGCGGCTCGACCGGACGCTACGTGCTCGAGCGCCGTCGCTTCGCGGCCCACAAGGTCGCCTTCCCCGTCCCGGACCGCGCCGACGACTCGCGCTGGGACGACGCCGCGGAGATCGAGGTCAAGCTCGCCCCCCTGCGCTGGCACGGCGAGACGGTGCTGTCCGCGCGCCTGGCCGCCGTGCACGACGGGCGCTCGATCGCCCTGCGCGTGCGGTGGAAGGACGGCACGCGCGAGTCCCAGCTGCTCGGCGACCTGCTGGCCGCCGACGCCGTCGCGC
>JAUIDW010000268.1 GCA_030428395.1 bacterium | reverse complement strand
GCCGGCGCGGGGCCGTCGTCCGCGGGCGGGCGCTCGGCCACGAGGTCGGCGGCCCCCTGCGCCGGCACGTCGTCCGTCCAGGTCGCCTCCGGCAGGGCGCTGCCGCGCTCGCCTCGCTCCCAGGCGCGCAGGATGCGGGCGACGCGCTCGTCGTCCGCGGCGCGCTGCTCGTCGGCGGGCGCCAGCACGAGGTGCAGGGCGTGCTCGAGGACTTCTTCGCGGGGGTCGCGGTCGCGGTCGTCGCGCGCGGCGCCGTTGCCGAGGGGGTCGCTCACAGCTCCAGCCGCCTCTCGATGCAGTCGCGCAGCTGCCGGCGCGTGCGGACCAGGATGGACTTCACGCCGGACTCGCTGAGCTGCAGGTGCTCGGCGATGGCGGCGCGGTCGAGGCCGCCGCCGTAGCGCATGCGCAGGACGTCGTGGGCGCGGTCGCGGACGTGCCCGAGGCATTCGCGGAGGGCGTCGAGGTACGCCTGGCCCCCGTCGTCTCCCTCGAACTCCGCCCAGGCCTCCTCGGCGGCGGCCAGGTCGACCCGCGCCGGGCCGAGCCGCTCGCGCCGCAGGGACTTCAGCAGCAGGTGCCGGGCGGCGCGGCGGAGGTAGGCGGCGGTGGCGCCGGGGTGGCGCTCCTCGAAACCGGACGAGAGGACCGACAGGAACACGTCCTGCACCAGGTCGTCGAGCTGGGTCGCCGGGCAGCCCAGGAACGCGAGGTAGCCGCGCACGGAGGCCTGGTGCCTGCGCACCAGGCGCTCGACGAGCTCGGCTCGCGCGGTCGAGATGGCCCTCATCGACGCCACAGTCCCCGCCGCGCCGGGGGGGTGGCAAGAGATCCTCGAAAAGCCGCGCTGCCCCGCCCGCAGGGCCCTCGCAGGGGCCGGCGGGGCCGCCGGATCAGGGGTCGACCTCGAGGACCAGGTCCGCGCGCGACTCGTTGGCCGTCACGCGGGCGGTGGCCAGGACCTCGACCTCCGCGCGGTGCTCGAGGGGGGTCTCGCCGTCGAGGCGCCGGTACAGGAAGAGCTCGTACACGCCTGGCGGGCAGCCGTCGAAGCGGAACGCGCCGTCCGCCCCCAGCCGGGCGTAGGCGGCGTGCCGGCCGTCGGCGTCCTCCAGGCCGATCCGGTCGTGCAGCGGGTCGATCCCGGTGGCGCTCCCCGACAGGCTGACCAGGGGGGGCAGGGGCAGGTCCAGCACCTCCTCCGGGGCGGAGACCCGCGCGGCGACCTCCTCGCCGTGCGGCACCGCCTGCGCGACGAGGCTGGCGCCGATCGGCAGGTGGAACTCCAGCGGCCGCTCGTCGCCGCGCCGGACGGTCAGCGTGCGCGACCACAGGTCGGAGAAGCCGGGGGCCGAGCTCGCGCGGACGACGACCGTCCACTCGTCGTGCTCCTCGGGGAACACGGGGCGCAGCGCGACGCGCGCGGTGGGCTCGAGGCGCAGGCGCAGCTCGAAGTCGTCCAGCTCGTCCAGCTCGACCAGGCCGGACGACGCGAAGCGGCTCGTCGCGCCGTCGCCGGCGGTGGCGACCACGCGCACGGCGCCGCCGAGCACGCTCCACGGGACCTGCCCGTCGAACGAGCCGCGCAGGTTGGTCTCCAGGCGGCCGATCTCGATCGAGGACAGCACGCCCGGCGCCCCCTGGCCCGCGGAGTAGACGCGCACGGTCGCGCGCTCGTCGGGGAGGAGGCCGGTCACGAAGCCGCGCACGCGCACCTCCTCGGGCGGCGGTTCCGCCTCGGGGACGCGCACGAGCCGCACGGGATAGCGGTCCTCGCCGCGCTCCTGGTACCACGTCGAGTACCCAAGGCGCCGGTCGAGCGGGCGGACGTAGTCGTAGCCGTTCAGCGTCAGCGAGATCCGTACGGGCTGCAGGCCGCGCGAGGCCAGCGGGACGGTCGCGACGCCGTCGCGGCCGGTCTCGGTGACGAGCTCCGTGCCGAGCTCGTCGGGGAAGCGCACGCGGACCTCGACCCCGGCGAGCTCGTGCCGCGCGTCGGTCGCGGCCACGCCGGTCTCGAACACGAACACCTCGCGCACCTGCAGGCGGTCGAGCACGATCGGCGCGACCTCGTCGCCCGTGGCGCGCACGTACGGGCGCTCGTCGGACCAGCCGGCCACGAGCGCGTCGCCGGGCGGTCGGGCGAGCGGACCGGCGGCCTCGCGGGGGAGCCGGACGGTGGTGCGGTACAGTCGGCCGGGGCGCATGGCGTAGCCCACCTTGTCGGCGTGCAGCAGCACCTCGCCGCGCGGGACGACGACCTCGAAGCGGCCCTCGTCGTCGGTGATCCCGACGGGGAACTCGACGCAGGCCCCGGTCTCCAGCGTGGCGCGCACGGACGCGCCGGCCAGCGGCCGCGACTGCGCGTCGACCACCGAGCCGGTGACGACGCGCGGCGCCTGCAGCCGCAGCGGGGGCAGCTCGGTGTCCGCGCGCGGGAACGGCACGCGCACGATGGTCGTGGAGAGTCCCGGGGACAGCGCGGCGACGCAGAGCTCGCCGACCACGTCCGCGTCGGGCTCGGGCAGGTAATAGGTGCCCTTCCAGGTGGTGCGCGTCGCGCGGCCGGACCAGGCGCGCTGCGGCAGCAGGCGCAGGTGCGTCGCGGCGTCGCGCGTCGGCGGCGTGCCGAAGCGCGGCCGCGGGACCTCGACGTACCACCCGATCACGTCGACGCCCGAGGCGGGCTGTCCCTCGGCGTCCAGGACGACGCCCGAGTAGCCGCGCGCCGGGCGCAGCGGGACCGACTTGACCGCGCCGTCGGAGTCGGCCGGGAGGAACAGGCTGCGCGGGGCGTAGCCGGGCACGCAGACCTCCAGCTCGCTGCGGTCCTCGCCGGCGGGCAGCACGAGGTTCACGCGGCCGGCCTCGTCGGTGACCCCGCCGGCGCTCCAGCCGGGGCCGACGACCCGCGCCGAGCGCGCGGCGACCGGGGCCAGGTCGGGCCAGCGGGCGAGCTCGAGCTCGAGCCGGAACGAGGCGGCCGGGTCGGCGACCTCGGCCGCGTCGCCCGCCGCGTCGGCCGGCTCCAGCGGGTCCGCCTCGCGGCCCGCGGGGGCCGCGGGGATCGCCGGCGCCGCGGCGCGCTCGGACAGCACCTCGATCGCCGACGGCGCCGGCTGCGGGGTGCGCGGCATGGGGCGCAGCGTCGGCCGACGGCGCAGGGCGGGGTGGAAGGCCGCGATGACGACCGCGCCGCAGGCGATGAGGATCCAGGCGACCGTCCGCGGGTCGAGGTCGAACAGTCGGGCTCGCCGGGCCATCAGCGCGCCTGGACCCACACGCGGATGAGCCCGGTGCCGGCCGCGAGGTCCTCGAGCGCCTTGCCGACGATGCTCCCCGGCGGCGCGCAGTCCGGGTCGGCCCGGCGCGCGTGGCCGGCCCGGCCGGCGGAGACCAGCACGTCGCCCGCGCGGATCGGCGCGGCGTCGGCGTCGACCAGGCAGTAGACCTGTCCGGCGAGGGCCACGGCCTGCTCGCCGGGGGCGCCGGTGCGGCCGAAGGTCACCGCGGGCTCGAGGTCGCCCGCGGAGCTGACGATGCCGAGCACCGCGGTGTCGTACTCGTCGACGCTGGGGGCGACCAGCGGTCCGTGGGCGTCCACGCCGACCACGCGCACGACCTGGCCCGGCAGCAGCGTCGCGCCCGGCGCGGGGCGCACGGTCTCGGCCAGGTCGCCGCCGCCGCCGAGGACCTCGACCGAGCGCCCGCGGCGGTCCTGGATCCAGAGCACCCCGTCGCCGCTGGAGTTGGTGGTCATGTTGACGCGCGGATCGCCCGCGCTGTCCATCAGGCTCAGGTGGGCCGCGCCGTTGGTGGTGTTGGTGCTCACCTTGAAGAGCTCGTGGCCCGCGCTGTCGAACGTGCCGAGGAAGCCGGCCTCGCCGCCCTGCGCGGAGCCCGCCAGGACGTGGCGCGAGCCGTCGCTGCCGTACAGGCGCAGGGCGCCGTGCCCGTCCTCGTCGTAGCTCGCGTGCACGACGCGCTGCCCCTCGGCGTTGAACAGGCGCATGCGGCGCGCGGCGAGCTCGGGGTACAGCGTGGCCGGCGCGAGCTCCTCGCCGGCGGCGAGCGGGGCGACGGCGGCGAGCGCCTCGCGCACCGCGGTGATCGCCTCCTCGTTGGCGGAGATGCGCTCGACGAGCCCGTCGGAGGCGGTCGCGACCGGGCCGGCGCCGAGCTCGCCCGGCGCGCCCTCCGCGCGGATGCGCTCCACGTCGCCGCGCAGGTTGCGCAGGGTCTGCTCGATCGTCTCGCAGCGGTCGAGCAGCAGCGCGGCGACGTCGCCGGTGACGTCCGCGCCGCCCGCCTCGGCGCGCGCGCTCAGCGCCTCCTCGTTGCGCGCGACGCGCTCCATGAGCAGGTGGCTGGACGAGGTCAGCGTGGCGAGCGAGCTCTCGACGTCGAGCTCCTCGAAGGTCGCCTCCAGGAACTCGAGCCGCTCGCGGGCGTCGTCGCCCTCGTCGTCGAGGCGCTGCACGGTCTGGTCGAGCGCGGTCAGCGCCTCGCCGAGTGCGTCCACGCGTCCGGCGTCCGCGCCCACCGCGCCGGCGGGCGAGTCGGAGGCGGCGGCCGGAGTGAGGGCGCCGCTGGAGCGCAGGTCCTCGATGTCGCGCGTGAGCTGGGCCAGCGCCATCTCGGCCTGCTGCAGGTCCTGCACGTCGAGCGCGAGCTGGGAGACGGTGCGCGCCAGGCGCTGGCGCTCCTCGCCGGACGCGGCCTCGACGGCCACGCGGCGCGCCTCCGCGGCCTCCTCGCGCACGGCCTCGAGGTCCTCGGCGGCCGGCTTCTCGTCCAGCGCGTAGCGCAGCTTCGTCAGCTCGGCCTCCAGCTCCTCGAGGCGGAAGCGGTACGAGGTGGTGTCGCGCGAGTCGCTGTCCAGGGCGCCGCGGAGCTCGGCCACGTCGGCGCGCAGCTCCTCGACCGGGTCGAGCGCGCCGACCTCGTCCGCGGAGAAGCCGTTGCGGCCCGTCGTGCCCTCGGCCGCGCGCACGCGACCGCTGCGGGCGAACCACCAGATCGTGCCGACCTGCGCGAGCGCCAGGACGGCGACCACCGCGACCAGCGCGCCGCTGGTGCCGGCCGGTGCGGCGGAGGGCGCGGCGGCGGCGGACGGGCGGGCGCGTCGGCCGCGGTCGGTTCGGCGCGGCGCGGGCGCGGCGGGCGCGTCGTCCGACGCCTCGGCGGGGGAGGCCGGCTCGGGCTCCGGCGCGAGCGCCGCCGGCGGCGCGGGCGCGGGCTCCTCCGCGGGGACGGGCGCGGGCGCCCCGCCGGTCGACCACGCGAGCTGCGCGGGCGCGGCGGCGAAGTCGCGGTCGACGACCCACACGCGGCCGGCGCGCGGCCGCTCGCGGGCGTCGGTCCACGTCTGGATCATCTGCGCCTCGCGCTCGTGGTCGAGCACGAGCACGCGCACGTGCGGCAGCGCGGCGCGCAGGCGCGGACCGAGGTGGAACAGGTCGTCGAGCCAGCCCGCGACGACGAGGCAGTCGACGTCCTCGGCGGCCTTGTCGACGCAGCCCTCGACGACGGCGGCGATCCACGACGACTGGACGGCGTCGAGCGCCTGCTCGAGCGCGTCCGAGGGGACCGCCACGCGCGTGCCGTCGGGCAGGTACCAGGTCGCGTTCGCGGCCGTCTCCAGCTCGCCGCTGGACTGGACCGCCTCCAGCCAGGCGTCGAGCCCCTCGGTGGTCGTGCTGAGGTCGACCTTGGCGACCTGGCGGAACGTGCGCAGCACGGCGCCGCGACGCTGCTCGCAGGTCTCGGCCAGGTTCTCCGCCACCGCGGTCGCGTCGTCGGGCGCGGCGAAGAGCGCCACCCCGTCGCCGGAGGCGTCGAGCAGGAGGGTCCGGGTGGCCTCCTCGCGGTCGCCGCGCGCGAGGCGGTCGGCCAGGGCGAAGCGCGTGACGCTGAGGCCCAGGCCGATGCCCTCGGCCTCGAGCGCCGCTCCCAGGGCGGCGAGGGCGGAGTCGGAGAGCAGCTGGGGCGTGCAGAGGGCGGCGAAGGCGGCCTCGCCGGCGGGGGCCAGCGCGGGGCGCAGGGCGGCCGCCAGGCGGGCGGACTCGACCTCGAGCTGCTCCTGGGGGAGCTGCCCGGCCTCGGCGACGAGGGCGTGGACCCCCAGCCCCCGGGCCCTGGGAAAGGCCCGGCCCGAGCCCCGGATCCGCCCGAGCGGACCGGCGCTGAGAACGGCGAGTCTCGTCATGTTCCCCTCGGTCGGGCGGAGAGCGCCCGCGGAATTCTAGCTCCCACGGCGGCGCTCCGAGACGCGGGAGCCCCCGGAGCCCGCCGGCGCCGACCCCGCCGGCGGTTGCGGCGGCCCGCGTCCCCGGCCCGGGCGGCCTCCCGGCGGGGCCTGGACACCGCCCGCGGGGGCCCGCGCTTGACCCTCCGGGCGGCCGGATCGAGGGTGGGGCCGTGCCGGACACCGCCTTCCTCGTCGACGCCAGCCCCTACGTCTTCCGGGCCTACTTCTCCCTGCCGGACACGATGCGGAGCCCGGACGGGAGCCCCGTGAACGCGGTCTACGGGTTCGCGGGCTTCCTGGTGAAGCTGCTCACCGAGGAGCGGCCCGGGCACGTGGGCGTGGCCTTCGACGGCAGCCTGACGACGAGCTTCCGCAACGACTGGTACCCCCAGTACAAGGCCCAGCGCGAGCTGCCGCCGCCCGAGCTCGAGGCCCAGCTCGACGCCTGCCGCGAGGTCGCCGAGGGCCTGGGGCTCGCGTCCTGGATCGACGACCGCTACGAGGCCGACGACCTGATCGCCACCGCGGCGGAGCAGGTGCTGGCCGAGGGCGGGGCCTGCGTCGTGGTCAGCCCGGACAAGGACCTGGCGCAGCTGGTCGGCGAGCGGGTGCAGCTCTACGACTACGCGCGGGGGACGCGCCTCGACCCCGCCGGCGTCCAGGAGCGCTTCGGCGTGCCCCCCGGGCTCGTGGCGGACTTCCTGGGCCTCGCCGGGGACGCCGTGGACAACATCCCCGGGGTGCGCGGCGTCGGGCCCAAGACCGCGGCCGCGCTGCTCGGGGCGCTGGGGGACCTCGACGCGGTGTACGCCGACCTGGACGCCGTCGCGGCGCTGCCGATCCGGGGCGCCCGCGGCCTGGCGGGCAAGCTCGCGGCCGAGCGCGAGACGGCCTTCCTGTCCCGGCGCCTGGCCACCGTCGCGCGGGACGCCCCCCTGCGGACGGGCCTGGCCGAGCTGGCCTGGCCGGGGGCCGACCGCGGGCGGCTGGAGCCCGTGCTGGAGCGCCTGGGCCTCGAGCGCCTGGCCGGGCGGGTGCCCGCCTGGCGCTAGCGCCGCGGGGGGTGGCGTCGCGGCAGCGGGAGCGGCCCTGCGGACGGCGCGGGGGCGCGCTCCCGGACGCTCAAGCCGGGGCGCGGGGGGGTCGATCCATACGAGATCCCCCCGACCGGTCCCCCCCGACCCCCGAGCCGTCCATGTCCGTCCAAGACCTCCGCAAGCTCATCCGCGACGTCGAGAACTCCGACCCCCGCAACGGGGGCCAGCAGGAGGAGCTCTGCGGTCGCCTCCGCTCCTATC
>JAUIDW010000267.1 GCA_030428395.1 bacterium | reverse complement strand
GTGGCCGTCACGACGGCGTCGGCGCGCTGCACCGCCGCCGGGAGGCGCCCGGGCCGGGCCGGCGCGCGGTCCCGCGCCGCCCCGGAGGCCAGCGGGGTCCCGGACGGACCCGCGTCGGCCGGGTCGGGGGCGGTCGAGGCGTCGGGAGCGGCCAGCGCCCCCGCCGGGTCGGCGTCCTCGCCGCCGCCCAGCAGGGCCAGGGCGGCGACCAGGGCGGCCAGGAGCAGGACGATCAGGAGGGCCCAGGGAGCTTTCACGCGGCGCATTCTAGCGCCCGCGCGCGGCGGACCGCAGCCCGCGCGCGAACCCGTGCAGCCCGGTGCAGCCGGGCGCGGGCCCGTGGAGCCCGGCGCGGACCTGCACCCGCCGGCGCGCCGCGCGTTCCGCGCGGCGGCCGCTCAGGGGTACGCGTACGGCGCCTGGATCCCCAGCGGGATGCCCAGGGCCCAGTAGGCCACGAGGAACAGCGACCACGTGATCAGGAACGCGACGCTGTAGGGCAGCATCAGCGAGATCAGCGTGCCGATGCCGGTGCCCTTCACGTAGCGCTGGCAGAACACCACCACGAGCGGGAAGTACGGCATCAGCGGCGTCACGATGTTCGTGGTCGAGTCGCCCACGCGGTAGGCCGCCTGGGTCAGCTCCGGTGACAGGCCGGCGGCCATCAGCATCGGGACGAAGATCGGCGCGAGCAGCGCCCACTTGGCCGAGGCGGAGCCCACGAACAGGTTCACGAACCCGGTCAGCAGGATGATGCCGACGACTGTGAGCTGGTCGGGCATGTTGGCCTCGCGCAGGAACTGGCCGCCCTTCAGCGCCAGGATCGCGCCGAGGTTCGACTTGCCGAAGGCGTCGATGAACAGCGCCGCGAAGAAGGCCATCACGAGGTAGTAGCCCATGGTGCTCATGGACTTGCTCATGCCCTTCACGATGTCGCGGTGGTCCTGGATGGTCCCCGCCACGTAGCCGTGCACGACGCCGGGCGCCAGGAAGAGCAGGAAGATCCAGGGCACGATCGACTTCATCAGCGGCGCGCCGAAGTCGAGCAGCTTGCCGGTGTTCGGGTCGCGCAGCGCCGAGTCCGCCGGGACCGCCCAGACGGCCATGAGGGCCAGGACGGCGAAGACCGAGAGCGTCCCGAACAGGAAGCCCAGCGTGTCCCGCGAGGACGTCTCCTCCATCTTCGGCATCTCGTCGGGGTCCCCGTCGACGGGCACGCCCTCCAGGCGCGGCGCCACGACCTTCTCCGTCACGAGCCAGCCGATCGCGATGATCAGCACGCTCGAGAGGCCGGTGAAGAGCCAGTTGCAGAGCGGGTTGACCATCCGGTCCGGGTCGAGCACGCCGGCGCCGGCCTGGGTCAGCCCCTGCAGCAGCGGGTCGATGCCCGAGGGGATCGGGTTCGCGCTGAAGCCCCCCGACACGCCGGCGAAGGCGGCGGCGATGCCCACCAGCGGGTGGCGGCCGGCGGCGTAGAAGATCACTCCGCCCAGCGGGATGACCAGCACGTAGCCCGCGTCCGCCGCCGTGTGGCTGAGGATCGCCACCAGGATCAGCATCGGCGTCAGCAGCGCCCGCGGCGTGAACGACAGGGCGAGCTTGAGGCCGGCGTTGATGTAGCCGGTGTGCTCGGCCACCCCCACGCCCAGCAGCGCGACCAGCACGACGCCCAGCGGGTGGAAGCCGGTGAAGATCCCGACCATGCGGGCCATGAAGTCCGCCAGCATCGGGCCGGTCAGCAGGTTCTGGACGACCACCGGGTCCTTGCCGCTGGGGTGCGGCATCTCGGTCCCCGCGAGCAGCCACGAGACGACCCAGGTCGCGACCAGCAGGATCACGAACAGCATCGCGGGGTCGGGCAGCTTGTTGCCGACGCGCTCGATGCCGTTCAGGGCGCGGTCGAGCCAGGACGACGGGCGCCCGCCGGCCCCGGAGGGGTCGGCGGACGGGGCGGGCTGCGGGGCGGACGGCTCGCTCATGGTCTCCCTCCGGACGGGCCGCTCGCGGCGGCCGGGGGCGTCCGGCGCCTGCCGGGTCCCTCCGGCGGCGGCCGGGTCTTCCGGGGATTCCAGCAAAGCGCCCGTCCCGATCAAGCGCGGGCAAGCGCGGGCAAGCGCCGGCCGGCCCGGGCGACCGCTCCGGGCGCGTCGCGGGCGGGCGCCCGGAGCGCATCCCCCGCGAGCCCGGGTCGGGTACCGGCGCCGCCGCGGCCTAGAATGCGGGCGCGCCGGCCCGGTAGGGTGCCCCCTCGCGCCCGCCGCGCCCGCGACCCTCCCCCGTCCCCCGAGGACCCCCATGCTGCTCCTCCCCGCCCTGGCCCTCGCCCTCGCCGCCGCGACCGCCGACCCCGCCGCCCGCCCCGGCGCCGCCCCGCGCCCCGCGCCCGCCGCGGAGGCCGGGGAGCCCGGCGGCCCCGCCCTGGTGCTGCACGCCGGCAAGCTGCTGACCATGGCCGGGGACGAGCGCCCCGTCGTGAACGCCGGGACCCTGGTCGTGCGCGACGGCCGCATCGCCGCGGTCGGTCCGCGCGGCGAGGTCGCCGTCCCCGACGGCGCCGTCGAGCGCGACCTCGGCGCCCTGTGGCTCATGCCCGGCGTGGTCGAGCTGCACAACCACGTCGGCAACGGCACCGGCGTGTTCGGCCCCAACGACATCAACGACATGGTCCACCTGACGAACCCGGGGCTGCGCGCCTCGAGCGCGGTGGTCCCCGACAACGCCCTGCTGCGCCGCGGCGTGGCCGGCGGCGTGACGTCGGCGCTCTTCATCCCCGGGTCGGGCACGAACATGGGCGGGCAGGGCGTGCTGCTGAAGATCGGCCGCGACCGCTACGAGGACATGGAGATCCGCAACCCCGGGTCCCTGAAGCTCGCCCAGGCGGGCAACCCCGAGCGCCACGCGAAGGGCGTCGGGCGGTCCTTCATGAACTGGAACACGCGCAACACCTTCCTCCGCGGCAAGCGCTACGCCGCGGCCTGGGACGCGTTCGAGCGCGGCGCCGGCCCGCGGCCCGAGAAGGACCCGCAGTGGGAGGTGTTCCGCGAGCTGTTCTCGAAGCGCACGCAGGTGTCGGTCCACACCCAGATCTACCAGGTCGTGCTGATGACCTGCACGATGGTCGCGGGCGAGCTCGGCCTCGACGCCTACATCGACCACGGCAGCTTCGACGGCTACAAGGTCGCGGAGCTCGCCGAGCAGTCGGGCGTGCCGGCGATCCTGGGCCCGCGCGGGATCGCGCGGACGTACCCGTACTTCATCGACACCGACGGCGCGATCCTCGGCATGGCGGCCGAGTACCAGAAGCGCGGTCACACGATGATCGGGTTCAACACCGACTGCGTGGACAACGGGACGTTCATCACCCCGCCGCAGGAGGAGCTGCCGCTGCAGGCCGCCGTGGGGCTGCGCTACGGCCTCGAGGACCGCAACCTCGACGGCGTCGCCGGGCTCACCATCGTCCCGGCGCGCGCGGCCGGCCTGGGCGACCGGATGGGCAGCCTCGAGGTCGGCAAGGACGCCGACCTCGTCGCCATCACGGGCGACCCGGCGGACCCCCGCTCGGTGGTCCACCTGGTGCTGATCGACGGCGTCGTCGTGTACGACCCCGCGGTCGAGACGCGCCGCTGGTAGGCGGGCCGCTGGTAGGCGCGCTCCCGCGCGGCGGCGTCAGGAGCCGCCCGGCGCCAGCGCGTCCGCGAGGAACGCCAGCACGTCGGCCTGCTCCTCGATGATCATGGCCGTCGGCTTGCCGGCGCCGTGGCCGGCGCGGGTCTCGATGCGGATCAGGACCGGGTCCGGGCCCGCCTGGGCCCGCTGGAGCGCGGCGGCGTACTTGAACGAGTGCGCCGGGACGACGCGGTCGTCGTGGTCCCCGGTGGTGATCAGCACCGCCGGGTAGTGCGCGCCCTCGCGGACGTTGTGCAGCGGCGAGTAGGCGTGCAGCCACGGGAACTGCTCGGCGTCCTCGGACGAGCCGTACTCCGGCACCCAGGCCCAGCCGATCGTGAACAGGTGGTAGCGCAGCATGTCCATCACCCCCACCGCGGGGATGGCCGCGCCGAAGAGGTCCGGGCGCTGGTTCAGCACCGCGCCGACCAGCAGGCCGCCGTTGCTGCCGCCGCGGATGGCGAGGCGCTCGGGCGAGGTGTAGCCCTGCTCGACCAGGAACTCGCCCGCCGCGACGAAGTCGTCGAAGACGTTCTGCTTGTTCCCCAGCATGCCCGCCTCGTGCCAGGCCTGGCCGTACTCCGACCCGCCGCGCAGGACGGCCTGGACGTAGACGCCGCCCATCTCGAGCCAGGCCAGGTTGAACACCGAGAAGCGCGGCGTCATGGCGACGTTGAAGCCGCCGTAGCCGTACAGCAGCGCCGGGTGGCTGCCGTCGCGCTCGAGCCCGCGGCGCGCCACGACGAACAGCGGGACGGCGGTGCCGTCGGGGCTGCGGGCGAAGAGCAGGCGCTCCTCGTAGCGGTCGAAGGCGAAGTCGACCCGCGCGCGCCGGAACACCTCGAGCTCGCCGGAGTCGAAGTCGTAGGACCAGATCGACGGCGGCTGCAGGAACGACGTGAACGTGAAGAACGTCTGCGTGTCCTGGATGCGGCCCGAGAAGCCCGCGGCCGTCCCCAGGCCCGGCAGCGGCAGCTCGCGGTCGAGCCGCCCGTCGAGGTCGTGGATCCGCACGCGGCTGGTCGCGTCGTGCAGGTACGACAGCACGAGCTGGCGGTGGACCAGGCTGGCGCCCTGCAGCTTGTCGGCGACCTCGGGGACGACCTCCCGCCAGCTCTCCGGCTCGGGCCGGGCGAGGTCGACGGCCACGATCCGCCCCCGCGGCGCGTCGCGGTCGGTGCGGAAGTAGAACGTCTCGCCCACGTTGCCGAGGAAGTCGTAGGACGCGTCGAACTCGTCCAGCAGGCGGACCATCGCGTCGGGGGCGTCCGGACCGGAGTCGGCGGGCGCCTCGAGGTCGCGGTAGTACACGCGGTTGCGCGAGTCGGTGCCCGACCAGACCGCCACGACCAGGTAGCGGCCGTCGTCGGTCACCGCGGGCGAGAAGCCGAAGCGCGGCTCGTCGGGGCGCTCGTAGACCAGGCGGTCGTCGGCCGGGTCGGTGCCGAGCGCGTGGAAGAAGAGCCGCTGGTTCTCGTTCACCTGCTCGAGCTCGTCGCCCTCGCGCGGCGCGGGGTAGCGGGCGTAGTAGAAGCCGCTGCGGTCCGGCGCCCAGGCGGGCGAGGTGAACTTGCACCACGGGATCACGTCGGTCAGGACGTCGCCGGTGGTCACGTCGACGACGCGCCACTCCTGCCAGTCGGAGCCGCCCGACGAGGTCGAGTAGGCCAGCAGCTCGCCGTCGTCGCTGGGCGACAGCCCCGCCAGCGCGACGGTGCCGTCCTCGGAGAACTCGTTGGGGTCGATCAGCACGCGCGGCTCCGCGCGCGGGCCGTCCTGCACGTACAGCACCGACTGGTTCTGCAGGCCGTCGTTGCGCCGGAAGAACACGCGCGCGCCGCGGCGGAACGGGGCCGAGTAGCGCTCGTAGTCGGACAGCTCGGTCAGCCGCGCCTCGATCCGCGCGCGGCCGGGCAGCGCCTCCAGGTAGCCGAACGTCGCCGCGTTCTGGGCCTCGATCCAGGCGCGCGTCGCGGGCGCGTCGGGGTCCTCCAGCCAGCGGTACGGATCCGCCACGGCGGTCCCGTGGTAGTCGTCCACCTGGTCGCCGCGCGCCGTGTCCGGCACCTCGACCGCCGGCCGCGTCGCGGTCGGGCCGGCGCGGTGGGCGTCCATGTCGACGGGGCGGGTCGAGCCGCAGGCGACCGCCCCGAGCGCCAGCGCGCCGGGGAGGAGGACACCGGCGCACGCGCCGACCGCCCGCGCGAGCTCGCGCAGGCGGCGGGAACGGGCGCGGCGGGGACCGCGGGTGGACGACCGGAAGGCGGCGGACGGCATCGGGGCTCCTGGGCAGGGGACGGACCGGGGGAGCGCTCCCCCCCGGCAGGGGCCCGAAATGGTGCGTCCGCGGCGCGCCCGCGGCAAGCGGGCTACTTCAGCTTCTCCCAGTACTCCGCCGGCATGTCGTGGGCGATCTTCAGGGCGCCCTCGGCGCCGCCGTAGACCGGCTCCTCGATGCGGAGCACGCGCCCGCCGCCGAGCTCGCGGTGCATCTCGGCCTCGATGGCGTTGTCGAGCCCCTTCACGAGGCTGCCGCCGCCGGCCAGCAGGACGCGGTTCTTCAGGCGGTCCTGGAACTCGGGGTCGAAGCTCGAGACGAGCTTGCCGAGGTTCTCGACGATCGGCGGTACGAGCTCGCGGCAGGCCGCGCGCACGCAGTCGGTGATGTCGAACTTGGTCGGCCGGCCGCCCACGGGCAGCTCGACCATGGCCGGCTCCATCGCCTCCGCGACCGAGGAGTACTTCTCCTTGATCTGCTTCACCATCTGCACGGTGAACTGCGCGCCCGGGCAGGCCTCCTTCATGAACTCGCCCAGCTTGCGGTCCACGTGGTCGCCCGCGACGGTGATCGTCAGCTGGTCGGCGTCCTCGGGCATGGTGCCGTGCATCCGGCAGAGGTCGGTGGTGCCCGCGCCGATGTCGATCACGAGCACGTCCTCGAGCATCTCCTGCCCGTAGGCCACCGCGAAGGGCTCCGAGCACAGCATCACCGAGTCCACGGACTCGCGCGCCGCCTGGATGATGGCCTCCTTGTTGTTGATCGAGGCCTGGGCGGGCGCGCCGATGACGGCGTAGATCAGCTCGTCCTTGCGCGGCCGCGCGCGCATGATGATCTCGCGGATGAGGTCGCGCGCGGCGCGCTGGTTGTTCTCCGCCTCGGAGCTCTTGTCGCCCTCGCCGTCGCTGTACTTCAGCACGCCGTGCTCGAGCGGGCGGTAGAGGTTCACCGACAGGCGCTTCTCGATCGCCTCGTCGCCGAAGAGCACGTCCTTCTTCAGCAGCTTGCGGCTGACGACGTCCTTGGGGTAACCGACGAAGGAGGGCACGGTCTCGCGCACGCCGTTGCTCGCCGAGACCGACGTCCGGGAGGTCCCGAGGTCGATCCCCAAGTACAGAACGCCGGAGTCCTTGGTGGACCCGCTCTCCTCGTGCACGTCTTCCTGGGCCATGGATGGGAATGCGCCCGTCGCGGGCGTGGGTGGGGTTCCTCGAGACGCCGATCCGGCTCCCCCCCAGGGGCCGGAGCGGGCGACCGGCGCGCCGCCTCGGTGCGAGGGGCGCCGGCTAGCTCTGCTGGAGCTCGCGCCCGCGAAGGCGCAGGTTCGCCTCGAAGATCGTGGTCATCAGTTCGCGTTTGGTCTCGTAGTGGTCGTCCTCGAGGGACAGACCCTGGACCGCACGATACAGGGACGACACCCCGCCATCGATAGATTTCATCCGCGCGACCCGCCGGAGCTCGTCCTCGGTGGTCCCCAGGATCTGGGTCAGCTTCGCGATCCGGCGCTGGAGGACGTCCACCTGCTGGGAGTGGCCCGACATCTTCTGGTCGTACAGCTGGCGGTACTTGGTCTCGTAGAGCTCCTCCAGCTCGGCCCGGAGCGCCTCCACGTTCTTGGTCTCCGAGGCCCGCGGGGAGCCGCTGGAGACGCCCGCGACCCGCTCGGCCGCCGGGGGGCCCGGCGGCGGGCCG
>JAUIDW010000266.1 GCA_030428395.1 bacterium | reverse complement strand
GTTCGCCCTCGCGCTGCCGCTGCTGGCCGGCCTCGCCCCGCACCGGCGCTGGCGCGCGGCCGGGGCCGGCGCCGCGCTCGGCCTGGCCGCGTACCTCGCCCTGCGCGCCGCGGCGCTCGGCACGCCGTGGCCCGCGGCGCCCCACGCGCCCCTGGCGGACGCGGAGCTGGCCCGTCGCCTCGCCGTCGGCGGCCGCGCCGCGTGCGAGGCCCTGCGCCTGGCCGTGCTCCCCCTCGACCACCCCCCCACCTACGCCGCGAGCGACCTGCTGCTCGACGGCGGCGGACCGGACGCCGTCGCGCGCGCGTGGCTCGGATGGGCGTGGGTCGTCGCGCTCGCCGCCCTCGGCGCCGCCTTCCTGCTGCCGCGGCTGCCGGGCGGCGGCCGACGACACCGAGCGGGAACCGCGCGGCCGGAGCCGCGCCCCGCCGCCGCGGCCGCGCTCCTGGCGGCGCTCGCCGCCGCGCCGATGCTGCAGCTCGTGCCCGCCGGCGAGCTGCTCGCGCCGCGCTTCCTCTACCTGCCGCTGCTGCTGGGCGCGCCGCTCGTCGGCGGCGGCCTGCTGGCGCTGGGACGCGCGCTGCCCGCGCCCCCGCCGGCGCGCCGCGCGGCGGCGGTCGCGCTGCTGCTCGCGCTCGCCGCCGGGGCCTGGGTGCGCGCGGGCGTGTACGCCGACCGCGGCTCGTTCCGCGCGGCCGTCCTGCGCCACGCGCCGGACGACGCGGGCTCCTGGAACGACCTGGGCCTGTGGCGGGAGTCCACCGGCGACCGCGCGGGCGCGGCCGCGGCGTGGCAGCACGCGCTGCGCCTGGAGCCGCGCTACAGCCGCGCGTGGACCAACCTGGGGCGCCTCGCCCTGGCCGACGGCGACGAGGCGGAGGCCGAGGCGCTGTGGCGGCGCGCGGTGGCCGCCGGACCGCGCAACCCGGTGGCGCACGTCAACCTCGCGAACCTGCTGCGGCGCACCGGCCGGCCCGGGGAGGCCGCCGCGCTCTTCGAGGACGCGGCCCGGATCGCGCCGGGCATGGCGAGCGCGTGGCGCGGACTGGGCCGGGCGCGGCTCGAGGCCGGAGACCTCGACGGCGCCCGCGCGGCGCTCGAGCGGGCCTGCGGCCTCGACCCCGGCGACGCCGCCGCGCGCCGCCTGCTGGACGGACTGCGCGAGCCCGGAGCGTAGTCGCCGGCGCGCTGGCCTCGACGCGGTTCGCGGTGCGCGCGAGGTTCCCGCGCGGGACGCTCCCGGCGACCGCCCGCGTGTGCTATGGCTCTCGCATGAAGCCCGTCGCCCTGGCTCCGCCGCTGCTCCTCGCGCTGTCCCTGCTCGCCTGCGGCGGCGGCGCCGACCCCGACGCCGCGCCCGCGACGGGCGCGAGCCTGTACCAGGTGAACGCCTGCTACGCCTGCCACGGGCGCGGTGGAGAGGGCTCGTCCATGGGCCCGTCCCTGCTGGACCTCGAGCAGCACTGGACCCGCGATCAGCTCGTCGAGTACCTGCTCGAGCCCCAGGCCTTCGTCCAGCGCGACGAGCGCCTGCGCGCGCAGCGCAACCGCTACCCGCAGCGCATGGCGTCCTTCAAGCACCTGACGGACGAGGAGCGCGGCCTGGTGGCCGACCACGTGCTGGGCCTGTAGGCCCGACCTACGTGCGCACCCCGACCCACACGCCGTCGCCGAGCGGCACGATCACGCTCTGCAGGCCCTCGACCGTCGGCAGGAAGTCGTTGAACTCGCGCACGGCCTGCGCCTCGCGGTCGGTGGGCCGCTCGTCGAACAGCTGCCCGAACGCGAAGGCGTTGTCGACCAGGATCAGGCCGCCGGGGCGGACGACGCGCAGGCACTCGCGCACGTAGTCGGGATAGCTGCGCTTGTCCGCGTCCAGGAACGCCGCGTCGGCGGAGGCGTCGGCGAAGGTCGGCAGCACGTCCATCCCCGCTCCGCGGTGCACCTCGACGCGGTCGGCGACGTCCGACTCGCCGATCCAGCGCTCCGCGAAGTCGGCGTGGCGCGGCTCGAACTCGATCGTGCGCAGCCGGCCGCCGGCGGGCAGCGCGCGGGCCATCCAGACGGCCGAGTAGCCGGCCAGGGTGCCCACCTCGACCACCTCGCGGGCGCCGATCGCGCGCAGCAGGATCTGGAGGAAGCTGCCCTGCTCCGGCGCGATGGCGATGGCGGGGATGCCCTCCGCGACCGCGGCCTCCTTGAGCCGCTGCAGGAACTCGTCGTCGCCGACGGTGCGGGCGGCGACGTACTCGAAGTGGCGATCGGTGACCAGGGTCGAGCTCTGCGACATGCGTTTCCTTCCGGGGCGTTGCCTTCCGGGTGCGGGGCGTTCCGGCTGCGTGGTAGCTTGACCGCAGCATGCTACGCACGACCCCCGGCCGGCGGTGGCGCCGCCTCCTGGAACTCGCCCTGCTCGCGGCGCCCGCCCTCGCGGCGTGCGGCGGCGAGCCCGGCGCGGACGCGGGGCCCGACCGCCCGCCGGTCGTCCTGATCGTGATCGACACGCTGCGGGCCGACCACCTGTCGTGCTACGGCTACGAGCTCGCGACGTCGCCGGTCCTCGACCGCCTGGCGCGGGAGTCGACGCTGTTCCGCGCGAACAGCACGCAGTGCAACTCGACCTTCCCCTCGATCACGTCGATCCTGACCGGCCTGTACCCGCGGACCCACCGCAACTACCTGCCCGTGCCGCGCCCGGGGACGACCGTGGCGAACCCCAACTACGCGTCGATGGCCGAGCGGCTCTCGGACGCGGGGTACCACGCGCTGGCGGTCGTCAGCCACCCCTCGTGGCGCGGCGGACCGGAGGACGGCGCCGTGCGCCGCGGCTGGGACGCGTACTCGGTCATCCCGGACTCGATCCCCGTCGAGGAGCGCCCCCTGTGGGCCCACGGTGCCTTCACGAACGAGCGCGCGTTCGACCTGCTGGAGGGCTGGCGGCGCGACGCGCCCGGGGACCCGCTGTTCCTGTGGGCGCACTACTTCGACCCGCACACCGACCTCGACCCGCACGTCTACAACGCCCCGCCGGCGTACCGCAACCGCTTCCTGCGCCACCACCTCGAGGCCGTCGGGCACGGCGAGCTGGTGGACACGCTGGGCGCCCTGGAACCCGTCGAGCGCGCCCACTGGATCGAGGCCAACCTGGAGGGCGAGGCGTACCGCCAGGTGCGCCTGGCGAACGGGCGCGCCCTGTACGACGCGGAGATCGCTTCTTGCGACGCGGAGATCGGCCGGCTGCTCGACCGCCTGCGCGAGCTCGGCGTGTACGACGACGCGCTGATCGTCGTGCTCGCCGACCACGGCGAGAACCTCGAGGACGAGCCCCTCGACCAGGGCCGGCTGCCGTTCACCCACCGGCGCCTGTACGAGCCGGTCGCCTACACGCCGCTGCTCGTGCGGCTCCCGCGCCAGCGCGAGGGGCGCGTGGTGGACGCGCTCTCCCAGAACATCGACGTGCTGCCGACCGTCGTGGACCTGCTGGGGCTGCCGCAGGGCCCCACGATGGAGGGTCGCAGCCTCCGTCCCCTGCTCGAGGGCGGCGACGAGGAGGTGCACGCGCGCGTCTTCATCGAGTCGTCGGACCACACCGAGCGCGCCGTGCGCACCGCGGGCTGGAAGTACATCCTCCCCGACGAGGACGCCGAGCCGATGCTCTTCCGCTGGCGCGAGGACCCCGGCGAGCAGGTGGACCGCGCCGCCGGGGCGGACCCGGAACTGCTCCGGGCGTTCGCCGACGACCTGACGGCGTTCCGCCCGCGCGACGCGTACCACGTGCGCTTCGTCCCCGGCGACGAGCCGTATCCCTACGAGCTGGAGCTGCGCCTCGACCGCACGGTCGTCGAGGAGGTCGAGGCCCCGCCCGGGGCCGAGCTCGTCCGCGACGACCAGCGCGTGCGCCTCAGCGGCGAGGTGGGCGCCGAGCCCGTGGAGCTCGTCGTCTACCCGCGCAAGCGCAACTCGATGGCGCGCTGGCGGGTCCGCCTCGGCGGCGAGGGCCCGACCTGGCGCCGCGTGCGCCTCGGCCAGCTGCCGCTCGACGCCACGACCGCCTATCCCGTCTACCGCGCCGGCGAGGGCGCGCCGCCGGCCGAGCCCGCGCTCGCCTACCGCGACCTGCCCGACGAGTCGGCGTTCGAGCTGGAGCTCGACCCCGCCGCCCTGCCGGGGGGCGCGCCCCGCGTGGACGTCGAGCTGCGCTACGTGCGGCACGGCTACGGCAAGGGCTTCGAGCTGCTCGACGGACCCGGCTTCGATCCCTTCCGGACGGTGAAGGCGTACCACACCACCGGCACGGTCCTCGGCGAGCGCCGCCGCGCGCGGGTCGGCCGCGATCCGGACGACGAGGGCGTGCTGCTGCTCGTGCGCGCGGACGGTCGCTGGCCCGCGCCCGACCGGGTCGCCTGGAACGGCGCGGCGCCCGTCCTGGAGCCGTTCGAGTTCGCCGTGCCCTTTCCCCTCGACGGCCGCCTGGTCGCGACGCTGCTGGCGGGTCCGCGGGAGGTCGATCCGCCCGCGGGCTGCGTGCAGATCTGGCTCAGCGGCGGCGGACCGGTCGAGGTGGACGCCGGGAGCCTGGACGAGGACACGGCCGCCCAGCTCCGCACGCTGGGCTACGTCGACGAGGACCAGCCCGACGAGGGGCCGGGCGATCATCCGGGCGAAGGTCCGGGCGAAGGTCCGGGCGAGGGCCGCTGAGCACGCCCCCGCAGGCCGCCGCCTCCCCGCGCCCGTGGGCCGGGGAGGGGACAGCCCGGGTCAGCGCTTCGAGAGCCAGGCGAGGAACGCCCACTCGAGGCTGTCGGCCTCGTCGTCCGCCGCGCTGAGCGGGACGCCGTAGACCTCCTCGACCACCGCCTCGAACTCCTTGTCCGCCGGCTTGCTGGCCAGGGCGACGAGGAGCTCGGACCACTTCTCCGCGGACTCCTTGCGTCCGGCGGCCTCGGTCGCGAGCCAGTGGACGAACGCGCTCTTGTAGCCGCGGTAGAACTCGAGGTAGTCGGCGGTGAAGGCGCCCGGCGCGGGCTCCTGGGCGTCGCCGGGCGAGCCGAGGAAGGGAGCCGAGACGACGTGCGTCCGGCTCTGGTCGTCGGACACCAGCTCGAAATTGGCGAGCTTGCCCGCCTTCCGACCCGCCGCCTTGTAGCCGGACTTCTGCGCGTCCTTCAGCACGTCGACGAAGTGGTCGCGCCCGAGCTTGTCCCGCCAGCGGCTGTCGGCGTTCCAGGCCGGCAGGATCCCGCCCTGGGGCAGACCGCCGGGGACGAAGACCTCGCGGGCGTGCGTCTCGCTCGCGCGGCCGGAGCCCCCGGAGCGCGCGTTGTTCTCGCCGCACACCGCGATCGCCATGTTCTGGGCCAGCCCGGCCTCGAACACGGGGTCGAGGTCGCGGCCGAAGTAGAACCACGAGAGCGAGAAGGTCGCGCGCTGGACGACGTGCTGCACCAGCCCGGTCTTCTCGCGGCGGTTCATCGACTGCCCGGAGAACATGTCGCCGCGCACGTCCGCGTACTCCATGGCCAGGATCTGCACGTCCTTGGGCCAGGAGATCCAGAACTCGGTCCAGGTACGGACCTCGTCCTTCCAGATGTGCTGCTGCATCTCGGGGCGCGTCGCGCCCACCACGCCGACGAACTCGAGGAACGCCTGCCGGTCCGGGCACAGCACGAGCTGCGTGCCCTCCGCCGGGAGATCGTCGCCCAGCGCGGGGTCGTAGGCCGCCCCCTGCAGCAGGTCGAGCGCGGCCTGCTCCTTCTCGTCGGGACCGAGCAGGGTCCAGAGGTCCCGCTCGCCCGTGGCGAGCGCCTCGGAGGGCAGGTCGCCCTTCCAGGGCTTCAGCCACTTCTCGAGGTCGCCGAAGGCCCCCCGCTGCTCCTTCGGGAGCTTCTGCACGCCCTGGATCCACTGGAGCCAGACCGCGTGCAGCTCGACCAGAGCGCGGACCACGTCGGCCAGCTCCTTGCCGCGTCCGCTGTCCTCGAGCGCCGCCAGCGGGTAGCGCACGTCGAACACGCCGATGCGCACCTGCAGGAAGTCCTGCGCCAGCAGGTCCTGGAGCTCGACCGTCGCGAGGTCGACGTCGTCCCTCCCGACGGCGTCCAGGTAGTCGGTCGCCAGCCGATCGAACGGGAGCCGGTAGGTCCGGGTCGAGGACTGCGGGGACGCGGCGGCCGCGTCGGCGAGGAGCAGGGGGAACGCCAGGCCGCAGGCCACGGCGAGCTCGATCGCACGCTTCATCTAGATTCTCCCTCGTGAGCGGGGCCGACCGCTCCGCGGCCGCGGGACGCGATGCGCCCCCTGCGGCCCGCGGACTCCATCCGCGGTCGAGTCCCCTCGTGTTCGTGTGGCGTGTTCGTGGGGTTGGTATCGCGACGGCCTCCGGATTCTTCGAAGGCATTGCGAAAGTTCCGTGCAGCTCTCGAGCTCCTGCAGTCCTGCGAGTGCTCGCCGCGACGAATCGCACGTCGGGCGGGCGCCGGTTGACCTCTGAGGGACACACCGAAGCCCCGGCGACGTCTCGTACGAACGTCTCGATGCCGACCCGATCGACTTCCGGGTCGAAATCGGAAGCGACAACGGAACGCTTACCGTCGAGCGGAGAGCGTCGTGGCGATTCCCCGTCGGCTGCTGACGGGACGAGGATGCACGGACCAGGAGGAGCACGCTGTTTCTCGCGAAAACCGTCTTCTCATCGACCTCGGCCCCTCCCGGGACTGAGGTCTGCGGCCCGCGGCGTCGCAAGCTCCGGACCGCGACGCCCGGAATGCACCGGGAACGCAGTTCCTTGATGCTTTCCGAACAGTGCGCAAGCGCTCGTCGGACGCGCCGAGCCGATCGCCCCGAAGAAGGCGAGGCCTGCTGTCGAGGGGAGAACGCCGCCGGGGCGCGATTCGCCGAATGCGAACCGGAAGAAACCGACGACCGCGAAATCCTGCGGTCGCGAGCTTCAAGGCCCTAGTGCGCGGGACCGTCGGCGGGCGCCGTGTCCCACTCGAAGGTCACCGGCCTGTCCACGCGCTCGGGCAGGGATTGCTGCACCGGGCATCCCAGCGCCGCTCGCTCCAGCACGGCGCGAGCGCGCTCGTCCAGGGGACCCGGCGTGCGGATGCGGGCCACCAGGCGTGCGATCCGTCGCTCGGGGTCGGCCACCATCTCCTTGACGATGGTGACGGTCGCGCCCCGCAGGTCCCAGCCGCGCTTGGCCGCCGTGATCCCCAGCATGCACGTGCCCAGGGCGGTGGCCACCAGGTCGGTCGGCGAGAACGACTCGCCCCGCCCGTGGTTGTCCACCGGCGCGTCGGTCACGAGCTCCGCCCCGGAAGGTCCGTGGACGGCCCGGCAGCGGAGGTCTCCCTCGTAGGTCACGGTGATCTCGACCACGTCACGCTCCTCCCGGGCCCGGCCCTTCGCGGTACACGACCTCGCCGTCGATCACGGTCATCAGCACCCGGGCCTCCAGCAGCTCGTGCGGCTCGCAGGCGAGCGGGTCGACGTCGAGGACGGTCAGGTCGGCGAAGTAGCCCGGCTCGAGGCGGCCGCGGCGGTCCTCCTGGTGGGCCGCGCGCGCGGCGCCGCGCGTGAAGCCCGCCAGCGCCTCCCGCGCGTCCAGGCGCTGGTCGGGCGCCCATCCGCCGGGCGGGTGCCCCGCGCGGTCGCGCCGGGTGCGCGCGGCG
>JAUIDW010000265.1 GCA_030428395.1 bacterium | reverse complement strand
CGACGCCGCCTCGGTGACCGACGCGGCCCTGCGCGCGGTGGACGGGCTCGGCGAGCTCCAGCGCCTGTTCCTGTTCGTCCACTACGTCGACCCGCACAGCCCGTACGCCCCGCCCGAGCCGTGGCGCGGCCGCCGCGAGGTGCCGCCGACGGTGCGGGGGGGCCAGGCCGAGGTGCGCGACGCGCGCGCGCGGCACCTCGAGGCCGCCGGACAGGAGGAGGCCGTCGACACGCGCGAGTTCGTCCTGACCCCGGACTTCGTGGCGGGGGCCGCGCGGGCCCCGCTGGGGGACGACGAGGCGCTGGCGCGGCTCTACGCGGGCGAGGTCGAGTACATGGACCACCACGTCGGGCGCCTGCTCGACGGCCTGCGCGAGCGCGGCCTGCTGGAGGAGGCGCTGGTCGTGCTGACCGGGGACCACGGCGAGACGTTCTGGGAGCACGCCGACGTCTGGAACCACGGCCTGGCCGTGTACCAGACCACCGTGCGCCAGCCGCTGATCTTCCGCCTGCCCGGCGAGGCGTACGCGGGGGGCGACGTGGACGTGCCCGTCTCGCTGGTGGACGTCGCGCCGACCGTCCTGGACCTGCTCGGGGTTCCCGGACCTCCCGAGGTCGAGGGCCGCTCGCTCCTCCCGCTGCTACGCGGCGAGGAGCTCCCCGCGGTGCCCGTGTTCTCGTCGGGCCCCGGCGCCGCCGGGTCCGTCGAGCGCGACACCGAGCGGTGGGTGAACGAGCGCAAGGCCCACTGCATCCGCGACGGCCGCTGGAAGTACGTCTGGACGCCGTACATGGAGCTCGAGGAGCTGTACGACCTCGAGGCGGACCCGGGCGAGACCGTCGACCTCCTGCGGGACCCCGACCCGGAGCAGCGCGCGCGCGCCGACGAGCTGCGCGCCCGCCTGCTCGCCTGGATGGACTCCGCCCGGCCGCGCGAGCCGCGCTTCTTCCTGGAGGACCCGCACGAGGTGCTCGAGCGCAGCCGCGCCGCGCGCCGGCAGGCCCGGCGCGAGCGCCGCGAGATGCTCCGCCAGCTGCAGGAGCTGGGGTACGCTGGGGACGTGGACGACGTCGAGGAGCCGCCCGAGGACGGGGCCCAGGACGATCCGGAGAACGGGCCGGAGGACGGGCGATGACGCGTCCGTACGGCCTCCTGGCCGCCGGCCTGGCGGGGCTCGTCGCCGCGGCGGCGTGCGGGCCCCCGCCCGGGGGTGGCTCGAGCGTGTCCGTCGGGGGCGCCGCCGCGCCGCGCGCGCCCCGGCACGTCGTGCTGGTCTCGCTGGACACCACGCGCGCCGACCGGCTGGGCTGCTACGGCTCGACGGTGCGCACGCCGACGCTCGACGGGCTGGCCGCCGAGGCCACGGTGTTCGAGGACGCGGTGACGCCGGCGACGACGACCCTGTGCGCGCACACGTCGATGCTGACGGGCTCGTGGCCGCAGACGCACGGGGTCGTGCGCAACGGCTACTTCGTGCACCCCGACAACGCCATGCTGGCGGAGGTCCTGGGCGCGGCCGGGTTCACCTCGGCGGGGTTCGTCGGCTCGTTCGCCCTGTCCGAGCGCTTCGACTTCGCGCAGGGCTTCGACCACTGGGACGAGACCTTCGACCTGAAGATCCGCCCCGGGGACAAGGTCGCCAACCAGCGGCGCGCCGAGCAGGTGACCGACGCCGTCCTCGCGCACCTCGGCGAGGGCGTGCCGGAGCGGCTGTTCCTGTTCGTCCACTACTTCGACCCGCACACGCCCTACGACCCGCCGCCGCCCTACGACGCGATGTACGGCGACGTGCCGGAGGGCACGTCCGGGGGCCTCGACACCCTGCGCGTGCTGACCGGGGAGCGGCAGACGGCCGTGCTCGGCTTCCCGCGCGACAAGGACGCGGCCATCACCGAGGGGCTGCTGCCCGAGCTCGTGCGCGGCTGGGACCCCGAGCCGAGCGAGCTCGAGCGCGACCTGGTGCGGCTGTACGAGGGCGAGGTCTCCTACCTGGACGCGCACCTCGGGCGCCTCTTCGACGGCCTGCGGGAGGCCGGCGTGTGGGACGACGCGCTCGTGGTCGTCACGGCCGACCACGGCGAGACCTTCCACGAGCACGCCGACTGCTGGAACCACGGGCTCGGGGTCTACGACACGACGGTGCGCGTGCCGCTGATCGTGCGCGCGCCCGGGCGCGGGGCGGGGGCGCGCGTCGCGCAGGTGGTCTCGACGATCGACGTGGCGCCGACGGTGCTGGACCTGCTCGGGCTGGAGCCCGGCCCCCGCGTCGACGGGCACAGCCTGGCGCCGCTGCTCGAGGGCGGGCGGCTGGAGCGCGAGCACGTCTTCGCGGTCGGGACGCAGCCCGGGGCCCGGGTCGAGCGCGCGGCGGGCGAGTGGCGCAACGCCTGCAAGGCCCACGCGGTGCGCTCGGCCGACCACAAGCTGATCGAGACGCCGTACATGGGGCTGCAGGAGCTCTACGACCTACGCGCCGACCCCGGCGAGCAGCACGAGCTGCTGCTGGCGCAGCCGGCGGAGTCGCGCGCCGTCGCCGCCGGGCTGGCCGAGGCGCTGGCCCGCTTCCGCGCGAGCGCGCGTCCGCTCCCGTCGGACTTCGCCGACCCCAACAAGACGGACCAGCGCGAGCTGCAGCAGCACGACCTCGCGGACACGGCCCGGCGCCTGCAGGAGCTGGGGTACGTCGAGGCGGGGGAGGACGCGGACGAGGACCCGGCCGCCCCCGACTGCGGGGGCTGACGGACCGGCGCCGGGGCCCGCCCGCGGACCCGGACGGCGCGTGCCCCGCTTCCGCGCGGAGCGATCGGAGCGCGCGGATTCCCGGGGGAGTCACCGTTTCCGCGCTCCGTAGGCAAATCCAGGGAATGCGGGATTTATCTCCGGGGCCCCGCGGCGCTCTCCGGAATCGAATTCCGGACTGGGCGTGCGAATTTCAACGACTTGCGTCGCTCGAGCGAAAACTCCGCTCGACTTTGTCCTTGGAAACCCTGCCGTTCGTCCGCGAAATAGAGATTCGGGCCCATCCGTCCAATTGCGTCGTGCACGCGCCGGGACGGGTGGGCACGTGCGTCCCCGGTCGCAGGGTGCCCGCGCTGGCCCCTCCGGCTCGACCCACCCCCAGGAGCCGAATGGTCTTTCTTCCCGCCACCTCCGACCGTCGCCACGACGGCTCGCTCGACGACACCACCTTCCAGGTCTTCGGTGCCCAGCACCTGCGCCGGATCCCGCAGCTCGAGCGCCTCGGTGCCGACCAGCGGCTGTCCATGCGCGCGGTGGCCGCGGTGCTGCCCTTCCGGGTCAACCGCTACGTCATCGACCACCTGATCGACTGGGACAGCGTCCCCGACGACCCGATGTTCCAGCTGACCTTCCCGCAGCCCCGGATGCTGCGCGGCGAGGACTTCCGGAAGGTGCGCGACATGGTGGCGTCCGAGGCGCCGCGCGACGAGCTGCAGGCGGTGGTGGCGCGGATCCGGATGGGGCTGAACCCCCATCCCGCGGGGCAGCAGGACCTGAACGTGCCGACCCTCGACGGCCGGCGGCTCGACGGCATGCAGCACAAGTACCCCGAGACGCTGCTGTTCTTCCCGAGCCACGGGCAGACGTGCCACTCGTACTGCACGTTCTGCTTCCGCTGGGCGCAGTTCGTGGGGGACAAGGAGCTGCGCTTCTCCGCGAACCAGACCGCGGACCTGCACGAGTACCTGCGGCGGCACGGCGAGGTGACCGACCTGCTGGTCACCGGCGGGGACCCGATGGTGATGAAGGCGCACCACCTGCGGGACTACCTGGAGCCGCTGCTGCGCCCCGAGTTCGACCACGTGCAGTCGATCCGCATCGGGACGAAGTCCCTGACGTTCTGGCCGCACCGCTTCGTCTCCGACGCGGACGCCGACGACGTCCTGCGGCTGTTCGAGGAGCTGGTGGACGCCGGCAAGCACGTCGCGCTCATGGCGCACTACAACCACGCGCGCGAGCTGGGCACCGACGCCGCCCGCGCCGCGATCCGCCGGGTCCGCGACACCGGCGTGACGATCCGCTCGCAGGGGCCGCTGCTGGCGAACGTGAACGACGACGCGGACGTGTGGGCCGACCTGTGGCGCGAGCAGGTCCGGGCCGGAGTCGTGCCGTACTACATGTTCGTCGAGCGCGACACGGGCGCGCGGCGGTACTTCGAGGTCCCGCTGGTGCGCGCCTGGGAGATCTACCGCGGGGCGATGCAGCAGGTCTCCGGCCTCGGGCGCACCGCGCGCGGGCCGTCGATGAGCGCGGCGCCCGGCAAGGTCGAGGTCCAGGGCGTCGCGGAGGTGCAGGGCGAGGAGGTGTTCGTACTCCGCTTCGTCCAGGCCCGCAACGCGGCCTGGGTCCAGCGGCCCTTCTTCGCGCGCTTCGACGACCGCGCCACCTGGCTGGACGACCTCGAGCCGGCGTTCGGCGAGGAGCGCTTCTTCTTCGAGGACGCGTTCGCCGCCATGTGCGCGCGCCCCCGCCGGGACGGCGGCAGCGTGGCGGCCTCGGCGGTCCCGGGCCGCGAGGCGCGGGGCTAGCGCTTCAGCGCGTCGCCCAGCTTCTTCTCGAGGTCGCTCTCCAGCCGGTCGAGCGCGTCGCGGGCGCCGTCGTCGAGCTTGCCGCGGACGCCCTCCAGCTCGGCCTCCAGCACGCCCTCCAGGCGGCCCTGCAGGTCCGCGACCAGGTCCGCGGGCAGCTGGTCGCCGCCCGCCTCCAGCGTGGCGTCGAGGGTCGCGCGCACGATGCGGTCGAAGAGGCCGGCCACCGTCGTGCCGCTGTCGTCGCCGCCGGCGTTGCCGACGTCCTCCAGCTCGAGCGGCGGCACGTCGAGCGTCAGCGTGGTCCGCTCGCCGCCGAGGGGCAGCAGGTCCAGGTGCGCCTTCACGCCGCGGATCTGCACCTTGCGGACGAGGAACGTCTTGCCGCCGGGGTCGTCCCCGTCCTGGTCGTCGCCTCCCGCGGGCTCGTCGTCCCCGGCGCCGCCCTCGCCCGCGCCGAGCTCCTCGAGGCGCTCGAGGATGGGCGAGTAGTTCGTCTTGCCGTCCTTGCGCTCGATGTAGACGTCCAGCCCGTCGATCAGGAAGAGCGGGGAGACCACGGTCTCCGAGCGCAGGGAGGCCAGGTCGACCTCCAGCCGCGCCTGCCCCAGCTGGACGAACGCGGGGGTGTCGAACCCGGGCGGGTTGTCCACGCGCAGGCCGCGCAGCTCGACGCCGTCGAGCTGGACGGAGGCCGAGTCCAGCTCCGTGCCGGTGCCCAGGGCGTAGGTCCCGCCCTTGCGGACGGCGGTCGCGACCAGGCCGCCGATCAGGCGCGGGGCCGTGAGCACGACGAGGAGCAGGACGACGACCAGGACGACGAGGATCTTCGGGAAGCGCTTCATGAGAGGTGGGGCTCGCTGCGGGCGCTCAGGGTAGCGCAAAAGAACCGGCGCCGATCGCAACCGCGCCGGATCCGGCCGGTCCCTGGGGCGCGTCGCGTGGCGGCGTGGCCGGGCCACCGGCCGGAACCCAAGCAGTGGAATCGAATCGAGGAGACGTCTCCGATGGTGAACTTGTACGGATCGAGAGGGTGGGCGGTCGCCCTGATCGCCCTGGGGCTCGCGGGCGCGGCCCAGGCGCGTGGCGCCGCCCCGCAGGAACGCGCCCTGGACGCGGCGCCGGGCGCGGCGGGCGCCGTCCCGGCCGCGACCGACTTCGCGGGCCCCGTGGGCGCCACGGACCCGGTGGAAGCCGGCGCGGGGAGCGGCGTCCGCGTCCGCCTCGACCGCGCGGGCGGGGCGCCGGCGGTCGAGCTGACGGGGGGGCGGCCGTGGCTGCCCTGCCTGCTCGTGGTCGGTCTGGAGGGGCGGGACCCCTCGCTGCGCGAGGCGCCGGACCTGTTCCTGCCCCTCGTGCTGGACGGCCAGGGGCGCGCGCGCGTGGACCTCGGGCTCGGGGACGGGCCGCTCGCGGACGGCGCCGCCGCGCGGGTGTTCTGGTCGGAGCCCGGCTCCCGGATCCGGGGCTCCGCGCGGGTGGAGCTGGGCGGCGGCGCCGACGCGGCTCCGGGACCCGGCGCCGCCTTCCAGCGCGGCAGCCTGGTGATCACGGAGTTCATGAAGGACCCGTCCTTCGTCACCGACAGCAACGGCGAGTGGATCGAGTTCTACAACCCCGGCGGCGGGCGCGTGAACCTCGAGGGCATGACGCTGACCGACGAGGGCTCGAACAGCCACACGTTCTCCAACAACGGGCTGGGGCTCTTCGTGCGCCCCGGGAAGTACCTCGTGGTCGGCAACAACGTCGACGTCACGACCAACGGCGGGGTCCAGGTGCGCTACCGCTACACCAGCTACACGCTGGGCAACGGCGCGGACGCGATTGTGCTGACCCATCCCAGCGGTCAGGTCCTCGACCGCGTCGACTACGACGACGGGGTCCTGTGGCCCGACATGCCCGGCATGTCGATCAGCCTGCGGCCCGGCATGGAGGACGCCGTGGCCAACGACGACCCGCTGAACTGGTGCCACGCGTCGTCCCCGATCGGCGGGGGCAACCCGGACACGGGGACGCCGCGCCAGGCGAACGACCCCTGCCCGTAGCGGCGCGCCTCACCCCGGACTCCGCCCCGCGGGCAGCCGCTGGCTCCCGCGGGGGGGCGACGGGGAAGCGCGCCATGGAACGGGGCGGCCCCCCGCGGAGGGGGCCGCCCCGGAATCGAGCGAGCGCGGTGGTCTGGCCGCGCGCGCGGTCGTCCGCGCCGGGGGAGCGCCGCCCGCGGGCGCGCCTCCCCGGCGGGGAGGTGGGTCACGGCGCGATGAAGAACTCGAGGCCGTTCGTCAGGCCGTCGCCGAACCCGTCGTTGAGGGCCGGGTCGCGGAAGCGCCACTGGACGTTGACGCGCTGTCCGGCCATCAGCGCGGGGTCGATGCCGCTCTGGATCCGGTTGTTGAAGTTGACCGACAGCTCACCGGAGCAGGGCGGCGCGCCGGTGTTGCCGGCGTTCTTCGGCGGCAGCAGCCGCTCGAAGGGGGCCTTCACGCAGAGCTTGCCGTTGTGGAAGTTCAGGTTCAGGCGACCGTTGAGGCCGTAGATCACGAAGCCCGCCTCGTTCGGGACGACGTCGCCCGCGCGGACGAAGAAGGGCGCGGTCGAGCTGACGCTGGGAACGCCCGTGCCCGAGATGAAGGGGACGCAGCCCAGCGAGTTCTGCTTGCCCTGGCAGTACGTCACCGGGGTGGGGTCGACCGGCGCGAGGTTCGAGGTCAGGACCTGCTCGCCCAGGCCGGCGGAGGA
Source organism: bacterium (assembly GCA_030428395.1). Classification (GTDB taxonomy): domain Bacteria; phylum Planctomycetota; class UBA1135; order UBA1135; genus JAUIDW01. The sequence continues at coordinate 419 of JAUIDW010000265.1, read as the reverse complement.
GAAGAAGCCGATGGTGACGCCCTGGTTCGCGGCCGGGGGCACGTCGCAGTCGAACCAGAAGTTGTAGATCGTGTTCCAGGGCTGCGGGATGGCGGAGGTGGACCAGGAGACCTCGCCCTGCCCGGACTGGTAGGTCCAGTCGTTGAACGGGTCGCCGTCGAGGTCCTTCATGCCGGGGTTCGTGATGCTCGCGCCCACGGAGACCGGGATGCGCAGGCGCGACGTGCCGCGGTTGTTGTCGCGGTTGTACAGCGCGAACTCGTAGTGCCACGTCCCGTCGCCGTTGTCGGTGGCCTTGGCACCGAGGTACACGCGGCCGTCGCTGGCGGGCATGGCGCTGGAAACGGTGGCGCCCTGCCAGCGGTCCAGGATCGGGCCGTGCTGGACGTTGCCCGACGAGTTCACGCTCCACGAGCTGC
>JAUIDW010000554.1 GCA_030428395.1 bacterium | reverse complement strand
GAGCAGCAGCAGGGCCAGGATCACGCCCAGCTTCGCGGGGCCCAGGTTGACGAGGACCTCGCGCAGCACGGCGCTGGGGTCCGAGGCGCCGCCGGCGGAGGCCGGGCGGCGGGGGCGGTCCCCGCCCAGGGCGAAGGGTCCCCCCGAGCCGGGGCTGCGCGAGGGCTTGGGCTTGGGCTTGGCCGGCCGGGGTCGCGGGGGCTCGCCGCCCTCCTGCCCCCCCGGCCGCATCGCGGACAGCATCTGCTCGAGCATGTCCTTCGGGTAGCGCGCCATCGGTGCGGCCCCGCGGCGCGGGCTCCCGGGGCCGCGGGCCAGGTTAAGGCCGGCGCGGGAGCAGGGTCAACGACCCTCGGCGTCGAGGCGGGCGAGCATGTCCTCCGTCTCCGCCCGCCAGGCCCCCGCGGGCGCGGCCTCTAGGTAGGCGGAGAGCTCCGCGCGCACCTCCGCGTAGCGCCCGGCCTGGTAGAGGCTGCGCGCGAGGTTTAGGTGCACGGGCTCGGGCAGCTCGACGCCGCCGCGCCCGGCGAGGTCGAGCACGCGCCGCCAGCTGGCGCTGGCGCCGTCGAAGTCGCCCGCGCGGAACAGCACGACGCCGAGGTGGTTGTGGCCCGCGAGGTCGTCCGGCGCGATCCGCACGGCGCGGCGGAAGGCGGCCTCCGCCGCGGCGAGGTCGTCCTCCGCGTAGGCCGCGAGGCCCTCGTCGAGCGCGCGCTCGAGCTCCTGGGCGATCACGGTCGCGCCGAAGCCCAGCTCCTCGTGGGGCAGGCCCAGGTCGCGCGCCCGCAGGTAGTGGTCGAGGGCGCGCGCGCGGTCCTGGTCGAGCAGCGCGGCGACGCCGGCGCGCTGCGAGACCATCGCCAGGGTGCCGCCCACCGGCTCGCCCCCGGCGAGCAGCTCCTCGTAGAGCGCCAGGGCGCCCTCGAAGTCCCCCGCCGCCTGGCGCGCGTCCGCGAGGGCGGTGCGCACGTCCGGGTCGCGCGGGTCGTGCGCGTAGGCCGCCTCGGCGTGCAGCAGGCCGCCGGCCAGGTCCGCGCGCCCCAGGGCCTGGCTCGCGAGCAGCAGGTGGCCCTGGGCCAGGGGCCGGTCGACGAACTCGACGTCGGGGTCCATCGCGCGGGCCTGCTCGAGGTGCACGATCCCCGCCTGGGCGCCGCCCTCGCGGCAGACCAGCAGCACGCCGCGGGCCCGGGCGATCTCCGGCGTGGTGCCGAAGCGGCTCAGGGCCTCGCGCAGCTCGGCCTCGGCGGACTCCTTGCGGCCCGACCAGGCGTGCAGCTCGGCGGCGACCGCCCAGACGCGCGGCTCGTCGGGGTGGCGGCGGCGGGCGTCCTCGAGGGCGCGGATGGCGGCCACGTCGCTGCCCTCGAGGGCGGCGAGGCGCGCGGCCAGCAGCTCCGCGTCGAGGCCCGGCGGCAGCCCGGCGAGCAGCGTGCGCGCGGCCGCGAGGTCGCCCTGCTCGAGCGCCAGGGCGGTGGCCGCCGCCGCCGGGTCGTGGGCG
>JAUIDW010000264.1 GCA_030428395.1 bacterium | reverse complement strand
TGGCGGGCCGCGAGCTCGAGGTGCTGCGCGCCCTGCTGGCCGACCCGGACTGGGCCGCGCCGCGCGCGGGCCGCGACGCGTTCGTGCGCCTGCTGGCGCGCTGCGTGGGGCGCGAGGCGGTCGGGGAGCGCGTCGCCGCCGCCGCGGAGCTCGCCGGCGCGCCGGACGCGGCCCCGTGGCAGCGCGCGGCGCTCGCCGCCGGTCTGCTCGAGGCCCGCGCCCCCGGCCCCGACGGCGAGCCCGCGCCGCTGCGCCTGACGGCCGCCCCGGCGGGGCCGGTGGGGACGGCGGCGCTGCCGGCCGACCTGCTCGCCGGCCTGACGTGGCCCGGGCGCCCCGGCTTCGACGAGGGCGCGCCGGAGCCGCTCGACGCCGCCGGCCGCGCCGCCTTCGAGCGCGGGCGCGCGCTGTACGCCTCGACCTGCGCCGCGTGCCACCAGGCCTCCGGCCGCGGCGAGCCCGGCAAGGCGCCGCCGCTGCGCCACTCGGCCTGGGTGCTGGGCGACCCGCGGCGCCTGGCGCGGATCCTGGACCGGGGCTTTGCCGGCGCGATCGAGCGCGGCGGCCGGGTCTGGGACCTGGAGATGCCCGCCCTGGTCGCGAGCGACGAGGAAATCGCGGCCATCCTGACCTACATTCGCCGCGAGTGGGGCCACGGCGCGCCGCCGGTGGACGCCGCGACCGTCCGTCGCGTGCGCGCCGCCGACGCGGAGCGCGCGCGGCCCTGGACCGCAGAGGAGCTGACGGACATGCAGGCGGACGACGAGAACGGCACGCAGCTCGCGACCTTCGGCGCGGGCTGCTTCTGGTGCGTGGAGGCGGTGCTCGAGCAGGTCGAGGGCGTCGCGAAGGTCGAGTCCGGCTACATGGGCGGACGCGTCGAGAACCCGACCTACCGCGACGTGTGCACCGGCGACACCGGCCACGCCGAGGTCGTGCAGGTCACCTTCGACCCCGCGGTCGTCTCCTACGAGGCGCTGCTCGAGTGGTTCTGGCGGCTGCACGACCCGACCACGCTGAACCGCCAGGGCGCCGACGTCGGCACGCAGTACCGCTCGGCGATCTTCTTCCACTCCGACGAGCAGCGCGCCGCCGCCGAGGCCTCGCGGAAGGCCGCCGCGCCGCACTTCGACGACCCGATCGTCACCGAGATCACCGCCGCGACCACGTTCTGGCCCGCCGAGGACTACCACCAGGACTACTACCGCGGGAACCGGTCCGCCGGCTACTGCCGCATGGTGATCGCGCCCAAGCTCGACAAGCTCGGGCTCGAGAAGTAGCGCCGCGCGCACCCTACGCACTCGACCCAGGACCGCTGCCACGAACGGCCCATCGCCGGTGGGCGCGACCGTGCGGCAGCATGGGGGTGCGAGCGGCGAGGCGATCGAGCGCCGCCGTTCCCTCGGGAGCGCGGCGCGCGGGGCCGGCGCGGGGAGCTCCTCGACTCCGCCCGACCGCTCGGAGCTCACCCCTCCCCGCGGAACGGAGTCCTCTCACCATGCGCTCCTCGATCCCGTCCCCGGCAGGGCCGGCCGCTCGCCTGGCCCTCGCCGCGATCCTCCTCGCGAGCGGCGCCGCGGCCCAGGTGCCCCTCGGCGGCCTCGTCTCCGACACGCGGACGGGCCCGCTGCTCACGGGGACCGTCTACCACACCACCGCGGCGCTGACCGTGCCGGCGGGCGAGACGCTGACCGTCCAGCCCGGCGTGGTCGTCAAGTTCGGACCGGCGCACCAGCTGAACGTGTACGGGGGCCTCGTCGTCCAGGGCACGTCCGTCAGCGGCGTGGCCCTGACCTCGATCCTCGACGACTCCTTCGGGGGCGACACGAACGGCGACGGGCCGTCCAGCGGGACGCCCGGGGACTGGCGCGGCCTGCGCTTCTTCGGCGGCTCGACGGCCGCGATCGACCACGCGACGGTCGCCTTCTCGGGGCACACGGGCTTCGCCGGCATCCGCCTGGACGGCACGCCGTCGGTCTCGGTCTCTAACTGCACGGTCCGCGACGGTTCCGCCGCCGGCGTCGACTACGTCACGAACCACGCGAACATCGGCTCGACGTTCACGGGCTGCCACTTCGCGGGCAACGCCGGAGCGGCCCTCGACAACGCTCCGATCGAGGTCGTCGCGGGGGTCGCGGGCTGCACGGCCGCCGGCAACGGGCTCGACACGGTGCGCGTCGTCTCGGCGAGCTTGACCGTCCCGGCGCTGACGATCACGACGAGCAACCTCTTCGACGACACGCTGTTCGTCGACGCGACGGCCACCGTGCCGGCCGGGTCGACCCTGATCCTCGGCGCGGGCGTCGTGCTGAAGTGGAGCCTGGCCAGGCAGCTGAACGTGTACGGCACGCTGGTCACGAACGGCACGCCGGCCGAGCCCGTGGTGCTCACGGACCTCGCCGACGACTCGCACGGGGGCGACACGAACAAGGACGGCGCCTCCGCCGGGGCCCCGGGCTGGTGGCGCGGCGTGCGCTTCTTCCCGGGCAGCGGCGGCAGCCTCACCGGCGCGATCGTCCGGTACTCGGGCCACACGGACTTCGCGGGCGTTCGCCTGGAGGGCGCTCCGACGGTCGCGCTCCTCGGCACCACGATCCGCGACGGTTCGGCCGCGGCGCTGGACCTGGTCGCCAATACGGGCAACAACGGCGTCACCGTCGCGGGCTGCAGCTTCGTCGACAACGCGGGCGCGGCCGTGGAGAACGCGCCGCTGGGAGCCGTCCCGGGGTTCGCGGACAACACGGCCACCGGCAACGGGCTGGACACGATCCGCGTCACGCTGACCGGGTTCACCTCGGACGTGACGGTCGCCCCGCAGAACCTCCTGAGCGGCACCCTGTCGATCGAGGCCGCGATCTCGGTGCCCGCGGCGAGGAGCCTGGTGCTCGAGCCCGGGGTCGCCCTGAAGTTCGGCCCCGCGCACCAGCTGAGCGTCGCCAGCACCGGGGTCCTCGTCGTGAACGGGACGGAGCAGGCGCCGATCACGTTCACGGACCTCCGCGACGACTCCGTGGCCGGGGACACGAACGGCGACGGGGTCGCGACCGCGCCCGCCGAGGGGTGGTGGCGCGGGCTGCGCTTCTTCCCGGGCTCGGTGGCGAACGTGTCCTGGGCGAGGGTGCGGTACGCGGGGCAGGGCGGGTACGCCGCGTTCCGGGCGGAGTCCGCCGGGGTCGAGCTCCGGAGCTGTCGGGCCGAGCACAGCGCGCTGGGCTTCGACCTCTTCGACTTCGCCGTGGCCGACCGCCTGGTCGCGCACGCGAACAGCGCCTTCGGCATCCGGGCGACCCGCGGCGGCGACCTGACGCACGCGACGGCGCACGGCAACGGAGTCGGCCTCCAGCGCGCGTCCCCGGCCTACGGGGGCGAGGTGCTGAACGCCATCGCCTGGGGCAACACGACGAACTTCGACTTGTGGCCCGCGGGCCAGGTGCGCTTCTCCGACGGCGACCCGGTCCTGGCCGGGTCGGACGGGAACATCGACCTCGACCCGCTCTTCACCGACGCGCCGAACGGCGACCTGACCCTGCTGGCGACGTCGCCGTGCATCGACGCGGGGGACCCGGCCTCGCCGCTCGACGCGGACGGCACGGTCGCGGACATGGGGGCCCACGCGTTCGACCAGAGCGTCCCGGTCCCGTACTGCACGGGCAAGACCAGCTCCCTCGGGTGCGTGCCCTTCCTCGCCACGGAGGGCCGGGCCAGCGTCTCGTCCCCCGACTCGTTCCGGATCGAGGGGCACGACCACCTGCCGAGCGAGGCGGGCCTCCTGCTCTACTCGTTCAAGCGCTCGAACCTCGACTTCCACGGCGGGAAGCTCTGCGTGAAGGCGCCGTTCAAGCGCACCGGGGCGAAGTTCGCCAAGAACACCGGAGCGCCCCCCTGCACCGGCGTGCTCGGGCGGAACTTCAACAACACGATCCAGAGCGGCGGCGACCCCGCCCTGACCGCGGGCAAGAAGGTCTTCGTGCAGTGGCTCCAGCGCGACCCCGCGGACCCCGCGGGCTTCGGGGACAGCCTCACGAACGGCGCGAGCTTCCTGATCGCTCCGTAGCCGCGCCCCGCGGCGGCGCCGGGGAGAGTCGCTCCCCGGCGCCGTGCCCGCGGCGCTCCACTCACGGGACCGGCCCTACGGACCCGGAGCCAGGCAACTGCCCCTTCCGGCGCATTCCCCCGGGGCCGGCGCGCCGCGACCCTGGGGGCATGGACCGATCCGCTCTCCTCCGGGGGGCGGCCCGACGGCTGGCCGTCCCGTTCGCCCTGCTCCTCTGCGCCGGCGTGGCCCACGCGGGCGACTTCTACGTCGACCCCGTGAACGGCGACGACGCCAACGGCGGCACCTCGTGGTCCGACGCGCTGCGCTCGCTGCGGAACGCGTCGCTCTCCCTGCCCGACCCGCCGGCGGGCGAGCAGCACACCCTCCACGTCGCCGAGGGGCTGCTGGCTCCGTCGACCGGACAGTCGTTCCCGGTGTACGCGAGGCACGGCTTCCGCATCCGGGGGGCCGGCGTCGGTCGCACGGTGCTCGACGGCGGGGGCTCCGGGACGCTGCTGCGCGCGCCGGACCTGCCCGGCCCGGGGCTGTCCTTCGAGGCCTCCGGTCTGACCCTGCGGGGCGGCCACCACGGGGTCTACGCGGCGCCGGCTCCGGGCGGCGGCTGGAGTGCGGTGCTCACCGACCTGGTCATCGAGGACATGCAGCTCGATGGCGTCTACACTGCCATCCAGGAGACGGGAGACACGGTCTACGTCGACTTCGAGCGCGTCCGCGTGCAGCGCTGCCTCGGCGGGCTGGTGGGCGTCAACTTCGAGTCGCACAACGCCCTGACCCTGAACGCCCGCGACTGCGAGTTCCTCGAGAACCGCGACACGGGCGTCTACTTCGACCCCGGCGGCTCGTCCTTCACCGGGAGCGTGACGCTCGAGCGCTGCCGGATCGAGCGCAACCGGGTCGCGGGCATCCAGACGTTCGGCGGCTCCGGCTGCTGCCACCCGCTGGAGGCCTTCGACTGCTCGATCTCCTCCAACCGGGGCCACGGCCTGTGGGCCCGCGGGGGCCTGGGCCCGGCCGTGGGATCCGCCGCGCTCACGCGCTGCACCGTGGTCGACAACGCCCTGGCTGGCGTCCGGGCGGAGGGCCCGTTCGACACGATGCGGGTCGACCTGAACGCCTGCATCCTGTGGGGCAACGGCGACGACCTCGACGACCCTGGCGGCCTCGTCTGCTGCGTCGAGCTGTGCGACATAGGGGACGGCGACTTCGCCGGCATCGCCCGCAACTTCTCCGCCGACCCGCTGTTCGTCGACCGCGCGGACCGCGACTACCGCCTGCGCTGGGGCAGCCCGTGCATCGACGCGGGCGAGCTGCACCCGCCGGTCGGCGCCCGCGACCTGTACGGCGCGCCGCGCGACGTGGACGGCGACCTGGACCGCCAGGGCCGCGGGGACGTCGGCGCGAACGAGTTCCGCCCGCTGCAGTACGCGACCGCCCCGGGCATCGGGGGCGAGCTGGTGCTCGAGCTGCGCGCGCCGCCGCTCGCGAGCGCGACGCTGTGGCGGTCCTTCCTTCCGACCGGCCCGCCGGTGGCGACACCGCACGGCGCCTTCCGTCTGGGCGCGGATGCGCGCGCCTGGCTGCCCGTGCTGGTGGGCCCCGGCGGGCTCTCCACCGTCCGCCGCAGGCTCCCCGACCTGCCCGGCCTGGCGGGCCGACCGCTCTCCTTCCAGGCCCTCGTCGACGGACCGGCGGGCCCGGCCTGGACGAACGCGGTCACCGCCACGCTGGACTAGGGCGCGAGGTCGAGGAACTCGACCGAGTGGACCTGGTCGTAGTCGTGACCGGGCCGACGCAGGGTCGGGGGCCAGTCGGCGTGCAGATAGGGGTCCTCTGAGTCGGGGTCCTCGCCGCGGATCATGATCATGGCCGGCTCGAAGTGCCCCCTCTGAATGGTCGCCGGGCCGTCGCCGGCGAGGGTCTCGCAGCGGAGATCGGCCAGGTGCAGCACGAAGAGCACGTCCCGGTCCTCCCGCGCTCGGTGGTAGTTCGAGGTGCCACGAACGAGCACGCCCGGCCGGTCCAGCGGCAAGTCCGGCCACGAGGTCGCGACACGGACCATCCCGGAGAACTCGATCCGGAACGCCGAGGGGCCCAGCCGGTCGTCCTCGCGCGCCGGGCGCCACCCGCGGGTGCCGAGGTCCCGCATCCGGAAGTTCCGCCAGCGCACGCGCGTGTCCTGGCCGCTGTGGACCTGCAGGGCGAGGAAGCCCTCGAGGTCGGCGAAGTCGATCGCGTCGACCACGGGCACGCCGTTCACCCACGTGCGGACGCGCGGGCCGACGCACTCGACGCGGTAGGTGTTCCAGCCGTGGCGGTCCAGCGCGGCGCGGGCGCGCGGGTCGTCGGCCAGGTCCTGCAGCCAGCCGCGGCGCGCCTCGTCGTACAGGCCGCCGGACCAGGCGCGGTCGGAGGGGTCGACCTCGACCTGGTAGCCGAACACGCGGCCGTCCTCGCGCTGGTGGCTGCGGATCTGCAGGCCGGAGTTGCCCGCGCCCTCGAGGCGCAGGTCGACCTCGAGCAGGAAGTCGCCGAACGAGCGCTCGGTGACCAGGAAGCTCTGCGAGCCGCCGCCGGTCGCGCCGAGCAGCGTGCCGTCCTCGACGGACCACTCGGCGTCGCCGACCGGGCGCCAGCCGGCGAGCGTCGTGCCGTCGAACAGCTCGACCGGCTGGCCCGGCAGCGCCTCGAGGTCGCGCACGCGCACGTCGCGGAACCACGCGTCGTCGCCGTGGTCCTGCAGCAGGATGCGTCCGCGGCCGCGGCCGAAGCCCGCGCGGCCGGCGAACTTGCTCTGCGCCAGGCGCGCGGCGAACTCGTCGGAGCCCAGGTCGACGGCGACGACGCGCACGCCGTCGAGCCAGTGCTCGACGCGGTCGCCGCGCGCGACGATGCGCGTGCGGTGCCAGGCGCCGGCCGGCGCCGGCGGTGCGCCCGCGGGCTCGACCAGGTCGTACATCGCGCCGGCGCGCCGCCGCGGGTGCGCGCCGTCGGCGTGGGCCGCGTCGTCGAGCAGCTGGCACTCGATTCCCACAGGCCCGGCGACCTCGTCCACGCGCAGCTTCACGCCCGAGTTGCCGCCCGGCGCGACGCGCCACTCGAGCTCCAGCTCGAAGTCGCCGAACGCGTCGGTCGTCACCAGGTCCCCGCCGCCCGCGCCGGCGACGACGCGCAGGCAGCCGTCCTCGACGACCCAGCCGCGGTCGGGGAACCCGTCGCGACCGAACCCGCGCCAGGCGGCGGTCGAGGTCCCGTCGAACAGCGCCCGCCAGCCCGCCGCGCGGTCCAGGGCGTTCGGTCCCCGGGGCGGCTCGCCCTGCGGGGGGCGGGCGAACGGGGCCGCGGCGGAAAGCGCGAGAAGGGCGGAGACGAGGGGGAGGTGCACGGATAGGGTCCGCGCCGCATCCTAGCAGCGGCCCGCGCCGGCGCCCCGCGCGCCGCTCCCCACCGAACCACGACACCACGACGGATTCCGCCCATGCGCTCTCCTCGCCCGCTCGCCCCGCTCGTCCTGCTGTCGTGGCTCGCCGCCTGCGCCAGCTCCGGATCCGGCGCCGCCGGGGAACCCGCGTCCGCCGCGGGCGCCGACCGCGACCTGGCGGTCCAGGACCTGGCGGCCGACACCGAGCGCAACCCCGACCCGTCGGTGGCCACGATCCCGTTC
>JAUIDW010000006.1 GCA_030428395.1 bacterium | reverse complement strand
TGGCGGCCTGCGACCCGGAGGGCGACGCCGTCACGCTGCGGCTGCGCAACCCGTTGCCGGGGCTCGTCTTCCACCCGGTGCACGGGGCGGCGGGCGCGGCGGAGTCCGAGGTCCGCTGGCGCGTGCCGCGGACGGCCGGGGGGCTGCAGCACCTCCAGTTCGAGGCGGTCGACGCGGGCGGGCGGAGCGCGCGGGCCACGGCCCACGTCCGCGTCACGGGCCTCGTCGAGCACGACGCGGTGCGGATCGGCGACCTCGACGGCGACGGGGCCCTCGACGTCGTGGCCGGCGCGCGGCTGGCGGACGCCGGCGGGCGCACCGACGCGGGCGCCGTGTACGTGTGGCTCGGGCACCGCGAACCCGTTGGCGCGCCGGACGCGACGCTCGTGCACTCCGGCGGCGCGGGCCACGACCGGCTGGGCGAGGCCTCGGGACAGGGCATCCAGCTCGGCGACGTGAACGGCGACGGGCGGCTCGACGTCGTCGTCGCCGCGCAGAACGCCTCGGCGGGCAGCGACCCGGCTCCCGCGACCGGCGCCGTGTACGTGTGGTTCGGTGCGCCCGGCTTCACCGGGACCCGCGAGCCGTCCGCGATCCTGGTGTGGGGCGACTCGGACCCGTTCGCGTGGCTCGGCTCGTCGGGCGGACAGGGGGTCCAGCTCGTGGACGTGACCGGCGACGGCGTGCTCGACGTCGTGGCCGGCGCGCCGGGCGCCGACGTGCGCGGGGTGCCGTCCGCGGGAGCCGTGGCGCTCTGGGCCGGCGGGCCGCAGCTCGCGGGCAGGACCGACGTCACGTCGTTGCTCGCCGCGCCGGACGCCGCGCCGCAGGACCGGCTCGGATCGGTCGCGGGCCAGCCGGTGATCGCCGCCGACGTCACCGGCGACGGCGTGCGCGACGTCGTGGCGATCTCGAGCTTCGCCGGCGGCCTGCAGGGCCGCGTGTACGTGTGGCCCGGGCGCGGCGAGTGGCCCGAGCTCGCCGCCCCGACCGCGACGCTCTCCGTGTCGCAGCCGACTCCGATGGCGCCGCTCGGCCAGCCGTCCGGCACGCCGGCGCCGCTGCCGTTGCAGGTCGCCGACGTGTCCGGCGACGGCGTGGCGGACGTGCTCGCGGCCGCGCCCTGGGCCGACGCCAACGGCGTGGCGAGCGGGGGTGGCGTCCTGTACGTGTGGCTCGGCGGCGCAGCGCTCGCGGGCGACGTGACCGAGTGGGCGGCGCTCACGGTCCCGGGCGCCTCTTTCGACGACCGGCTCACCGGCAGCTCCGGCCGCGGGTTCTGGACCGGCGACGTCACCGGCGACGGCGTGCTCGACGTCGTGGCCGGGGCCCAGCACGCGCGGATCGGCGGCGTGACGCGGGCGGGCGCGGTGTACGCCTGGGCCGGAGGCGGCGGGCTGGGCGCGCTCACGGCACCCACCGCGACCCTGACCGTGCCCGGCGCGCAGACCTACGACGCCCTCGGCAGCGGCCCGGGTCAGGGCGTGCGACTGGTCGACGTGACCGGCGACGGCGTGCTCGACGTGGTCGCGGCCACCGGCAACGAGATCCTCTCGTCGTCGGTGCGGCGGGTGCACGTCTGGACCGGCGGCGCGGGCCTCGTCGGGGACCTCGCCCCCACCGCGACCCTGCGCGTGACGAACGCCAACTCGCTCGACGGCTTCGGCGATCTCCAGTTCGCCGACCTGGACGGAGACGGGGTCGAGGACGTGGTCACCGTCACGCCGGCAGCGCTGGTGCCGCCGGCCACCGGCGCGGGGTCGGTGCAGGTGTGGCGCGGCGGCGCGTCGCTCGTGGGCGACGTGCTGCCCTGGAGTCGGCTGCGGAACGCCACGCCGAGCCCGGTCGACCAGCTCGGGCGAGCCTCGGGGCTCGGGGTGCTGCTCGCGGACCTGACCGGCGACGGGCGGCTCGACGTGCTCGCGCTCGGCTACCAGGTCGACGCCGCCGCGGCCGACGCGGGCGAGCTCCAGCTCTGGACCGGCGGTCCGGGCCTCGCCGGGACGCCGACGCCCGTGGCCACGCTCGCCGTCCCGGACGCGCTCGCGGGAGACCAGCTCGGCCTCTCCGCGGGCCAGGCGCTCCAGGTCGCCGACGCCGACGGCGACGGCTGGCTCGACGCGGTCGTCGGCGCGCGCTTCGCCGAGGCGGGCGGTGTCCAGGACGCCGGGGCGATCTACCTCTGGCGCGGCGGACCCGTGCTCGCCGGCGCGACCGCGCCGGACGCCGCGCTCGCGGCTCCCGACGCCGTGGCGCAGGACTTCCTGGGCCTGGCGGCCGGCCAGGGCATCGCGCTCTACGACCGCAAGGGCACGGCGGGCGAGCTGACGGTGCTCGGCGTGTCGATCACCGCCGACCGCGCCGGCGTGGTCGACGCGGGGGCGCTCTTCGCGTGGCCGCGGCCGCTCGCGGGACCGGCAGCGAGCGCGGGCGTGCTCGAGGTCCCCGGCGCGGCGCCGATCGACCGCCTGGGCTGGTGAGCCGCCGCGCGGCCCGGGCCGCGGCGAGGACGGTGCCGCGCCGTTCCGCCGCGGACGGGCGGCGGCACCACCGGCCGCGCTAGCTCAGCGCCGGGACGCGGTGTGCGCGAAGCTCCCGGCGTCGCGGCCCGTCCCGGCCTCGAGCACCGGGGCCTCGGGGTCCGGGGAGACGCTCAGCAGCGGGACGAACAGCAGGACGCTGGCGGCGAACAGGACGGGACCGGCGACCCTCCACAGGCGGGGGTCGTCCGGGCGCGGCAGCTTCACTCCCCCCAGCTCCAGGCCGGTCCGATCCTCGCCCTCGCGGGGCTTGCGCTTCCAGATGAACCCGGCGAGGGCCAGCGCGAACGTGACCGTCAGCAACGTCTCGCCGAAGCCGGCGGGCAGTCCCAGGGTCGCGAACACGCTCGTCCGCAGGCGCTCGCCGGGCTTCGCGGGCCGCCGGGCGAGGCGCTCGGACCAGGCGCGCGCGTCGGGGAAGTAGGGCGACGTCGCCGGGATCTCGTCCAGCCGTGCGCGCGCCTCGTCGAAGCGCCCCTGGCGGACGCGGGCCACGGCCAGGTTCCACCTCACGAGGGCGGAGGAGCCCTCCGAGTCGAGCCAGCGCTCGTACTGGGCGATCGCCTCGTCGAAGTCGCCCCGCCCGAGCGCGTCGTTGCCGACGGCGATGCTCACCGCCTCCTCACCGGGGTCGAGGGAGTACGCCCGCTCCAGCGCGGCGCGCTTGGCCTCCTCGTCGCCCGCCTGCTTGTGGACCATCGCCAGGTCGAAGTGCAGCAGCGCGTCCCCGGGACGGACCTGGATGGCCTGCTCGAACAGCTCCTCGGCCCGCGCCAGGTCCCCGTCCTCGCGGGCCGACAGGCCGGCGATCACGAGGCACTCGACGAGGAGGTCGGGGTCGTCGATCCCCCGCTCGAGCAACTCGAGGGCCCCCTCCCGCCGCTGCTCCAGGATGCTCCTCAGCGACGTCTCCCCGGCGACCTGCTGGACGATGGCCGGAACGGCGTCCTGTGGAGCCTTCGCGCCCTGCGTCACCAGGTCGTGGTCCCGACCCGAGCGCCACGTGATCCGGACGCGCACCTCCTGCGCGTCGCCGGCGCCGAAGACCGCCGCGTCGACGAGGACGTCGACCCGCGGGTGCTCGGCGAACACGCCCTGGAGGTCGCCGCCGGCGCGGTCGACGGCCTCGACGCGCATGTCGTAGGTCTCGAGGCTGCGGGTCACGAGCGGCCGGAGGAACCCGGTCTCCTCCCCGCCGTGGTACTCCACGGGCAACACGCCGACGACCACGGCGCGCGAGCCGGAAGGCCGCTCCGCACGCAACGGCTGCGCGCAGACGATCAAGACGCAGCCGGCCACCACCAGCGCTCTCATGCTGAACTCCTCCTGGAACCCCGCAGGGCCCTCGCGCCCGTCGGGGTCCCTGCGACGATACCAGCTGCGGCCCGCCTTGCCCGGGGCCTCGGCCGTGCTCGCTCCAGGTGCCGCCTTCGCCCACCGGGAAGAGGTGGCCGCCTCGCCCGAGGGCGGGCGAGCGAGCGCCGGCTGGCGCCGTCAGTCCACGCCGGAGCGGTGTTCCTCGATGGCGCCGCCCAGGGGCTCGACGCCGCAGCGCTCGGCCAGGGCTCGCTCGATCTGCACCATGACGGGCCGCACCGTGTCGACCGCTTCCTGCGGCATCGGCTCGCCCAGCTGGACGAGGTGCTGCGACAGCTCCACCTCGCCCGCGTGGTCGACGGAGAGGAGGAGACTCGCGCTCCAGGGTCCGACCTCGTAGTGGAAGTAGTGGTTGCGATCCGGCGCCTGGATCCCCGTCCAGGTGATCGGCCGTCCGCCCTCCTCGCTCTCCCTCCGCACCGCACCGACCCCGGGGACCGACCGGATCGCGGTCTCGACACAGGACAGGTCCGGGAGCGAGGGCAGGAGCGCGTGGCGGTTGATGCCGTACAGCGGATCGCAACCCGCGGCGGCCAGGCCGATCGCCGCGCAGAGGATCCAGAGGGTCCGGCGACTCCGGCGGTTCCTCCCGCTGCCGGTCCGAGGCGCTTCGCGCGGCTCACGGCGAAGCGGGCGAGCACTCGCCGCGTCTCCGCGGGAGGCGGGATCGGTCCCCCGTGATCGGATCGTGGATCGCGCCATGTCCTCCTCCTGGCCCCGGTGCAGACCGTACCAGGCGCGGCGCGCTGGCGGACCGAGAGATCGGCGAGGCGGGGCCCGGATCGCGGGCGCCGCCGGAACGTCGTGCGCGGCGACGTCGGCTAGCGAGCCGGCGTCCGGGGCGTGCGCTCCGCCGGGACCCGACGCGCTGCTCCGCGGGGTGCCGGCGTGGCGTTCGCCGCCGAGTGGAGGGACTCGACCAGCCGTTCGAGGCCGGGTTCGCCGAGGCCGCGCTCCACGAGCACGGCGTGCAGGCCGCGCAGTCCCCCGGGGCGGGCGGCGAGCCTCCGGGGCGGCGAGACCAGGCGGCCGGCTGCCTGGAGCGCGAAGGTCGCGCCCGTGCCCGCGTCCTCGAGGAGCATCTTGATCCGGAGCAGGCGCGGGCCGTCCAGCTGGGTGACGAGCCTCGTCCACAGCACGAGGACGTCCAGGTCGACCGGGTGGTCGACCCGCACGGTGCGGGTGGAGAACGCGCCCGCGGCGCGCAGCGTGGGCTCGTGGTGCAGCCAGGAGTGCGCGTCCCCCCAGGCGGTCAGGCGCGCGAGCGCGGGTGCGCCGAGGAGCCAGTCCGGGTCGACCTCGCCGTGCAGGGCGACGCGCACGTCGCAGCCCGGGGCCGCCGCCGAGAGCAGCTCGCGCACGCCGTCGAGCCTGTGGGGCGCGAGGTCGGGCTTGCTCAGGACGACGCGGTCCGCGAGCTCGAGCTGGCGCACGGCCTCGGGCTGGGTCGCGAGCAGGTCCTCGGCGCGGAGGGCGTCCACGACCGTCACGACGCCGGCGAGGCGCACGCGCTCCACCAGCCTCGGGTCCGTGGCGAACGCGTGGAGGATCGGGCCGGGGTCGGCGAGCCCGCTGGTCTCGAGCACGATGCGGGAGGGTCGGTGCGCCAGGACGCGGTCCATCGACTCGTGCAGCTCGGCGCGGCGCGCGCAGCACAGGCAGCCCGACGCGAGGGTCCACAGGTCCTCGTCGACGAGCTCGTACGTCCCCGGTTCGAGCGCCAGCGCGCCGACCTCGTTGACCACCGCGGCCAGGCGCTCGCCGCGCGGCCTGCGCAGGAGCGACCCGAGCAGCGTGGTCTTGCCGCTTCCGAGGAAGCCGGTCAGGACGTGCACGGGGACGGGTGCGTCGCTCGCCACGTCGTCAGGCTACCATTCGGCCATGCAACCCGAGCGGCTCATCGACTGCCACGTTCACCTGAACAACTACCACGAGTCCACGCGGCGCCCCACCGTCGAGCACGCTCAGGAGCTGTTCGCGAAGATGGAGGAGATCGGCGTCGACCACGCGGTCGTCATCACGTCCTACAAGGTCGACCTGGACCGGCCGAGCGTCGAGGAGCTGCTCGAGTTCCTGGCCATGGACTCGCGGACGACGCTGGTCGAGGGGCTCCGCTGGCGGGGCGAGAGCCGCACGGACCTGTTCGGCCTGGAGGAGCGGATCCGCGACGGGCTGGTCAAGGGCGTCAAGCTCTACCCCGGCTACGACCACTACCCCATCAACGACCCCTCGCTCGAGACCGTGTTCCGGATCGCCGCCAAGCACGACGTGCCGGTCATGATCCACACCGGGGACACGTACTCGAAGACGGCCAAGGTCCGGATGGCCCACCCCCTGCTCGTCGACGACGTCGCGGTCGACTATCCCGACGTCAAGTTCGTCATGTGCCACCTCGGCAACCCCTGGTTCCAGGACGCGGCCGAGGTGCTGTACAAGAACGACAACGTCTACGCGGACATCTCGGGCCTGACCCTGGGGGAGTTCACCTACGACTTCGAGCGCTACGTCGCGATGCGGCTCAAGGACATGATCACCTACATGGGCGATCCCGGCCGCCAGCTCATGTACGGGAGCGACTGGCCGCTGGTCCACATGAAGCCCTACGTGCGGCTGCTCGGCGAGCTGGACTTCACGCCCGAGCAGCTCCAGAACGTCGCCTGGAGGACCGCGGCCCGGCTGTTCCAGATCCCCCTCGGAGGCGTGACCCGCCACGGGGGGGACGGCGTCGCGACCTGAGGCCGACGCGCGTCCGCGCCCCGGAGCTCACCCCGGATGGGGCGCGGGGACCTCGCCACCGGCCCCGGCCCCGCGCGCCGCGAGTTCGAGTAAGGTGATTGTATGGGAGGTCGGCCTGCCCCCGATCGCCCGGCGCCTTGAGGAGCGCCGCGGCGCGGGACCTGGCCGCACGCGCGCGTGGTCCGAGCCGGCGCCTGCGGCCCTGGACGGCGTTCGTCTGCCTGGGCACGGTCCTATCGCTGTCCCCGCCCGCGGCCGGGCAGGGCGGCACCCTCGAGCAGGTCGCCCGGGAGGTGCAGGTGCGGTACGCGCGCGGGGAGCACGAGGCGGCTCTGCCGCTGCTGCGCGAGATGGTGCGCCGGGGACTGACCGGGCCCGCCGAGGACCTGGTTCGCCGCGGGATCGAGACGGGCGCGCGCTCTCCGGAGTTCCGCTACCTGCTCGGGTTCTGCCTGGTGCAGCGCTTCCAGTACGAGGCGGCCGAGCCGGTCCTGCGCGGCGCGGTCGCCGCGGCCCCGCGGGAGGACGGCTGGAAGCACACCTTCGCGCGCTGCCTGTCAGGGCGCGGCCGCAACCGCGAGGCCCTCGCGCAGCTCGAGCAGGCGATCGCCATCCGCGACCGCCCCGAGTACCGCTACGCGAAGGCGATGTGCGCGCTGAACCTCGGCGACGTGGAGGTCGCCGAGCGCGAGCTGGAGCGCTGCCGGCGGGCCGACCCGCGGAACGCGAACGTGCTGTACCAGCTGGGCTGCCTGGCGGCGGACTGCGGCGAGCAGGACCGCGCGGTCGGGCTCTTCCTCGAGGTGCTGCGGTACGACCCCGAGCACCTCGAGGCGCGCTTCCGCCTGGGGCTCGCCGAGAGCCGCGCCGGCGAGGACGAGCGCGCCATCGCGCGCTTCGAGGCGGTCCTCGAGGAGGTCCCGGGGCACGTGGGCGCCCTCTACAACCTCGGGCGCGCGCTGATCCGCGTCGGCCGGGCCGAGGAGGGGCGGGCGTGCCTGGAGCGGTTCCGCGAGATGAGCGAGCTCGAGGACCAGATCGGGTTCCTGCGCGAGTTCGTGCGGCGCGATCCGGGGCACGTCGACAAGCGCCTCGTGCTCGCCGAGCACCTCCTGCGGGCCGGCCGCACCGACGAGGCGATCGAGCAGCTCGACGCGGCCCGCGCGGTCGACCCCGCGCGGCCGGAGCTCTACGACCTGCTCGCGGTCGCGTTCCGGCGCAGCGGCCGGCGAGCGGACGCCGAGCGGGCCGCGGCCTACGCCGACACGCTGCGGAGGTCCGGACGTTGAGCGCGCGCGCCGACCCGGCTCCCGCCCTCGCGCTGGCGTCGCTGCTCGCCGGCTGCGGCGGCGAGGATCCGCCGGCCCCCGGCCGGTCGCAGGCGGCGCAGCCCGTCTTCGCGGACGCCACCGCCGCGGCCGGGATCGACTTCGTCCACGTGAACGGCGCCACGCCGCGCAAGTACCTGCCCGAGACGATGGGCGCGGGGGGATGCGCCCTGGACTTCGACGGCGACGGGTGGATGGACCTGTACCTCGTCCAGTCCGGCGCCGTCCCGGGCGCCCCCGAGGCCGACGCGACCTCGCCACCTCCCGGCAACCGCCTGTTCCGCAACCGCGGCGACGGGACGTTCGAGGACGTCACCGCGTCGTCCGGCGCGGGGGACACCGGGTACGGCATGGGCGCCGCCGCGGCCGACTACGACGGCGACGGCGACGTCGACGTGTTCGTCGCCAACGTGGGCCGCAACACGCTGCTGCGCAACGACGGCGACGGGCGCTTCGTCGACGCGACCGCGGAGGCCGGCCTCGGCGACGAGGCCTGGAGCAGCAGCGCCGCCTGGTTCGACGCCGAGGGCGACGGCGACCTGGACCTGTACGTCGTGAACTACGTCCTGTTCGACCCCGCGGCGCACAC
This sequence comes from bacterium, assembly GCA_030428395.1. GTDB lineage: Bacteria > Planctomycetota > UBA1135 > UBA1135 > JAUIDW01. The sequence continues at coordinate 41,124 of JAUIDW010000006.1, read as the reverse complement.
CGACTGCGGCGACGTGACGGCGGGCCAGGTCGCGTACTGCCACCCCGACGCCTACGAGAGCGACCCCGACGTGTTCTACCGCAACCGGGGGGACGGCACGTTCGAGGTCGCGACCGAGGCGGCGGGGATGACCGACCGGACGGGCAAGGGCCTCGGCGTCCTGGTGGCGGACTTCGACGCGGACGGCGACCCGGACGTGTACGTGGCCAACGACTCGACGCCCAACTTCCTCCACGTCAACCGCGGGGACGGGACGTTCCAGGAAGAGGGACTCCTCCGCGGGGTCAGCCACAACGAGGACGGCGCGACCGAGGCGGGGATGGGCGTGGACGCCGGCGACGTCGACGGCGACGGCTGGCTCGACCTCGTCGTGACCAACCTGAGCCACGAGGCCAACGCGCTCTACCTGGGCAGCCCGGGGGGGACGTTCCGCTACGCCTCGCGCACGCGCGGCCTCCACGTTCCCTCGTACTCCCTCGTCGGGTTCGGGGTCGACCTCCTGGACCTCGACCTCGACGGGGACCTCGACCTTTACGTCGCCAACGGGCACGTGATCGACAACATCGAGTTCTTCACCGACGGCCTCCGCTGGAAGCAGCCGTGCCAGGTCTTCTGGAACGACGGTGGGACCTTCGCGCCGGCCGCCGAGGAGTCGACCCTCGCGCTCTCCCCCCCGCGCGTCGGGCGCGGCTCGATCACCCTGGACTTCGACAACGACGGCCGGCTCGACGTCCTGCAGGTGTTCAACGGAGACGAGGCGCGGCTCTTCCACAACGTGTGGACGCCCCCCTCGAGCTGGATCGGCCTCGACCTCGTCGCGACGTCCGGCAACCGCGACGCGATCGGCGTGCGCGTCACCGTCCGCGCCGGCGGTCGGCAGCAGGTCGGCGAGAAGCGCAGCGGCGGCAGCTACCAGACGAGCCACGACCCGCGGCTCCACTTCGGCCTCGGCGACGCCCGGACCTGCGAGGTCGCCGTCCACTGGCCGGGTGGCGACGCCGTGCACCGCCTGGACGCCGGAGCCTACTACCGGCTCGTGCAAGGCGCCGAGCCCGTCGCGACGACCGCACCCACCGAGTAAGAAAGCCGACGCGCCCCGCGCGGGGCGCACGGCGGCTCCAGCGATCGGACGCGCGATCCAGGATCTGGACGGCGGCCGGCGTCGCGGGGGCTGGAGCGGCCCCGGGGGCAGCGGCACGCTAGTTGTCGGGGGCCGGGGGTTCCCCGGCCGGATCGCCCCGGTCGGGACTCGAGAGCGCCAACCCCAGGGACTCCTCCGATGCGCCGCACGACGAACCTGCTGATCCTCACCGCCCTCGCCCTCGCGGGGAGCTCCGCCCCCGCCCTCGCCCAGGCCCAGTACGTCGAGGCGTTCGACGCCGTGGGAGGCGTCGATCCCGGCGCCGGGGGGCCCGCGGGCCTCGTGGCGGACGGGTGGGTCTTCCGGAACCAGAGCGACCCCTCCGGGTCCGGCACGTGGCGGTCCGGGAGCCTCTTCACGGCGCAGGCCGGCGGCGGCTACCTGGCCGTCGACAGCTCGAGCGCGGACTTCTTCGGCGGTCGCGTCAGCACCTGGGCGATCCTCCCCGACGTCCCCGGGCAGACCGCGGGCGACGTGCTGACGCTGCACGTTCGCGCCGTGGCCTCCAGCAACGCGGACACGCTCGAGGTGCGGTACTCGCCGAGCGGGGCGACGAGCACGGGGTCGTCCGCGACCTCGGTCGGGGACTTCACGACCTTGCTGCAGCTCGTCGACCCCGTCCCGACCGGTGGCTGGCAGGAGGTCTCCACGACGCTCCCGGGGAGCGGCGCCATCGCGATCCGCTACTACGTCGACGCGGCGTGCAACTTCGCCTGCGCGTCCTCGAGCCTCGGGATCGACACGCTCTCGGTCGGAGACCCTCCGCCCCCGGCGTGCAACCTGCCCCCCATCCCCGCGCCCGGGCAGTCCGTCGTCTGGACGGCCGCGGGAGGTCCCTACGTGGTCTGCAGCGACCTCACGATCCCCGCCACGTCCACGGTCACCGTCGAGGGCGGGACCGTGGTCGACGTGCAGGCGGGATTCACCTTGGACGTCGACGGCACCCTGATCCTGGACGGCTCGCCCGCGGCGCCGATCAGCTGGACCGGCGGGATCTCGACCGTCAACCCGCCCGTCCGGGTCCGGGGGCTCGCCGAGTGGAACCACGCGGTCACCTCCTGCCGCCTGCACGTCGGCTTCGGCGGCTCGCTGCTGGTCGCGGACTGCTCGTTCCCCGGAGGCATCGTCAGCACCGCGGACAGCGTCGGCGGCGGGGACCGCGGGACGTACGTGCAGGTCGACCGCAGCAGCTTCGAGTCCGGCGCGTTCGCGGGCCTGTCGGTCACCGACGGCACCCTGGTCGTCCGCGACACGACGGTCACCGGACCCGGCGGGGTCTCCGTGCTGCGCGGCTACCTGCTGGCGGACGGCCTCGCCGTGGACGGCGCCGGTCTCCGCCTGACGCGGGAGCGCTACACGCAGCCCGCCTACCTGGACAACCTCACCGTGACCAACTCGCCCGGGCCGGCTCTCGACCTGTTCGGCTGGGACTTCCAGCTGGGCGCCGGGAACGTCCTGGCCGGGAACGCGGTCCCCGTCAGCCTCACGGGCGGCCTGCGCACCGGGAGCCACGTCCCCGCGACGGGCAACGTGGACGACCACGTCGACGTCGGCGGGGGCGGCGTCCGGGGCACGGCGCGCTGGGCGAAGCTCGCCGTCCCGTACGTCGTCGACGGGATCGACCAGTCCGGCGGCCACCTGACGATCGAGCCGGGCGCGACGGTCCAGTTCACCCCCGGCTCGGGCTTCGTGTACCTGTCGACCGGGGACTTCCGCGCCGTCGGGCTCCCGCACGACCCGATCCGCTTCGAGCGGCACGATCCCGCCGGCGCCTGGAACCTGATGATGTTCGCGCACATGGGCACCGGGCCGCGGTTCCGCGACTGCGAGGTGTCCGGAGGGACGCTGGGCGTCCAGGCGGACGACTCCCTCGTCCAGGTGGATTCGTGCCGTTTCGAGGGCAACGTGGAGGGTGCGATCGCCACGACCTTCGGGACCTTGATGGCGCGCTCGTCCGTCTTCGAGGCCAACGGAACGGGGGTCCGCACGAGCCCGCAGGGCAGCGCGCTGCTCGACGGGACCCTCAACCCGAACTCGTTCGTGGGGAACGGCGCCGGCGTCGTCGCCAACGGGTCCACGGTCCTCGCGACCGGGAACTGGTGGGGTGCGGCCAGCGGCCCCGCGCCGCTGGGCTCCGGAGACGCCGTCGTCGGCCCCGTGAACGCGGTCCCGTTCCTCACCGCGCCTCCGGCCGCCGACTCCCCGCCGCGGGTCGAGCTGCTCGCCAACGACCGGCTGCTCGAGGCCGGCCGGCGCGTGTTCCTCACGTGGAAGGCGAGCGACGACCGCGCGATCGTCTCGCAGCGCGTGCTGTTCTCGGAGCACGGCAACTACCCCTCGAGCTTCGTCGAGCTCGCCACGCTGCCGGGGACCGCGCGGTCGGTCGAGGTCACGGTCCCGGTCGCCAACCCCTCGTCCAACAACAACCCGTCGTTCTTCAAGGTCGTGGCCGTGGACACCGCCGGCCAGGAGGGCTTCGACGAGCGCTACGCGTCGATCCCCTACACCGACGACGTCCCCGCGTCGTCCCTCACCTTCCTGACCGACCTCACCGGCCCGTTCGTGTTCGGCGACGAGATCCAGGTCTGCTGGGACTTCACGGGCTTCAGCGGGACGTGGAGCGCCGGCATCGTGATCGACGGCGAGCACGGCGGAGTCGGGTACGGCGGCGCCCACACGGGCATCGATTGCTGGGACTTCCGCATGCCCTACGTCAGCACCGACACGGCCAGGATCCACCTGCGCTTCAGCTACGGCGCCGGCGGCCGCACGGTGGACTACTACAGCGCGCCCTTCACCATCCGGCCCGACGCTCGCCTGGGCGACGCGCCGCCCGCCGTCCAGCTGACCGGCCCCGCCGCCGGGGCGACCTTCCCCGCGGGAGGCGTGGTCCCCGTGACCTGGTCCGCCTTCGACGACGAGGCGCTCCGCTCCTTCCGCGTGCAGGCCTCGTACGACGCGGGCCGCACGTGGCACATGGTCTCGCCCGAGCTGCCCGCCACGGCGCGGCACCACGCCTGGCGCCTCCCTGCGTCCGCGGGCATGACCGGAGTGCTCCTGCGCGTCGTGGCGACGGACCTGCGGTTCCAGACGACGTCCGACGCGACGACTCTCGACGTCGCCCCGGGCGGGCTCCCCGACGCCGCTCCCGGTTCCTCCGCCGCGGGCCGGCCGAAGGCCACCTCGCTGCCGGGGCGCTAGCCCCGCGCCGGTTCCACCCTCCGACGACGGGCGGACGGATTGTGCCCCGTCGAGGAGGTGCGAGTCCGGGACGGAGCCTGAGCCGAGGGCGGCCCCGCGGAGCATCGCGGGGCCGCCCTCGGGCTCGGGCCGCGCCGGCTCAGCGGAGCGGGGCCGCCAGGACCAGCGGGTCCAGCCGCTCCACGCGCGCGGTCAGCGTGCCCCGGCGCTCGTCGCGGCCGAAGGTGACGTCGCGCCACGTGGTGCCGTCCCACTGCAGGGCGCGCAGGGCGCCGCGGGGTGCGTCGACCACGAGGTCGGCGACGTACAGGTGGACGTCGGCCCAGCCGCCGGGCTCGAGCTCGCCGTCGAAGGGGAACGCGAGGATCGCGCTCGGCCACGCGCGCGCGTAGCCGGCGGGGCCGAAGCCGGACGGCTCGACGCGCAGGTCGAGCGTGCCCGCCTGCGCCACGTCGTGCAGGACGACGCGGGCCACGCCCGCGAAGTCGGCGGCGGCCGCGGGGCCCGCGGGCACCTGGGCCGGACGCCACGCGGGCAGCGCGAGGTCGAGGTCCAGCGCCGCCAGGGCGACGGAGAGCGCCTGCACGTCCTGCGGGCGCCCGCGTCCCTCCAGGATCGCGGCCAGCGCGTCGGACGCCGCCCGCGAGCGCTTCTCGTCGAAGTACCGCCCCGCGGGGACGTCCGCGAGCGCCTCGAGCACGTCGGTGGGCGGGCCCGCGGACGCCTCGATCGCGCCGCCGCCCGGCCGGCCGAGGCCGCGGAACGCGCCGTAGAGCCGCGCCCGGTACTCGGGGTTGGGGATCGGGTCGCCCCGTCGCACGAGGCGCGGCACGCAGACCAGGCAGCCGATCTCGTGCTGGCACCAGGGCAGGTCGGGCAGCCAGGGAGCCCCGTCGAGGAACGGCGCTCCCGGCGGGCCGGGGACGCACGGCGGCGGCAGCACCACGCCGACCGGACCGTCGGGGAGCTCGGGCAGGGGGCAGATCTCGATCGCGGTCATGTCCAGCGGGTCCACGTCCGCCTCGAGCGGACCGACGGTCAGCGCGAGGTCCTCGACCTCGACCTCGGGCGTGGCGTCGTACACCCGGACCTGGACCGCGTCGACGTCGCGGTCGGGGAACCGGGGGCACTCGCCGTCGAGCTGTCCCTGGCCGTCGAGCCGCAGCGCGAACAGGCTGCGCTCCGAGCCGGTCGACCCCAGCCCGCTCGAGCCCCCCACCAGGAACTTCTGGTCCGGGATCATGAGGGTCAGCAGGACCCGCAGCCCCAGGAGCTCCCAGGGCTTCGGCGCCGGGTCGAACTCCGGCAGGTGGCGGCCCCCCACCACGACGGTCGGACCGAGCACGGTGTCGGCCTGCTCGACGACGACCAGCGCGCGGTCCTCGACCTCGGTCTCGAACGTGCGCTGCCAGACGGGCTGGAGCTTGCCGTCGACCACGGCGATCCACGCCCGCCGGCCCGCGCTGAGCAACGTTCCGGCGAGCGCGATCCGGCCCGCGCCGACTGGGTAGGCGCGCAGCTCGTGCACGCGCCCGCTCCCCGGGGGCGCCTCGGGGTACGCCATCATGAGCTGGGCCGTCAGGTCCGGGTCGAACCGCGTCAGGAAGGCCCGCTTGTCGTTGGGATAGCCCCACTCCCGCGACGTGGCGACGAACCCACCGGCGGGGACCTCGGCCAGCTGGACGGGGTAGAGGAACTGGTTCAGCGGGATGGCGGAGGGCTCCTCGCCGAGGTCGGCCCAGGACGCGCGCTGGGACAGCAGGTCGCCCGTGCCGTCGAGCAGGAGCAGCCACGTCCCCCGCGCCCGCTCTCCCTCGGCCGTCTCCGTGAGCGTGCGGCCGAGCACCGCGATGCGGCCCGAGGCGGTCACGACCACCGACTGCGCACCGGACGACCACAGCCCTCCGTCCGGGTCGACGGCGGCGATGCGCCGGCTCCACTGCACGTCGCCGTCGGCGGAGAGGCGCGCCACCCAGAGCCGGCTCGACTCGGTCTCGTAGCCGAACTGCGGGCTGCCGAACTCGCTGAGGTCGTGGGCCGAGCCGACCACCACGCAGCCGCCGTCGGACGTGGCCGCGACGTCGTGGCCGACGATCCCGACGTGCTGCACCGCGCCGACCTCCGCGGACCACAGGAGCTCGCCGTCGCCGTCCAGCCGCACCACCCAGGTGCCCAGCGGATCGTAGAACGTGCCCCCGTGCAGGTTCTGCACCGGGCCCAGGGCGACGGCGCCCCCGTCGGGCGTCTCGTCGATCGCGACGAGCGACGGCACGTTGTAGGCGGGCAGCTGCGGGAGGTCGACCGAGGAGGCCCACCGCGGCTCGCCGTCCGACCTCACGCGCGCGGCCCAGCCCCCGCTGATGACGCTCCCGCCGTAGGCGTACCAGGGGCCGGTACCCAGGAAGCCGCGTGCCTCCGTCGGGACCATGTCCCCGACGGTGAGCTCGTCCCCGGGCTCGACCACCTTGGCCCAGGTCGACTGGGCCTTCGCGGACGTCGGCCACACGGCGGCCACCAGCGCACAGACCGTGAGCGCTCTCCTCATGCTCTCCTCCCTCGTGCTGTCTCCCTCGGCGGACCGCGGGGGCTCCATCTCCCCACGGTGACGGGGCCGCGTCACTCCGGCACGCACCGGCCCGGCGCCCCGTCGCAGGGTGCCGACGGTACCACCGCTCCACCGAGCCGGCTTCCTCCAACCGCGACCACGCGCCGGCCGCGCGCGCTCACCCCGGTGCGAGTGAGCGGTGTTCCGACTGCCCGCGAAGCGGGACGATCCGCCCTCGAGGTCCGAGTGGGTCGCGTCGGCTCGACGCCTCCCCCACGTTCGTCCAGCGCGCGCGCGAGCCCGTGCAGCGCGTCGATGGAGCGGCATCACCCCGGAGACAGTGGGGCTTGGCGCGCCGTCCGGCCCGCCCTCCCGACGCCCCCCTGGCGCCTCCTCGCGGCCGGTCTAGACTCGGGGTGTTCGGGGTGCCTGCGGTCCCCTGGCCCGCCGCGGCTCTCGCACTGGCCGTGATTCGACGCTTCTCCGCCCGCCATCGAGCGACCGCGCTGGTCGCCGCCTTCGCCCTCGCCGCCGGCGCGAGCGCGAGCGCGCAGCGGACCGTGCGCGTGGGCGTGAACGACCTCGGCGCGCAGCCGGGGGGCGTGGGCAGCTCGCTCGCGGTGTCGCGCGACGGGCGTCACGTGGCCTTCGCGAGCTCGGGGTCGAACCTCGACTCGATGCAGGCGGACACGAACGGAGCGTTCGACGTGTTCGTCCACGACCGCGTGACGGCGCGCACGGTCCGGGTCAGCGTCTCGACGAGCGGCGCCGAGGGGGACGGCGCCTCGTGGGAACCCTCGCTCTCGGCCGACGGCCGGTTCGTGGCCTTCGACAGCAAGACGACCACGCTCGCCACGGGCGCGAACGGCGTCCGGCAGGTCTACGTGCACGACCGCGACACCGACCAGGACGGCGTGTTCGACGAGCCCGGCGCCCGCGCGACCGTCCTGATCAGCCGCACGCCCGCGGGGGCCGCGGGAGCCGGCCGCAGCCGGGCGCCGTCGATCTCGGGGAACGGACGCTACGTGGCGTTCACGAGCACCGCGCCCGACCTCGTGGCCGGGGACGTGAACGGGCATCAGGACGTGTTCGTCCACGACCGCGACGCCGACGGGGACGGGGTCCTCGACGAGACGCACGCGGGCGCCACGCTCACGCTGCGCGCCGCGGACGGGGTCGAGCCGGACGGGCGCAGCCAGGAGCCCCGCATCGCGGACCAGGCGCCCGTGGTCGTGTTCACGACCGCGGCCACGACCTTCGCGGGCGACGCGACGGCGGACCTCGACGTCGTGGCCTGGGACTTCGCGGCCAACCGCTACGCCATCGTCAGCGCGACGCCCTCGGGGCAGCAGGCCGACGCCCCGTCCGCGCAGCCCGACGTGTCGGCCGACGGACGGTTCGTGGTGTTCCGGTCGCTCGCGGGCAACCTCTCGAGCGTCGACCAGCCGTTCGTCCTCGACGTCTTCCTGCACGACCGCGACGCGGACGGCAACGGGGTGCTCGACGAGCTCGGCGGGACGTCCAACACGCTGGTGACCACGATCGTCGCGGGCGCGGGCTCCGCGGGCCTGGCCGATTCCCCGCGCGTCTCCGACGACGGCGGCTGCGTGTCGTTCCTGAGCCTCGGCGCCGACCTCGTGGCGAACGACACGAACGGGAAGGCCGACGTGTTCGTCTGGGAGCGCGCCACGGGCCGCACGGTCCGCGCGAGCGTCGCGTCGGACGGCGCCCAGGCCGGGGGCTCGTCGTCCGCGCCGGAGATCTCCGGCGACGGCCTGCACGTGGCCTTCCAGAGCCTGGCGTCCGACCTCGTCGTGCCCGACGCCAACCTCAATGGCAACGACGCCTACGTCCGGGCGTGCCCCGTGCCGGAGCTCGCGCGCTCGCTGTACTGCACGGGCAAGACGAGCTCGGCCGGCTGCGTGCCCTTCCTGACCGTCGAGGGCTGCGCCAGCACGACGTCGAGCGAGCGCATGTCCATCCGCGCGGAGGACGTCCTCCCCGGCCAGCGCGGGATCCTGATCCACGGCCCCGCGCGACGCGTGCTCGGCTTCCACGGCGGCCACCTGTGCGTGCGCGCGCCGTTCGAGCGCTCGCCCCGCACGAAGACCGTGCCGGCCGCGGGCGCGTGCACGCAGGCGGCCCTGGTCCGCGACTTCAACGCCACGATCCGCTCCGGCGCGGACCCGCTGCTGACCACGGGAGCCACGGTCCACGCGCAGTGGATCCAGGACGACCCCGCCGACCCCGCCGGCTTCGGGGACTCCTTCACCGACGCCGTGCGCTTCGTGATCGTGCCCTGAGCGTCTCCCGCGGGAGGCGCTCGGCGGAGGACCGCGGCTCCGTCCGCGCGGCGCGGCAGGCGGTTCCGCGAGGTTCCGGAGCGCGCTCGAGCCCGGGCGGCTACGACTCGCCGCCGAGCGCCTCGAGGTGGCGTCGGGCGATCTCGTTCGACGGGTCCAGCTCGAGGGCGACCTCGTAGGCGCGGCGGGCGGCGGCGCGGTCGCCGAGGGCCTCGCAGGCCTCGCCCAGGCTGTCGCGGGCGTTCGAGGACCGCGGGTGGTTCTCGACGTTCAGCTCGAACAGGGTCCTCGCGACGGCCGCCTTCTCGGCCGCCAGGAACCGGTACCCGAGCGTGTTCAGCTGCTCCTCGCCGAGGTCGTACGCCGCGCGCTCGTCCGCCAGGATCTCGCGGAAGCGCTCCAGCGCCGCGGGCAGGCCCTCCCGGCGGATGAGCGCGCCCAGGTACGCGGCGAGCTCGACGCGGGGCAGCGCGGCCATCGGCTCCCCGCCCAGGACGGCGCGGATGGCGGCGACCATGCCGCTCGACAGGGCGTCGCGGCAGTTCGAGAGGACCACGATGCAGTCGCGCGTCCCCAGGTCGCGCTCGATGTAGGCGGCGCACCCCGCGTTGCCGCCGAGGTGGAGCGCGCGCTTGCCCGCGCCGTCCTCGCGGACGAACCAGCCGTAGCCATACGGCCCCCGGGCCCCGCCCTCCAGGGTCGCGGGCGTGAACGCGCGCTCGAGCGCCTCCTGCCCGACCAGCTCGGTGCCGTACAGCGCCGCGTCCCAGGCGGCCAGGTCGTCGACCGTCGAGTAGATGCCGCCCGCGCCGACGGTGAAGTAGGTGTAGTCGCGGACCTCGCCGGCGAGGTCGAAGCCGACCGCGCGGTTCGCGACCTCGGTGTCCGGCTCCAGGACGAACGTCCGGCGCATCCCGGCGGGCCGGAACACGCGCTCCGCGAGGAACTCCGCGGCGGACCCGTCCGCCGCGCTCGCGACGGTCTCCGCGAGCAGCAGGTAGCCCCCGTTGCTGTAGGAGAAGCGCGTCCCGGGCGCGAAGTTCAGGCGCCCGTGCTCGACCAGGCTCTCGAGCGCCTGCGCGTTGGTGAGCCCGTCGTGCCCCGCCCCCAGCTCGTTCAGGTAGTCGGGGATCCCGGAGGTGTGGGTGAGCAGGTCGTGGAGCGTGACCTCCCCCGCGAACGAGGCCACCGCCGGCACGTGCTCGACCACGGCGTCGTCGTAGCCGAGGCGTCCGTCCTCGACCAGGACCATCACGGCCATGGCGACGAACTGCTTGGACACCGAGCCCAGGTAGAACGCCGTGTCGACGTCGTTCGGGCGACCGTCGCGCGGATCGGCCACGCCGAACGCGCCGCGGTACACGGTCTCCCCGCCGGCCTTCACCAGCAGGGCGCCGTCGAGCATGCCCCCCTCGTGGTAGTGACGCGCGATCGCGTCGATCTGCGACCGGAGCGTGGAGGCGGCGTCGGCGCCCTGCGGCGCGCCGCCGGACCCGAGCACCAGGAGTGCGGCGACGTGAGCCAGAACGGGGAAGGACATGGAGGACCTCCGCGGGTCGTGTTGGGTCGTCGGACGGATCCCCGGGCCGGGGAACCCGCCCCCTACGGACCGGCCCTCGCGGCCTTTCGTGAGACCTGCGTGAACTCGCCCGCCCCCCCGGCGCGCGCCGCGACCCGGTCCCCTAGCCGGGCCCGCCGTCGAGGTCGGGGTCGAGGCGTGCCTCGAACGACTCGCCCTCGCCGAGGTCGTCGGCGTCGAGGGTGAGGTCGAGCTGCTGGCCGGAGCGCTCGACCGTCAGCTGCAACGTGCCGCTCCGCTGGGAGCTCAGGGCTTCCAGGCGCTTCTCCGCGGCTTCCTTCGAGAGCTCCTGCCCGTCGATGGCGACGAGGACGTCGCCGGACCGGACCCCGGCTCGTCGCAGGGGGGAGTCCCCCGCGTCGAGGCGGAACAGGAACCGCTCGGGCAGGACGCCCTCGAAGTCGACCGCGGGGCCCGGGACGCGCACGAGCTGCGCCCGCGGCCCGATCGTCAGGCGGTAGGTGCCCGGGAGCATGCCCTCGAAGCGCACCTGCCCCAGCTCGTCCACCTTCGCCCGCGCGAAGGTGTTGCCCCACCGGTCGTCCTCGTCGCGCGTGCGGTCCTCCGCGACGCCCACCAGCGACGCCTCGACGCCCGCCTTGGCGCCGGGACAGCGCACCAGGAGGTCGGCGCGGGTCGGCACGGGGATCTCGAGGCGCTGCGGCCCCGGCAGCACCTCCACCGGGCCGCGGAACAGACGCTCCTGCCTCCAGTCGCCGTTCCACTCCGCCCAGCTGTGCACCGAGAGCGTGTACGCACCCGGGTGCAGGCCGCGGAACTCGAGCGCTCCGCTGCCCTCGTCGAACCGGGCGCCGGCGGTGACCGGCTTCCCCTCCAGGCGCGCGTGGGCCTGGCGCATGGCCCGCAGCCCGCCCTCGCCGACGAGCTCGACCACGAGCTCCGCGCTGGGCGCGAACGTCAGGCGGACGCGGTCCCCGTTCAGGCCCGCGAGCCGCTCCTCGATCACCGCGAAGCCCGCCATCGACGCGCGCAGCACGAGCTCCCGCTTGCCGCTGGCCCGGCGCGCGTCCTCCTGGTCCATCGGCATCGGGATCACGCGCAGGCTCCCGCCGTCCTCGAGCACGGTGCGCGTGCGCTGCCACAGGTAGTCCTCCGGCTCGTCGCCCGGGTCGCGGTGCAGCAGCGTCATCGACAGCCCCTCGGTGATGCGCTGACCGGCCGGGCTGAAGGCGTCCACCAGCACGCTCTCGCGTTCGTCGAAGTCGATGCGGTCGAAGTCGAACCGCGTCAGCCCCTGGACCTCGACGGTCTCGCAGGCAGACGGAGCGCCCCAGGTCAGCACGAGGCCGGCGGTCCAGCGCTCGTGCGGCAGGCGGAAGAAGCCGAAGCGCCCCTGCTCGTCCACGCGGGAGCTGCGCGCCGCGCGGTCGCCGGGGGACTCGAAGTCGGCGCACGTGCCGTCCACGGGCTCGATCACGCTCAGCCGCGGCCGGGAGTCGCGGGACTGGTACCCCTCGGGCAGCACCACCTTCCCGTGGAGGCAGCGGACGCTCTCGAGGGCGAGCGTGACGACCTCCGTCTGCTCGAGCCCGACCTGGACGGTGTGCTCGGGCGACGCGAGCGCGGCCAGCTTCCACCCGCTGTCCGAGGGCCAGTCCTCGAGCGGGTCGACCAGCGCGCACAGCGTCCACGCCCCCGGACCCAGCGTCAGCTCGGGGTGCGCGGGGCTCCAGCTGGACCAGCGCGTCTCGTCGTTGCCGTCACGCTGGTACGCGACCCGCGCGCGCTCGGCCCCGGGCCCCACGACGAGCACGTGCACCCGCGTGCCGGGGGAGGCCACGAAGTCGACCCGGGCGCCGGTCGGGACCCGCGTCGGGTAGCTGGTCCTGCGCTGCAGGACGTGGTCGGGGTGCCGGCCGGTGACGTCCCAGGTACCCGCGGGCAGGCCGCGGAACTCGAAGCGCCCGTCCGCGCCGGTCGTCGCGCGCCGCGCGCGGTACCGCGGCGCGTCCGGCGGCGGCTCGAGCTCGAGCTCGACGCCGGCCAGCGGAGCTCCGCTCAGCGTGACGACGGAGCCCTCGACGACCCCGTCCCGGGCCGCGTCGACTCCGGGCTCCACCGCCGGCGGCGGCGGGCGCTCCTCCGCCTCCGTCGCCGCGAGCGCACGACGCTCCGCCGGCGCCGCCGCGTCCGCCGGAGAGACGGGCTCCCCCTCCCGCTCGCCCGCCCACGCCACGGGCAACTCCCGAGAACGCGCGGACTCGCCGCCACGAGGTTCGACCAGCGCGGCGCCGTCCAGCGCCCGCGAAGAGGACCCGGCCCACAGCGCCCCGATCAGGACGCCGATGCCCAGCGAGACGATCGCGGCCACGAAGAGCTCGACGGACCTGCGCATGGAACGGTGCCTCCTCGCATCCGTGGTTCCCGGGCCGCTGCCTCCCGCCACGGCGCCGACCCGGGACTCCCGGGAGGGAAGAGAACGTACCACCGCTCCCGGGAGCCGCCCAGCCGCGGCCGCGACGCCGGCCCGGTCCCTGCTCAGGGGCACGCCGACCAGGCCGCCGAGAAGACGCCCGCGCCCAGCGCGCCGCCGGCGTTCCCCCACCAGGCGAGACGCGCCAGGCCGGGCCCCGTGCCGGGCAGGGAGGAGTTCGGCGCGTGCAGCCGCGGACCCGCGAGGAACCCGGACTGGACCGTCGCGGCGGGCTCGCAGGGCGCGAGCGTCGCGGCGTCCAGCGAGGCCGCGCGGATCGAGCTGCCCCACGAGCTCTCCCGCCAGGCGACCACCGGTCCCGGCCCGGTCGTCTCGACGGCGGTGCTCGAGGCGGAGCCGAAGCCCGACGTGCGGTGCACGAGACTCGTTCCCGTGCGGGCGAACGTGCTTCCACCGGAGAACGCGAGGACGTAGCGGTCGACGTGCACCTCGTCGGGCTGGGTGGGGTGATCGCGGACGTACGACAGCACGAACGTCTCGTCCCCGTCGCCGGCGCAGGCCACGTCGCGGTAGCTGACGGTCGAGTCGAAGCGCGCGAAATCGGGCGGATACGCGTACCCGTGGCCCGCCAGGACGGCCGTGTGCGCGAGGACCGTCCGTCCCCCGGCGCCCGCGTTGCCCTCGATCGTCCACGCGACGTACCACCGTCCGTTCTGACCGTTGGCCGAGACGCGCGGCCGGCGGCCCTGGCCGGACACCGAGGTGGGGTGGTGGAGCACGGTCTCGAGCGACGCGCTCGCGATCCGTCCGCTGAAGGAGTGCAGGGACACGTCCCGGGAGCTGACGCGGCCCGATTGCGTCCCCGTCACCACCAGGGCGTGGGTCGTGTGCCCCCCGATGTCGACCGACTCGAGCGGCGTGGTGGAGGCCAGGCGCAGGTCCCCCGCCGGGTCGTAGGCGCCGGTGTGGGCGTTCACCGTCCCCACCACGGTCTCGCGCGGGCCTCCCGAAGCGGTGCCGCCGAGGTAGGCGAACACGAAGTGCGCCGGGCCGTGGCAGTCGGTCACGACCGGCCGGGTGTTCCGCGCCGCCGCGCCGAGCACGATCAGCGAGCCGAAGGGCTGGCCCGAGGACGTCGCGCGCCGCATCAGCGCGAGGTGCAGCGCCCCGTTCCAGTAGACGCGGTTCCACACGAACGCCCACCGACCGCTGGTCGGGTCGTAGGCCAGGTCGGCGTCGGAGTCGAACGAGCTCGAGTCCACCGTCGAGACGCTCCCGACCAGGGGGTCGAGCACCAGCGGGTAGGCCGCCGAGTCGACGAAGGCCGCGGGGAGGACCAGGTCCAGGTGCGCCCCGTCCCAGCGCAGCGCCCCCGGCGCCGTCGCCCCGTCGGCGGCCACGCCGGTCACGGCTCCCACGCGCACGGCGCCGCCGGGACCGGCGAAGGCCAGACCCGCGTCCCCGAACGTCCCCTGCGGCGCGGAGAGCGCGGTCCGCACGGCCAGGCGCACGACCAGGTCGCCGCGCCCGGGCGGGCGGGCCGGGAAGACGTACGACAGCTCCACGCCGTCGGGCCGCAGGTCCATGCGCTCGGTCGCCGCCGCGGAGACCGGCCGCGCGAGCGACCGCTCGTCCCGCGTGAGCGCCCCGGGGCGCAGGTCCTCGCGCCAGCCCCGCCGCAGGACCGCCCGCGGCTCGAGCGCGAGCTCCGCGCCGCCTGGCGTGCCGAAGCGCAGGCCGCGATCGTCGACGGCCGCGGACCACGTGGCGGCGGCCACGGCCAGCTCACCACCGCGGTCGAGCACGGCGACGGCACCCGCGCGCGGGTCCTCGAGAACGGAGGGAAGGTCGCCGTCCCCGGCGCGGGCCGCGAGCGCGGGCACGAGCGCGGAGAGGGCGAGCAGGATGAAGTGCTTCATGGTTTCGGACTCCTTTCCCGGGAGCCGACGTCAGCCCTCCGACCCGCCCGCCACGTTTCCCCCGGACTCCGGCCCCGTTCCCAGATCCGCCGTCCGGGGCGCGAGCGGCACGCCTAGGGCTCGTTGAGGGGCCGCCGCGGGACCCGGTGGTCAGGAAGGCACGTTGGTCGACCCCGTGACCTGCGCGATCGCGGAGCCTACCAGCCCCCCGACGCTCATGTCGGCTACAGCGTCGAACTCACGCAGGGTCGCCTGGCAGCGGGCGCCGACCGTCGCCGCCGCCGAGGAGTGCTTCGCGCTCGAACACCCGAAGCGACGTAGCAGCCGCGCTCGCTTCGCCCACTGTCAATCGTGCGGTGCGCGGCCGACTGCCTCCGAACATCCTGCCCGGGAACAGCCAGTCATCGAACTCCTCGTGCATCGGACCATCGCATCCCCCTGAACCTGCGATACGCTCGATCAGGCGGATCGTGCTGGCCCGGCCCGGATTGAGGGAGGGGTCGCGCAGCAGGCGGTGACAGGGTCACCATCGTGTGCACGGGCAGGCCGTGAAGCACTAGCCGAAGATCCTCTCCTCCAACTCCTGCAGGATGGCATCGCGCTTCGCCTGAGCCGGAGCGCCTTCCGTGACCAGGATCCAGTGCAATGCCCGTGGGTCTGAAGAGAGCCGAAACACCTCGAGCAGGGCTCCGTACTCGGACGCGATAGGTGCGGCCTCCCTGGCCGCGGTCGCGCGTGCCTCCTCGAACCCGATGTCGTGCAAGGGAGCGTCGGTACGCTTTCGCTCGACCATCGAGTACTGCCTCTCTAGTTCTCTCAAGCGTTGCGTCGCGGCAGCGAGCCCCACTTCCCCAAGCTCCGCGAGGTGCTTGGCCGAACCTTCTCCTCTCCGAAATGCGAGCAGGAGTGGGTCGGCCGAGGGAAGATCAAGCTCGTTGACTGGGGTGGCCTCTACGAGAGCGGACGCATCGAACGACAGCAGTGGGAAGACCTCCTCAGCGCGCAAGACTTCGCTGTCCGAGGGGTCAGCAGGGAACCCGATGGAGAGCACGACCCCCATGTCGCCAGCTTGGTACCGATAGACCTGACGGACCGGCAATCCATAGGCAGAGCGAAATCGGATCCAGGGAACCTCCTCGCCGAACAGAACCGCAGTCCCGCGAGCACTGGCCTCTGCGCCATCCCCCAGGTTGCGCAGCATCATCTGGACGCGTCCCTCCGGATTCTCGGCTGCCCAGCAGTACCAACGGAAGTATTCGTTCTCGTGGGCGAGGACCAGTGCCTCATCCGTGTGTCGCGGAGCCCACTCGTCGCTCACAGCGACGTGAAGCGGGGCGATGGGCGAGATCCGCGCGGCCGGGCTGTCCCCGCGCGAGGCGCCCGCCGATTCCCCGCCACAGGACAGCACGAGCGACGATGCGAGCCCGACGCGAATCGCGGAGCGGAGAGCGAGGCTTGTAGGGGACGAGTTACTCATGGGGGTGGGCCCAGACTGGATACTCTTGGTCAGTGCCATTGCTCGAGGCGCATCGTACCGGGTCTCGGCTAGCCGCCAAAGGCGGCCGCGAGTTCCTGTCGAATCGTCCGGGAGGCCGCCCGGCCTCGAACGACCGCGACAGCCCCGACCCGGCAGGGACGCGCCGCGCCGGGCAGTCTGGTGTCCGCGACGTGGAGCCTCGCCCACCCCCGGGTGCAAACGGGGCGTCGAGATCGCATGAGCAGACAGATCTTCCGCCAGGACAGCGTCCGGGCGGCCAGCCAGTAGGCATGGCCTGGCTCCCACCACACACCAAAAAGCAGGGCACATTACTGCCACATAGACCCGTCGTGGCGGCCTGGTGAGTCGACCTGTCCCTTCAGTCGTTCCACGATGCATGCACGGGCGAGTGACCGGGGGTCGGGGGTAGAGGCTCGATCAGGCGCGACGAACTCGTCCGCCGGGATCATGTGCAGCGATGGAGCTGGCGGAGGCGGATGCACCGCGGCAGCACGTGGTCGGTGCGGCGACCACGGAACTCGCCGCCTCCACGAGGTGACCGCTAGAATGCCCCGCTAGCGTGGAACCCGACCTGGAGCAATCCCTCGAGCTCGCCCGCCGCGCCCAGGAGGGCGAGCGGAATGCGCTCGAGAGCCTCTTCGCGCGCTATCAGGACCGCCTCCGGCGCGTCGTCCGCGTGCGCCTCGGCGTGAGGCTTCGCGGTGAGATGGAGTCGATGGACGTCGTCCAGGACACGTTCGCCGTCGCCCTGCGCAAGCTGCCGACACTCGAGGTGCGCTCGCGCGCCGGGCTGCTGGCGTGGCTCTCGAAGATCGCCGAGAACCAGATCCGCGACGCACACGACCGCGGTGCCGCGCAGAAGCGCGACCGCGGGCGCGAGGTCGCTCTGGATCCGGGCGCGACGGCGGGCCACGACCCCGCGGCGTCCGAGACGCTGCCCGACGAGCGAGTCGCCCGCAGGGAGGCGATCGAGGTCGTCGACGCGGCCCTGACGGAGCTCACGCAGGACCATCGCGAGGTGATCCTCCAGCGCGACTACCTCGGCGCGGACTGGTCGGAGGTCGCCGGCGCGCTTGGCCGCTCGGTGCCCGCCGCCCAGGAGCTGCATCGGCGCGCGTGGATCCGGTTGCGTCGCATCGTCCGCCCGCGCCTGGAGGCAGGGGAGGACTGAGGCTCACCGCTCCTGGGTGCAGATCGCTCGCAGTTCGCCAAGACGCTGCTGCGCGGACCACTCGGCGGGCGCGGTCGCGAGGATCCCGTCCAGGACCTCCCCCGCGCGCTCGAATCGCTCGAGCTCCATGCAAGCCAGGGCGAAAGCCAGCTCGGTCTCGAGGAGCTCCCCGTCGCCCTGCTCACGGAAGCGTCGGCGGCCTCGAACCGCTTCCTCGTGCAGTGCCAGGGCCTCCTCGGGCTGGCCGCGTCGGCGCAGCACCTGACCTAGCTTGTGCATGGCCTTGTACAGCCGGTCCGAGCCATCCGGGTACAGCTCGCGCCGGATCGCGATGCACTCGCGCAACAGGGACTCGGCTTCCTCGTCCTCGCTCAGCGACGCGAGATTCGACATCCACGTCGCGCGCTGCTCGAGCCCGACGAGATCGGCGGCGGAGGACGAACGCTCGACGAGCTCTCGCATGATGCGCTGGGCCTCGTCCCTCTCCTTGCGCCAAGCGTGGATCACGGCGAGGTTGTTCATGGCCTCTAGCGTTTCGGGAGCCTCGGCACCGAGCGTTGTGCTGTGCAGCTCGACCGACCCCGCGAGCAACGCGAGCGCGTCGTCGTCTTGACGCTTCTGGGCCAGCAACACCTCCGACAGGCGCCGAAGGACGGCGAGGCCAGCAGGAGTTCGGTCCGTCCCACTCTGTCGGTGAAGCTCAAGCGAGCGGCCCAGGTGGTGCTCGCCCTCCTGGATCCGGCCGATCGACCGGTAGAAGTCGCCGACGGTGCCGTGAACACGCGCGGCCACGTGGGGGTCCTCCGGGAAGCTCTCGTCGATCGACGCGGCCCGGGCGTCCAGCGCGTCGACCACCGTGGTCGACAGGCCCTGCCGCACGGGTCCCGCCTCGCGCACCATGTCGTGCAGGAACTCGACCACGGCTGCGGCCGTCTGCGCTTCTCGCTCGGCGCTCGCGAGCGCCGCCGTGGTCTCCTGGTTCTTCTCGGCCAGGACGACTGCCGCCGCGGCGCTGCCTCCCGTCACGAGCAGGATCGACACGATCAGCGATGCTGCCAGGGCGCGGTTGCGGGAGATCCACTTGCGCAGCTCCGCCAGGGCGCCCGTACGATGGGCCTCGACCACGCGGTGCTCGAGATACGCGCGCAGGTCGTACGCCAGGTCCAGCATCGTCCCGTAGCGATCGGCCGGCTCCCGCGCCATCGCGCGCGCCGCGATCGCGCACAGCTCCGCCGGTCGGTCGCCCGCGACCCGCTCGATGGGTCGCGGGGGTCCTTCGAGCACGCGCGCCAGCACGGCGGTCGACGACGAGTCCACGCCGGGGTCGACGTAAGGTGCCTGGCCGGCCAGCAGGTGGTAGAGGATCGCTCCCGCAGAGTAGATGTCGGCGGCGAAGCCCACGCGCGCGAGGTCTCCACGCGCCTGCTCCGGTGCCATGTACGCCGGCGTTCCGACGACGTCGCCGTCCTGCGTCTGCAGGGCCTCCGCGTCGAGAGGCGTGGCCGTTGGCTTCGGGAGGCCCGGGTCACCGCGACGCGCCAGGCCCCAGTCCAGGACGTAGACCTCGCCGAACCGGCCGACCATGATGTTCGCGGGCTTCAGGTCCCGGTGAACGACGCCCCGGTCGTGCGCGTACGCGACCGCCTCGCAGACCCGCTGCAAGACTCCCACCGCGCGCTTCAGGGTCCACTCCTCCGAGCCGTCGCGCTCGAGCGCGATGACCTCCCCGAAGTGGCACCCCTCGACGACGGGCATCGTGAAGTAGACGCGGCCCTCGGCATCCAGGCCGAGCTCGTGCACGGGCACGATTCCCGGGTGCTCCAGCCCGGCCGTGACGCGGGCCTCCGTCAGGAAGCGCCGCAGCCGGCGCTGGCCGTGGGTGCCTCCGCACGTGGCGACGAACTTCCTCGCCAGCGGGCGCTCGAGGTCGGGGTCCCAGGCGCGCTCGACCACGCCCATGCCGCCCCGCCCGAGCTCGCCCTGGCTGCGGTACCGCTCCGCGGGGCGCCTGCGATTCTCAAGACGGTCCAGGAACGACGCGATCTCGTCGCCGGCCCCGGGCTCGTCCGCGGGCGCCGGCAGCGGATCGCCGAGCCCGAGCAGGCCGGGATCCACGGCGCGCTCGTCCTCGGCGAGCGTGCGCAGGACCTCGGCGAGCTCGGGGTGGCGGTCGCACAGGTCCTCGAGGCTCGTCTCTGCGCCCCCCTCTCGGTCGCCGAGCCAGGCCGCGTAGACCTCCTCCGCACGGTCGAGGAGGGGATCGACCTTCCTCGGATCGCTCATCGCGCGTACTTCGCCGCCTCGGCCGCGTTCCGCATCATCTCGTAGGCACTCGGCGGTCCACCGATCTCGCCCTGCACTTCCTGCAGGATCGTGTCGAGCTCCTGGACGGCCGTCGACACATTGGCTCGACCCCCGTGCTCGATCAGGTAGTCGCGGACGCGCTCGTGGGATGCTACGCGACCACCACTCATCCTCGCGATGGAGGCGATGCCCGCAGCGACGTCGAGAGGGGTCTGCCCCTCCACGGTACGAGCGTTCACGTCGCTGCCGGTCTCGACGAGCGCGCGGACGAGCCCCAGGTCTCCGCTGCCCGCCGCGTGGTGCAGGAGCGTCCAGCCGTCGTCGTCGCGATGGCGCGCGTCTTCCAGCTCGAGCACGAGGTCGCGCGCGCGTTCCGTTTCCCCGGCCTGCAGGGCCTCGAACACCCTTCGCCCGTGGTCGTTCGTGCTGGCGCGGACCGCGCCGCCCGTCACCAGGTCCGTGCCCACGATCGCCGCCACCAGCACGACCCCGAGCGCGGCCCAGCGCAGACGCGGACTCGGATCCGCCGGGGAGGGCGAGGCGTCGGGCACTTCGCGGCGCGCCAGCTCGAGGTCGAGGCCCTCGCGGAAGCAGCGCATGTTGAAGTAGGCGTGCGCCAGGAAGAGCGCGGCCAGCGGCGCCGTGCCCAGGAGGAAGACCGCTTCGCCCAGCGCGAGCAGCCGGTCGGGCAGCCAGTTCACCAGCGGGTTGTGCCACACGAGCACTCCCCAGCCCGCCGACGCCACGTTCCAGGCGAACCACTCGAGCCCGGCCCCGAGGATCAGGGCGCCGAAGATCCAGCCGCGCATGCCGCGCGTCAGCGCTCGCGAGCGACCCAAGGGGCTCGCCTCGGGCTCCAGGAACGCCACGGGCCCCACGAACACGTGCACCATCAGCCAGATCGCGATGGCGGGGAGGGCGAGGATCGCCAGGAGGGGCGCCGCCAGAGGCACGAGACTGGCCAGGACGATCGCGATGGCCAGGAGGCCGATCACACCCAGCGCGACCCGCAGCTGGGCCAGGAAGTAGGCCGGCAGCCGGACAGCAGCCGCGTGCAGCAGCGCCGGGACGCCGGGCTCGACGCCGGAGAGCGCCTCGCGCTCTCGCAGGGCCAGCATCCCGCCCAGCAGCGGGAAGGCGACGACCGCCGCCAGGAGCTGCAGCACGGCCAGCGCGAGGGCGTCGATCGTGTCGATGGGCAGGAACTCGAAGACGGTCGAGTCCTGCGGTAGCAGCCCGACGGCGAGCGGACGAAGGAGCGCGATCACGGCGACGACCGGAAGCATCGCCGTGATGGCCAGGATCCACGACCCCCGCCAGGTCGCGGCCCAGCGCCGGCCAACCTCGAGACACAGTCCGGGCGCCGTGCGCCACTGGAGCCGGGCTCCCTCGAGTCGAGGATCCGGATCCATGCCGCCCGGCGTCACGTCGATGTCCTGGCGCTTGCCGGGATCCGGCGGGCGCTCTCCGGTCAGCCAGGCCAGCGAGAGCTCGGTGCGGCGAGCCACCTGTGCGGGCAGGATCAGCCACACCAGCGCGATCAGGGCCAGCAGCGCGCCACCCGCCAGGATCCCCAACCAGGCCGCGGAGAAGAGGCCCGGAAAGAGCGTGCTCCAGAGGCCGCGTCCCGAGGCCAGCCGGCCGACGGTCACGAGGACGACGACGAGGGACGCGACGAACACCGGCAGGCGGAAGATCCGCCCGGAGTACCGGCGGCACGGAGCGCGCCCGTTCTCCGCGCCCAGGGTGTCGACGTCCTCCGGCCAGTCCTGGCGGTCCGCGGGGAGTACCGCGCGGGCCGTCGCGGAGGCTCCGTCGAGGACCTCGCCCTCCAGGGCGTGGAACAGGCGGGCCACCGTCTCGGCAGTGAAGAGGTCCGCGACCACCCCCGGATTGCCGATCTCGCTGCGGACGAGGACCCAGGAGCCCTCCGGAACCCTGCGAACGTCGACCCTCAGGAGAATCGCGCGCCGGGGGTCGTGCAGCTCGAGGTGCGGGCCCGAGAGGGGTCCGATCTCCCCCCATTCCATCCGGCGGGCCAGGCCCCGGGTCTCCCTCGCCAGGTCGCGACCACCAGCGGCGTACAGGCGACCTTCCGCGTAACCCGTCCAGCTCCGTCTCGAGGCTCGGTCCATCTTTCTCTCCGATCGTTGGGGCATCGTACTCGTGCAGGTCGAGGTGTGTCCGGTCGGGGAACCCAGGGGGAGGTGTCCGCCGTCCCCACGCGACTTCCCGGGTTCCTGTGCAGGGCCCTGGAGGCCCGTTGCGCAGCGGACCTCCAGAGGAGACGAGAGTTCCGGTTCTCTTCCCGCGTGCGCCCCGGGCTGGAATGGCCACTCACCCTGATCCGGGCCAGCCGGCAGAGCCGCGGCCCGGAGGCCGGTCTCTCCCGATCCTCCTGTTCACGGGGGCCCACGGGGGGCGTTCATGCAGGCTGCATCCGCCGGCCCGGACCACGGATGTTCCACCTCCCGCTGTCCGGAAGTCGGCCCCCCGCGGGATCCTCGCGGGTCGCGCCGTCGCCGCGTTCCTCCGCCCGCGGCGGACCAGCGCGCGCCCCCCGCCCGCGTCGCGCGGCGGTTGGGCGCGGCGGCGGACGCTCCGTCGCGCATGCGCCGCAGGGCGTATGGAGCGGGCTCGTCTCGCGCGGGAGACTGTGCGCGCGCTTCGCTGCGGACAGGCGGGTCTCTTCCGGCCCGGACGGGCGGAGCGGGCGGACTCCTCCACGCGCCGGACGGCGCCTCGAGCAACCCGGAAAGGACCCCCATGCAGCGGCGCTGGACCGTGATCGTCGGCGCGCTGATCGTCCAGGCCGTTCTCGGAACGGTGTACGCGTTCAGCGTGTTCGTGAGCCCCCTCGAGCAGGAGTTCGGCTGGGACCGGGCCACGACCCAGTGGGCCTTCTCGATCGCGCTCGCCACCTTCGCGGTGGTGATGATCCCCGCCGGCCGCCTGCAGGACCGCATCGGTCCGCGCCGGGTGGGCGTGATCGGCGGCGTCCTGCTCGGCGTCTCGTTCCTGCTGGGCTCCGTGCTGGTCGGGGATGCCGGTCCGTGGGCGCTCTACCTGACGTACGGCCTGATCGGCGGCGCGGGCATCGGCTTCGGTTACGTCTGTCCGATCGCCGCGGCGGTCAAGTGGTTCCCCGACAAGAAGGGCCTCGTCACGGGCCTCGCGGTGGCGGGCTTCGGCGCCGGGGCGCTGTTCTTCGCCGGTCCGGCCTCGGTGCTGCTGCTGCCGCCGCACGAGGGCGAGCCCGCGATGGGCCTCTCGCAGATGCTGCTCGTCGCGCTCGGCGCCGCGGACGGCAACGGGTCCGGGATCGGCTGGCGCTCCTTCTTCGTGCTGCACGGCGTGTTCGCCGCGGGGGCCGTGATCGCCGGGTCGATGCTCCTGCGCAACCCGCCCGAGGGCTGGAAGCCCGCCGGATGGGAGCCGCGCGCCGCGGTCGCGCGCACCCAGGAGGAGCTCGACTGGCACGGCATGCTCGACCGCCCGCTGGCCTGCATGATGTGGGTGACCTTCATCTTCGGGGCGACGTCCGGACTGATGGCGATCGGCCAGTGGAAGCCGATGATGGGCGCGGTCCTGCAGGGCCGCACCTTCGCCCCCGAGTGGATGGGCGGCTTCGGGCGGCTCGTCGAGCCCGTGGGCATCCTCGCGATCTTCAACGCGGTGGGCCGCATCTTCTGGGGCAAGGTCAGCGACGTCATCGACCGCCCGCGGGCCATGATGATGATGTTCCTCGCGCAGGGCATGGCCTTCATGCTCCTCGTGAGCGCCGACTCGCACCTGGCGATCTTCTTCGCCTCGGCCTGGGTCGGCCTGAACTTCGGCGGCAACTTCGCGCTGTTCCCGTCCGCGACCTCCGACTACTTCGGGGCCAAGCACTTCGGGATCAACTACGGCTTCATCTTCACCGCCTACGGCGTGGCCGGGATCCTCGGCCCGGCCGTCGGCGGCGTGCTGTACGACGCGACGGGCCAGTACGTGATCCCGTTCGTGTTCGCCGGCATGCTGTGCTTCCTCGCGGCCGCCTGCGCCGTCGTGGTCTGGGCCCTGGCGCGCCGGCCGGTGCGCCCCGCGGTCCCGGCGACCGCGACGCCGACCGCGAGCAGCGACGCACCGTCCGCGGCCGATCCCGGGTAGCAGGAGACGAGCCGGGAGGGCACCCCGGAACATCCCGAGGCCTTGAAAGCCGCGCGTGCGCGGTCGTCAGGATCCGTGGCAGAACGGGTGGGGGCGGAAGCCCCCGTCAGTCCCACATTCCGACGATCTCGAACTCGTCGCCCAGTTCGCGAACGAACAGGAGCATCGCCTCCTCTCCAGATCGCTCGGGCGTCCGGACGTACACCGTCGCCGCCCAGTCGTCGAGCGTCAGGTTCATGCTGGAGAAGATGCGGTCCCCCGTCAGGTCCTTGCCCTGAGCCTCCAGCTCTCGCGCGGAGTTCACCTTGATGCGGGAGATCTGGAGCCGTTTCCAGCTCTCCCCCTTCTCCGAGGCCAGGTCCAGGAACTTCGCTCGCACCTCTGCCTTCGTCAGCAGGATGTGGTGGTCGAAGAAGAACGGCTCGCTGACGTGCTCGACGAAGCGGTCGGCGTCCACGCTTCGCCACGCGTCCATCCAGCGGCCCGTGAGCTTCTCGACCGCGACGCGCGACTCGGCTGGCGTGCGGACATCGGGCGCCACCACTCCACCTCCCGCATGGGTACCCTCACCCTCTCGCTCGCCCTGGAACCACACCTGCCACACGGTCGCGGACGCGGCCGCCAGGGTCGCGATCCCGAGGAGCACCTTGAAGAGTCTCCCCGCGGTCTCGCTGCGTTCTCCCGTCACCATCTCTCCCTTCCTCCATCGTCGAGCGGCCGCCGTGCGGGGCCGGTCCACCCGGTGGCTTCCCACCGTGTGACCACCCTACCACCGGTCGCAGGGACCGGCACGGTCGACGCCCGCGCTGGCGATGCCGCGCCGGCCGATCCACGCGCGCCCGGATCGGAGCTAGAACACGGCTTCGCCAGCGAGGACTGGCGGGTCCACGACAGCGACCTCGACCCGCCGCGCGACGACCCTCGCTTCCCGGCCGCGGCCGAGGCGACCCGCGCGGTCAGGGCAGGACGAGGAAGGCGACCGCGTCGGTCAGGCTGTCTCCGAAGCCGGCGGGGTCGGCCGGGTCGCGCTGGATCCACTGGGCGTGCACGGTGCACCCGGCGGTCAGCGCGGGGTCGGCGCCGCTGCGCAGGCGGGCGTTGAACTCCAGCGAGAGCTCGCCGCTGCACGGGAGCGGTCCGCTGGCGGCGGCGGGTCCCGCGGCCCAGCGCGTGAGCGGCGGCTTCACGCAGAGCGTCCCGCCGTGGAAGGGCCGGTCGAGCGCCGCGCCGCCGTACAGCAGGAAGCCCGGCTCCGCCGGCAGGGCGTCGCGGGCGAGGACGTGGAACGCGCCGTCGCCCGCGACCCGGGCGCGACCGACGACCTCGAGGAACGGCGTGCAGTCGAGCGAGCTCGGCTTGCCGGCGCCGTACGTGCGCGGCATGGTGCGGTGGCCGTAGAGCAGGGCCGCGCCGGCCTCGATCCCGCCGGCGTCGTTGCTGGGATCGCCCAGCAGGACGTGGCGCTCGTCGATGTCGACGGCCGACCCGAGGCCGTTGCTGGAGTCGCCGCTGGCGGTCAGCACCGCGCGCTGGTGCCAGACGTGTCCGACGCGCTCGAGCAGGTAGGCCTCGCCGCGTTCGGCGAAGGAGTTGCCGACGGCCTGCTGCGGGGCGACGACGGCGAGGCGGTCCCCGTGCAGGGCCACGTACTCGCCGTACACGGCGGCGGGCGAGGGCGCCAGTGGGTACAGCTCGGCCTCCAGCACCCACCCGGTCGCTTCCTCGCGGAACACGTACGCGGCGCCCGCGTTCGGCCCGTGCTTGTCGCAGGCCGGCGCCCCCGCGACCACGCTGTCGCCCTGCGCGGAGACCGCCCAGCCCAGTTCGTCGGAGGGCGACCCCCGGCCGTACGGGTTGAAGAGGCGAGCGTTCTCCGACCAGACGGTCCCCGTCCGGTCGAAGACGTAGGCGACGCCGGTGTCCGGCTCGGCCCCGTCGCCGTGGGGCGCCCCGACGGCCAGGCGCTCGCCGTCGATCGAGACCGCGAGGCCGAAGCGGTCGCCCGGGGACGCGTCGCTCGCCGTCAGGCGCGCCTCCTGGGACCACGTCGTACCGCTGCGCCGGAACACGTACACCGCGCCCGCGTCGTCGTCGGCAAACGAGGCCCCGACGACGGCGGTGTCGCCGCTGAGGGAAACACACCAGCCGAAGCCCTCGCCGGGGGGATATCCGAAGACCGCCTGCTCGACCCACGTGCTCCCGCGGAGCTGGAACACGTGCACGCCCTGCGACGTGCCGGCGCCCAGGAGCGTGTCCCCGTCCAGGTCGATCACGAAGTACTGCTGCTCGTAGGGGTCGACCCCCGGGGCCTGGACGCGCGCGGTCTGGACCCACCCGTCGCCCTCGCGCTCGAAGACGTGGATGGCTCCCTCCGCGCCGACGTCGTCGTAGCCGAGGGTGCTCGCCGCCACGCGGTCCCCGTCCAGGGCCACCCCGTAGCCGAGCTGGGCGATCGGGAACGGGTCGGGGCCCACGAGGCGCGCCTCCTCCTCGACGGTGACCGCGTCGACCGGAAGCAGCTGGGCGGAAGCCGCTTCCGCCGCGCACACCCAGGCGGCCAGAGCGGTCAGGGGGACGAGGACTGCACGTCGGAACATCGCGGACCTCCTCGGGCGAGTGGACCCCTCGAGCCTAGGGCGGCCGCGCGCTCCCCGCCGGTCGCCGGCCTGCGCAGCGCCCGCCGGCAGAGTGCGCACGCCTGCCCCCGCGCGGCGGCGAGGACCCTCGGGACCTCACGCCCGCACGCGCAGGCGCAGGCGGTCGAGGTGGGCACGCAGGTGGTGCAGCTCGTGCATGTAGGAGGGCGGGACGTTGACCGTGTCGACGATCTCGCCTTCGATGGCGTCGAGCTGCGCGAGGGGGCCGTCGAGGTCGGCGGGGGCGGCGCGCCACTCCGCCTCGATGCGGTTCAGGTCGGCGTACCAGCGGTAGATCTTGCGGCGCGTGCGCCAGCGCAGGACGGGCGGCGCCAGGCGCGTCAGCGGCAGGAGCAGCGTCAGCAGCGGCAGCATCAGGATCTTCAGCCGATCCAGCGTGGCCGCCACGGGGAACGGGAAGACGCGGTACAGGAAGGAGGGTCCGTTCGCGAAGTACTGCTCGGCGGCGGGCGCGAGCGGCGCGGCGGTGTTGCGCGGGGACGGGAAGGTGCCCGGCGCCGTGAAGAGGTCGCCGTCGGCGTGCGCCGCGTGCGCGGCCTGGATCAGCAGCGGCACGACGGCCTGGTGCAGGTCGGACCTCCCGAGCAGCGACGCCGTGGACGCCACCAGGTTCACGTCGCGGTCGGGCCGGTTGCGCTGCAGGTCCAGCACGCCCTCGACCAGCTCGACGTGCGCCAGATAGGGACGCAGCCGCGCGTAGGCCGCGTGGCGCTCGACGTCCAGGAGCCGGATGCTGGAGCCCTCCGCGGCCATGAGCTCCGCGACCGTGTCGGCGTCGGGCGCCATGATCAGGATCGCGGCGTCGGCCTCGCCGGCCAGCAGCGCCGCGGCGGCCTCGGCCGCCTCGTGCTCGAGCGGCGTCACGTCGCCGTCGGCCAGCCCGTTCGCGGCCAGCAGGTCGCGCGCGAAGGCGCGCGTTCCGCTGCCGGGTCCGCCGACCTCGACGCGCAGTCCTGCGAGGTCCGTCACCAGCCGCACGTCGAGGTCCGCGCGGTGGAAGATCCAGACCGGCTCGTGGAAGACGCTGGCGATGCCCTTGGCGAACTCGCCCACGTCCGCGGGTGCCAGGCCGCCCTGGACGAGGGCCGCGTCGACCTCGCCCGAGCGCAGCAGCTCGTAGTTCTCGGCCGTGCCCGCCGTGGGGCGCAGCACCAGGTCGATCGAGGACGCGGCCAGCGCCTCGCGGTAGCGCTCGGCGGCCGCCTGGTAGCCGCCGCCCGCGACGCCGGTCGCCAGCACGATGCGGTCGGGCGGCGGCGGCCCCACGAACCGGAACGCGACCAGGAAGCCGAGGGCCACGACCACCAGGATCCCGCCGCCGACCTTCAGCCCCTCCGAACCGCCCCTCGGGTTGCGCGCGCTCGCCACGTGTCGCTCCTCCTCGCGTACTGCCCGCCGCCGCGGTCGGCGGGCGGCTCTCGGCACGCCGCCCGGCGGATCGATGGCGGATCGGTGCGGGACCGTACCACCCCGCGGCCGGGCCCCCACGACCGGGCCGGGGTTCTCCCGCGCCGGACGGCCGCGGCGGCCGCCGGTCAGCGGCGCGTCTCGCGCAGGGCCCAGGCGTACTCGCGCGCGATCGGGTGCGGGGTGTCGGACCCGAGCGCGACCCAGGCGCGGTGCGGCCAGTACGGGTCGCGCAGCAGCTCGCGGCCCATCAGGATCAGATCGGCGCGGCCCTCGGCGAGGATCTGCTCGGCCTGGTCGGGCTCGGTGATCAGGCCCACCGCGCCGGTGGCGATGCCGGCCTCGTTCCGGATGCGCTCGGCGAGGGGCACCTGGTAGCCCGGGCCGACGGGGATGCGCGCGTTGCGCGTGGCCCCGCCGCTGGAGCAGTCGATCAGGTCCACGCCCTCCTGCGCGAGCCGGCGCGACACCTCCACGGAGTCGTCCAGGGTCCAGCCGCCCTCGACCCAGTCGGTGCACGACAGGCGCACGAACAGCGGGGTCTCCTCGGGCAGCACCTCCCGGACCGCGCGGACCGTCTCGAGCAGGAACCGGGTCCGGTGCTCGAACGGGCCGCCGTAGGCGTCCGCGCGCTCGTTCATCAGCGGCGTCAGGAAGCTGTGCCCCAGGTACCCGTGCGCGAAGTGCAGCTCGACGACCTGGAACCCCGCCGCGATCGAGCGCTCGGCCGCGGCCGCGAAGGACGCGGTGATCCTCCGGATCTCGGCGACGGTCAGCTCGCGCGGGACCGGGCCGTCCCCGCCGTAGCGCTTCGCGGTCGGGCCGACGGGCATCCAGCCCCCCTCGTCGAGCGGCACGAACGCGTTCGGCGTCGGGTGGAACGGGCGGTGCCGCGAGCCCTTGACGCCGGCATGGGCCAGCTGGATGCCGGGCACCGAGCCGCGCTCGCGCACGAAGTCGGTGACCCGGCGCAGCGCGGGCACGTGCTCGTCCTTCCAGATGCCGAGGCAGTTCGGCGTGATGCGCCCCTCGGGCTCCACGCCCGTGGCCTCCGCGATCAGGAGCCCCACCCCGCCGACCGCGCGCGCCGCGTGGTGCGCGTGGTGCCAGTCGTTCGCGAAGCCGTCCTCGCTCGAGTACTGGCACATCGGCGACATCGCGATGCGGTTGCGCAGGGTCACCCCGCGGAGCTCGAGCGGCGTGAAGAGCTTCACCGCGCCTTCCCGGCGGACGGGCGCGGCCGCCGCGCCGAGCCCCGCGCGGGACGCCGTGGCGAGGGCGACGCCCGCCCCCATGGCCGAGCGACAGAAGAGACGTCTGTTCATGGTTTCCTGTCCCTGCGCGGCTTCGTCCACGCGCGGTTCCCCGCCCCCGGCTCGCGGTCCCGCGCCGAGGCGAGGACCCGCCGGAGGTCGCCAACCCTAGTCCACGCGCCGCGGAGCCTGAACGGGCGATCCGCCTACCTGTCGCGAGGACGCGCGGCGCGCGCCGTGGCCACCGCGGACTCGGGCTGCCACGAGCTCGCCCCCGCCGCCCGGTCCCCCGCCCCGTTCCCCGGAGCGCCGCGCGACACCTTGCCGGGGAACGGCGGGCGGGATGCGCGCCGGCCTGGTATCCCCGGGTGGGACGCAGCGCCGCGCGGAGCGGCAGGAGGACGGCGATGCCGGGTACACGAGGTTCGAGCGCGGTCGCGATCGCGCTGCTGGCGACGGCGGCGAGCGCGCAGTCGCTCGAGCTCTTCCACGAGGACTTCGAGACGGACCTCTCGCGCTGGAACGCGACGGGGCTGTGGCACCGCGTGGTCGACACCGACCCGTGCGCCTCCGCCGTGGCGCCGTTCCCGGGCGGGGCGGGGGCCGCGCGCTTCGGAGACCCGCTCGACTGCTCGCACGGTGCGCAGCCGTCGGGCGGCGGGCTGTTCCTGCTCGACCCGATCCCGCTGCCGGCGGAGGCGCTGTCGGCCCAGCTCCGCTTCACCCACACCGTCGACGTCGACTGCGAGGGCTGCATGGGCGACTACCGCCAGGTGCTGGTCTCGGGCGACGGCGGGCAGACCTACGACCTCGTCGCCGAGTACCCGTTCGACCTGCCCTGGACGGCGCAGACGGTGGACCTGACGCCGTACCTCGGCGGGGACGTCCGCCTGTTCTTCGAGATGGTCACGAGCGGCGACTTCGGTCCGCCGGAGCTGGGCTGGATCCTCGACGAGGTCTCGATCGAGGTGACCCACGCGAGGTCCTACTGCACGGGCAAGACGAATTCCCTGGGCTGCGTGCCCTTCGTCACGACCAGCGGCGTCCCGCGCGCGTCGGGCACGGCGCCGTCCACCATCGCGGCCACCGACGTGCTCCCCGGCGAGGCGGCGCTGATCCTGTACTCGTTCAGGAAGTCCAACCTGGACTTCCACGGCGGCAAGCTCTGCGTCAAGGCGCCCGTCGCGCGCCTGCTGCCGCCGAAGGTCGCCAAGGCCACCGGCACGCCGCCGTGCACGGGCCTCGTGAAGCGGGACTTCAACGCCCTGATCCGCGGCGGCAACGACCCGCTGCTCACGCCGGGCCAGGTCGTGCACGCGCAGTGGCGGCCGCGCGACCCGGCCGACCCGTTCGGGTTCGGCGACAGCTACACCGACGCGGTGCGCTTCGTCATCGCGCCGTAGGGCGCGCGATCGGGACGCAGCCCGGGCGCGGGGCCCGGGTCGCGTCGGGGGGTCACGGGGCGATCGAGAAGCGCAGGGCGTTGGTGAGCGAGTCGCCGAAGCCCGCGGGGTCGGCGGGGTCCCGCTGGCGCCACTGGGCGAAGACGCGCTGGCCCGCGGAGAGCTGCGGGTCGACGCCGCTCTGGATGCGGTTGTTGAAGTTGACCTGCGCGAAGCCGCTGCAGGGCGGCAGGCCCGTGGCCTGCGCGGTCTTGGGCGGCAGCAGGCGCGTCAGGGGCGCCTTGACGCAGAGCCGTCCGCCGTGGAACGCCAGGTTCGACTTGGCGAACCCGTACAGCACGAAGGCGGCCTCGCCCGGGATCAGGTCGAAGGCCTGGAGCCGGAACCGCTCGGGCCCCGCCGTGACCTGGGCGCGGCCGTTGCAGCCGACGAACGGCAGGCAGCCGAGCGAGCTCGTCTTGGCCTGGCAGTACGTCACGGGCACGTCCGTCGTGTCGTAGCCGTACACCGCGCCCTGGGCGTACGTCGGGTCGCCCGGCAGCACGGTCGGGGCGTTGGGCGCCCCCACCGCGTGGGATCCGCCCGAGGTCGCGACGGCGGCGCCGAGGAAGTCGCCGGTCAGGCCGTCGGAGGCGATGAACCTGGCGGCCTGGGACCACGGGGTCCCCGCGCGCAGGAACAGGTAGGCCGCTCCCGCCAGGGTCTGCGTGCCCGGTGCCAGGCGGGCACCCACCAGGGCCTCGTCGCCGGCGAGCGCAACGGAGTAGCCGAACTCCGCGCCGCCCGCGGGCGGCGTCGCGGCCAGCACGTCCTCGCGGGTCCAGACGGTGCCGCTGCGCGCGAAGACGTGCACGGCGCCGGAGTCCGGCGCCCCGGCGTCCTCGCGTCGGGCACCGACCAGCGCCAGGTCGCCCTCGAGCGCGACCGAGCCACCGAACCCGTCCCACGCCGCGCCGACGTCCGACAGGAGCCGCTGCTCCAGGGACCAGGTCGTGCCCTGGCGCGTGAAGACGTACGCGGACCCGGCCGGGGTGGAACCCACCAGGTCGTCCGGCGCGCCGACCAGCAGCGTGTCCCCGTGGACCGCCACGGCCGTCCCGAAGTCGAACGGGGCGAACGGGTCGGGGTGCGGGATCGTGGCCTGGTGCGCCCAGCTCGTGCCGGAGCGGACGAAGACGAACACCGCGCCGGCGTTCTGGGCGTCGGGGGCTCCGACGACGAGCGTGTCGAGGTCCAGGTCCATGGCCGTGAACGGGGACCCCGGCTCGGGCGCGAGCAGCTTCGCGTGCTGCGCCCAGACCGTGCCCCGCTGGACGAAGACGTAGGCCGAGCCGCCCTGCGACGTGCTGCCGACCGCGAGCGTGGTGCCCGACAGGGCCACGCCCCGACCGAACCGGTCGTTGGCGGCGGGGTCTGCGGCCAGCAGCTGCGCGGCCTGGGTCCAGGAGCTGCCCGCGCGGGCGAAGACGTAGGCAGAGCCGTCGTCCACGTGCGCGGTGTCGTGGGCCGGCGCGCCGACGACGAGCAGGTCGCCGTCCTGGGCGAGCGCCGAGCCGTGGCGCTCGCCCTGCTGGGCGTCGCTGGCGGCGAGGCGCCGGGCCTGTGTGACGACGACGTGCTCGTCGGCGCCGAGCGACCCCGCGAGCGCGACCGCGGCCGCGGCGCCGAGGAGCGCGCGCAGCGCTCCGGAGTGCATCGAGACTTGCATGACGAATCCCCCTCGGGGATCGAGGATGGGGACGCGCCCCGGCCTGCGCCCGGACAGGACACTCCCGCCGCTGCGCGGCCCGGATCGCGTGTCCCGTCGACCCGCCGGAAACTTCAC
Source organism: bacterium (assembly GCA_030428395.1). GTDB lineage: Bacteria > Planctomycetota > UBA1135 > UBA1135 > JAUIDW01. Next base: position 8,374 of record JAUIDW010000006.1, on the reverse strand, counting down.
TCTAGGCCACCCCGGCGGGTGCGCACTCCGGCAGGGTTCGTAGGCCCCGGAGGAACTGGTCTGACCCGCGTCCCCGCGCGGCCCCGGCGCGCGACGGGACGCGGGCAGTCCTACGCCTTGAAGTGGATCTGCAGGATGTCCCGGTCCTGCACGACGTAGTCCTTGCCCGCGGTGTGGATGAGGCCGTGCTCGTGCAGGGCGTGGCGGCTGCCCCACTCGAGCAGGTCCTTCAGGGCCATCACCTCGGCGCGGATGAAGCCGCGCTCCATGTCGCTGTGGATCCGGCCCGCGGCCACGGGCGCGGGCGAGCCCCGCCGCAGCTGCCAGGCGCGCAGCTTGTCGTTGGCGATGGTGTAGAAGGTGATCAGGTCCAGCAGCCGGTAGCAGGCGGTGTCGACGAGGTCGAGCGCGGACTCCTCCAGGCCCAGCCCCTCGAGGAACTCGGCCTGCTCCGCGGGCGGGAGCTCGGAGACCTCCTCCTCGATCTTGATCGAGACGCACAGGACGCGCTCGGCCCCCTTGGCCTCCTTCAGGGCCGTCGCCAGGGGGCCCGTTCCGGTGGGGTCGTCCTCGCTCGTGTTGGCCAGGTAGATGCAGGGCTTCGCCGTCAGGAAGCGGGCCTCGGCGAGCACCTCGTGCTCGCGCTGCGAGAGCTCGAGGTCGGCGATCCGGGTGCCCTCCTGCAGGGCCTCCAGCGCGCGACCGAAGGCCGCGACCTCGTCGGCACCCTCGCCCTTGCCGTGCCGCGCCGCCTTCCGCCACTTCTCGAGCGCGCGCTCGGCGGTCTGCAGGTCGGCCAGCAGGAACTCCGTCTCCACGATCTCCGCGTCGCGAACGGGGTCCACCGTCTCGCCCGCGTGCACGACGTTCTCGTCCTCGAAGCACCGCACGACGTGCAGGATCGCGTCGACGTCGCGGATGTGGCCGAGGAACTTGTTGCCCAGTCCCTCGCCGTGCGAGGCACCCGGGACGAGCCCGGCGATGTCCACGAAGCGGATCGTCGTGGACACGGCCTCCTGGGGCTCCAGGATCTCCGCGAGGCGGCGCAGCTCGGGGTCCGGCACCGTCGCGACGCCCACGTTCTTCTCGATCGTGCAGAACGGGTAGTTCGACGCCTCCGCGCCCGCGTGCGTGAGCGCGTTGAGCAGCGTCGACTTCCCGACGTTCGGCAGACCGGCGATCCCGATGGAGAGGCTCACGTGCGGCTCGGTGATGTGGCGCCCTCCGGGACGGTGCTCCTGGAGGTTCGAGCACGCATCGTATCCACGCGGCGCGCGCGATGCAGTCCCGGGACCCCGTTCTGCCCGCCGGGAGCGGGGTCCTCGTCGCCGGCGGGCCGGGGCCCCTGGCGCGTGGACGCTCGCGCCCCCACCATGCCCGGGGGCCTCGACCATGCGATTCCTGTACGAGACCGACGTGGCGCTGCCGATCGAGACCGTCTTCCGGTTCCACGAGTCGCCCGCCAACCTCCCGCGGCTCGTCGAGGGGTGGCCTGGGTTCGCCATGCTGCGCAACGACGGCGACATCCGCGTGGGCAGCAGGACCTGGGTGCTCCAGTCCATCGCGCTCGGGGTGCCCGTCGCCATGGGGTTCCGCCACACGGCCTACGAGCCGCCGCTGCGCTTCGAGGAGGAGATGTTCCACGGTCCCTACCGCAGCTTCGTGCACACGCACGAGTTCGAGGAGGTCGAGGGCGGCACCCGCGTCCGGGACCGGCTGTCGGTGACGCTGCCGTGGTGCTACGGCGGAGAGCTCGCGCTGCGCGTGGCCATCGCCCCGTGGATGCGGAGGTTCTTCGCCTACCGGCACCACCGCCTCGCGGCCCTCGTCGAGTCCGGCGAGCTGGGGAGGGCGTGATGGAGGCGTCGACCTGGCTGCTGTTCGCGATCGGCTGCCTCGGCGGGACCGACATCCTCCTGTTCCACTCGATCGGTCACGGGCTCCGCAAGCACCCCCCGTCGAGGAACGAGCTCTGGTCCCACGCCTGCCGGGGCCCCGTGTACGCCGCCCTCTTCGTGCTGATCCCCAGCGTCCGGCTCGAGGGGGCCTGGTTCTGGGCGCTGCTCGCGCTCCTGGCCGTCGACCTCCTGATCTCGGTGTGGGACTTCTCGGTCGAGTCGAGGAGCCGCGCGCCCCTCGGCGGCCTCCCGACGGGCGAGTACCTCCTCCACGTCGCCATCGCGATGGTCTTCGGAGCCCTCGTCGCCACGACCCTCTTCGAAGGAGGCCACCAGCTGAACGCCCCGACCCGCATCGCGTGGAGCCCCGCGCCGGTCCCCCCGCTCCTCCGCTGGGCCCTCCTCGCGATGTCCCCGGCCGTGCTCCTCTCCGGACTCCTGGACGCACGCGCCGCCCTGCGCCTCTCCGGCGCCCGCCGCTCCGCGTGACGGTCCCGCGGAGACGAGTCCCGCCGCCCGCTCCACGCGGGATCGCGGGCGTGGGCGAGCTCCGCCTTCGAAGCGGAACCCGGGGGCCCCGCGGGGCTCGAGGTGTCCACGGTTCGCCGATGTTGCTCCCCGTCCTCGAGGACGACCTCCGGGGTGCGACTGCCCGAACGTCGGAACGGGGAATGCCGGGATCGGTGAAGCAGGATCCGCCCTGTCGGCACCCGGTACTCGATGGGACCACTCGATCTGCCCGGGGCCGCTCTTCCCGCGGTCGTCCTCTACCTGGCATGGGCTGACGTTCGTGAACCGGCGAGGCCGCCCCAGGAGGTAGGCGCGATGCAGCGCACCGCGGCGGCGGAATCGGACCGTGGAGAGAGCGAGGACCAAACGCCCGACGCGCGGACCGTCGATGTCTCGCCCCGTGGAGAACACCTCGCTGTCGGCTTCGGGGACGGCACCGTCTCCTTGCTCGACGCGGAAACGGGCGAGGAGCTCGCGAAACTGGACCCTGCCCTGCAGGAGGCCTTGTGGGTCGTGGCCTACTCCCCCGACGGCCACGTACTCGCGGGACTGGGCAGCCAGGGCTCACTCCGCTTCTGGGATCCCGCGCGGCCGGGGCGAGCCCCGGACACGGATCCCTCGAACGCGCTCGTCGGAATCCCGGGGCTCGCTCGCACTCACGAATGGCCGTTCGGCGCCCGCTTGCTCTGGGCGCCGTCGGGCGACCGCCTCGCGATCCTCCACTCGAGTGGAAGCGGGAGCCTCTGGACGAGAGCGGGCGAGTGTGTCGCGAGGTGGAAGTCGTCGCCCCGACGGACCGACCACACCGCAGCCTGGCACCGGAGCGAGAGTCGGCTGTACCTGGCCGACGAGGAGACCCTCCAGGTTCGCGATGGAGCCACCGGGGAAGTTCTGTCCGATGCGCTCCAGGCTCGGGATCCCATCGTGACGCTCGCCCTGCACCCCTCGAAGGACCTGATCGCGACCGGGCATGCGGACTACACGATGCGAATCTGGTCGCTGGAGTCCGGAACACTCCAGCACGAGGGCCGCTACCCCGACCCGTGGCTGACGGAACCGGAAGACGAGGTCTGCTCCATCGCGTGGTCTCCGGAGGGGGACCGCATCGCTCTTTCCATTCGCGTCGGGACGCACGCGTTCGTCCTCGATGCGCAGGACATGAGCACCATCTGGACGGGTCCGTTCATCGGCGCCCACTTCGAGGAACCGGTTCCGGTCCGCTGGAGCCCGGACGGCTCGTGCCTCTGGTACTCGTTCTCGTGCGGGAAGGGGCCACTGTACTGGGTGCTCCCGAGCCCGCAGTCCGACGTCGACATGCGGCTGGACGCGCGCTTGCCAGCCCTGGGCGAGAACCTCGGAGCCACGATCATCCGCGGTCAGGTGCACGCCGTTTCGCTGCGCGGGGATCTCCTCTGGTGATGCACCGCTCCGGTCCGGGTCGCCCAGCTCGTCTCCCCCGAGCTCGCGGGGAGGACGAGTCCCGTGATGCCGCGCCGCAGCACGCCGAGCCCGAGAACTTCCGGTCGGGCGCGCTGCCGCGAGCCCCTCGACGGGGTGGTCGGCCCGTCGGGCACAACGCGCGATGTGTCCGGGGGTCAGGGGCGAGTGTGCGACGGGCGTTGCGAGCGCCCCCCCGTGATACGGTGGCGCGTCCGCCGGGAGGACCCGCGGAGAGGCCGGGCTCGCCGGTCGGAGGTCAGGGAATGAACGTCGGACGCATCGCCCGGGGAGTCGCGGTCCCGCTCCTGGCGGTCTCGCTCGCCGGGGCGCAGACGGTCACGCCGCTGGTCCGCGAGGGGGACGTGGTGACGGGCCTCGGGACCGTCACGCTGATCAACGGGCTGGCCGTCGACGACGCCGGCAACGTGCTGGTGCACGTCCTGACGGACAACCCCGACCCCGACGGCAACGCGGCGATGGTGGACGCGGCCGGCAACGCGGTCGTGCAGGAGGGCGCGTCCCTGGTCGACCCGCCGGGGGCGGTCCTGCGGACCTTCAACAACGAGGTGCGCCTCGCCGGGGACGGCACGGCCCTGTTCTTCCTGGGGCTCGCGGGCACGGGCCTGCCGGCCGACGAGGGCCTCTACCGGAAGACCCCTCCGGACCTGGCCCTCCTGGAGACGGCCGCCGTGACGGCGCCCGGGATCCCCGCGGGGTCCACGTTCAGCATCCTGCTGCCCGGCTATCCCAACAACGCCGGCGAGATCGCCTTCCACTCGTCGATCGACGACCCGGGCATCCCCGGCACGTTCGACTACCAGGCCATCGGGATCCTCTCGACGACCACCGGGGCCCAGACCGTCCTCTACAAGGAGGGCGACACGCTGCCCGGGCAGTCGCACGCCATCTCGTCCCTGACCTGGGGGTGGATGGGGTTCAACGACTCCGGCAGCGTCCTGTTCGGCGCCCAGACGTTCGCGGCGGCCGGCCAGAACCGCGTGATCTACCTGGACCACACCGAGGTGGCGCAGACCGGGGACCCGTCGCCGTTCGGGGGGAACTACTCCAGCCTGAGGCGGGGGAAGCTCAGCAACTCGGGCGACTACGCCTTCCACTGCGACGCCGTGGCCCGGCCCGGGATCACCCTCAACGACTCGGCCTTCGTCCAGGAGGGAGACCCGCTGCCGGTGATCGAGCCGTTCGTCCTCTCGGACGTGGGCGAGTGGCTCTACGTCGGAGACGACGGGAGCGTGCTCTGGTTCGGACTGTGGAACACGCCGCTGGGCGAGCGGAAGGGCCTGTTCGTCGACTACACGCTCCTCGTCGAGGAGGGCGTGACGCGGCTCGGCGGGCTGGTCGTGGAGACGCTTCCCGGCCTCGAGACCAGCTACTCCCTGAGCGCCAGCGGCCGCTACGCGATCGTCGAGGTCACGCTCCAGGGCGGCATCGAAGCGGCGTTCCGGTTCGACCTGTGGTGATGGGAGGGACCAGGAACATGCACGGCATCCTCGCGGCCTCGCTGGGCCTCCTGATCGCGACGCCCGCGGCGGCTCAACGGCTCACGGAGCTCGTCGCCACGGACGCCGCCGCCAAGGACTTCTTCGGTCAGTCCGTGGCGTGCTCGCGCGGCACGGTGCTGATCGGCGCCGCCGGGAACGACGACACGGGGCAGCGGTCCGGCTCGGCCTACGTGTTCGTCCGCGCCGGCACCGCGTGGGTCGAGCAGTCGAAGCTGCTCGCCGCGGACGCGCGTCCGCGCGACGAGTTCGGCATCGCCGTCGCCGTCCACGCCGACACGGCCGTCGTCGGGGCCCACCAGGACGACCTGGTGGACGGCTCCGGCGCCGACGAGGGCTCCGCGTACGTGTTCGTCCGCAGCGGCGGGACCTGGACCCAGCAGGCGAAGCTCGCCGCCAGCGACCCCGGGGTGGACGACCTGTTCGGGCTCGCCGTCGGCGTCGACGCCGACACGGCGGTCGTCGGCGCCCCCTTCGACGACGACCTCGGCGCGGACTCGGGCTCCGTGCACGTCTTCGTGCGAGCGGGCACCGCCTGGAGCCACCAGGCCAAGCTGACGGCCGCCGACGGCGCGGTGAACGACGGGTTCGGGTACACGGTCTCCTGCAGCGGGGACACGCTGGTAGTCGGCTCCTACCGGGACGACGACGGCGGGGTGGACTCGGGGTCCGCCTACGTGTTCGTCCGGAGCGGCACGAGCTGGAGCCAGGAGGCCAAGCTGGTCGCGTCCGACGCCGCGGAGAACGACGCCTTCGGCCGCGCGGTCGCGCTGTCGGGCGACGTCCTGGCCGTCGGCGCGTTCCAGGACGACGACGCGGGGTTCGACAGCGGCTCGGTCTACGTGTTCACGCGCAGCGGCTCCGCCTGGAGCGAGCGCGCCCGGCTCGGACCGCCCCCCGGCTCCGCGCGCGCCAACTTCGGGCGCGCGGTGGCGCTGGTCGACGGCACCCTGCTCGTCGGCGCCTGCGGCAGCAGCGACGCGGGGACCGCCTCCGGCGCCGCGTACCTGTTCGCGGGCGCGGGCGACGGCTGGATCCAGCTCGCCCGGCTCGTGCCCGCGGAGTCCGACCTGGGCGACTTCTTCGGCTCGACCGTCGGGCTGTCCGAGGGCGCGATGGTGATCGGCTCGGGCTGGGACGACGACGCCGGCAACAACTCCGGCTCGGCCCACGTGCTGCCCCGCCCCGACCCGGCGCCGGCGGGCAAGCTGCAGCAGGCCGCTCCCCCGCGGTAGGTCCGCCGCCGCGGGGCGCGCCCGGAGCCGGGCTGGACCGTGCGCCGCGCGCCCGCGGATCCGGCGCGTCGGCGCAGCGGTCGGCGGCGGTTGCACCGCGCACCGTCCCGGATCCGGGTCCGACGGAGCCGGGTCGCTGGCTCCGTTCCGGGTGGCGACGACTCCGCCGGTTTCGCCCCCCGCTCGGCGGCAGCGTGGCTAGCCTCTCTCCGCTCGACGATTTCACCCCCAAGAAGAGGAAACGAATGGAACACCCGACGCAGGGCCGCCACCGCGGCCTCCGGAACGCAGCCGCGAGGGCGGCCTGCATCCTGGTCGCGGCCGCGGCCGCGCACGCGCAGAGCGCGAAGCCCAACATCCTGGTGATCTGGGGCGACGACATCGGTCACGACAACCTCAGCTGCTACCACCGGGGCATGCTGGACTACGACACCCCGAACATCGACCGGCTGGCCAAGGAGGGCGCGCTCTTCACCGACCACTACGCGCAGCAGTCGTGCACGGCCGGTCGGGCCTCGTTCATCCTGGGGCAGAACCCCTTCCGGACCGGGCTCCTCACCATCGGAATGCCGGGCACCGACCACGGCGTGCGGCCGGAGGACCCGACGCTGGCCGAGCTCCTGAAGAACCACGGGTACGTCAACGGACAGTTCGGCAAGAACCACCTCGGCGACATGAACCGGTTCCTGCCGACGGTCCGCGGGTTCGACGAGTTCTTCGGGAACCTCTACCACCTGAACGCCGAGGAGGAGCCCGAGAACCCGGACTACCCCGAGGAGTTCATGGGCGAGGACTTCCGCGGCAAGTTCGGCCCGCGGGGCGTCCTGAACTGCCGCGCCATCGAGGAGGACGACACGACCGTCGACCCGCGCTGGGGCAAGGTCGGGAAGCAGACCATCGAGGACACCGGGCCGCTCACGAAGGAGCGCATGAAGACCTTCGAGAAGGAGGTCGCCGCCAAGGCCGTCGACTTCATGGAGCGGGCCGTCCAGCAGGAGAAGCCGTTCTTCATGTGGGTGAACTCCACCCGCTGCCACGTCTGGGTGCACCTGAGCGAGGAGCAGGACGGCAAGACCGGCAAGGGCATGTTCGCCGACGCCATGGACGAGCTGGACTGGGAGACCGGCGTCCTGCTCGACAAGCTCGACGAGCTCGGCGTGGCGGACAACACCATCGTCCTGTGGTCCACGGACAACGGCGCGGAGATCTTCACGGGCCCGGAGATGGGCGGCATGCACGCCTTCCGCGGCGAGAAGGGCCTGACGTCGGAGGGCGGCTTCCGCGTCCCGCAGCTGATCCGCTGGCCGGGCAAGATCGCGCCGGGCACGGTCTTCAACGGCATCACCTCGCACCTGGACTGGGTGCCGACCCTGCTGGCCGCCGCGAACGGCGGGCAGGACACGGGCATCCAGGACGAGCTGAAGAAGGGCGGCTTCCAGGCTGACGGCAAGACCTTCAAGGCGCACCTCGACGGCTACAACCTGCTCCCCTACCTGACCGGGAACGCGGACGACAGCCCGCGCGAGGAGATCTACTACTTCAGCGCCGACGGCGACCTGAACGCCCTGCGCTGGCAGAAGTGGAAGATCAGCTTCAACACGATGTCGGGCAACATCTCGACGGGTTTCCAGCAGCACACCAGCTGGCCGTACATCACGAACCTGCGGCTGGACCCCTACGAGCGCTGGCAGGACCAGTCCGAGATGTACATCCACTGGTTCGGCAAGCGGATGTTCCTGATGGGCCCGGCCCAGGTGCTCGTCGGGCGCCAGCT
>JAUIDW010000553.1 GCA_030428395.1 bacterium | reverse complement strand
GCTGCGGAGCGCCGACCTCCTCGACGCCCCGCCGCCGCCGGGCGCCGAGGTCGTGGCGCTCAGCGCGGCCGACCTGCCGGCGGTCGAGGCGCTCTACGTCCACTACCCCACCAACTGGTTCGAGCCGGCCCGCCTGGAGCGGGGCGGCTACCTGGGCGTCCGGCTCGACGGCGCGCTGGCCGCGGTGGGCGGTACGCACGTCGCCGCGGCCGCGACCGGCGTGGCCGCCCTGGGCGACATCGTGACCGCCCCCGCGGCCCGCGGTCGCGGTTTGGCGACCTGCCTCACGCGCGCCCTCTGCGCCCACCACGCCGCCCGCGGGATCGACCTGATCGTCCTCAACGTCGAGGCGAACAACGCCGCCGCTCGGCGCGCCTACGCCAAGGTCGGCTTCGGGACGCCCGTCCCCCACGCCGAAGGCCACGCGTCTCGAGTGGGAGCGTGAGGCTGACTGTGCCGAGGCAGCCCTCCGACGGGGGACGTGCCCGTGCCCCTGCCCGTGCCCCTGCCCGTGAGGCCGTCGCATTAGCGAGGAGGCTCGCGCCTCGAAGGCGCAGCTGGTCGCATGACGGTCCTTTCACCGCCGAGGCGCTGAGGACGCAGAGGGTGCGCAGAGGGCGCGCCCGCGCTCTGAAGCACTAGGACTCGCGATGGTTTTCTAGGAGCTACCGCTCAAGCGACCGCGCCTCTAGACGATCGAGGCTAGGGCCTGACCAACGGCGAAGCCGGCACGCGACCAGCCTGTGCAACCCCTTCTCTGCGAAACCTCTGCGTCCTTCGCGCCTCCGCGGTGAAGGGAAACACGTGCTTCCCCCCGACGCGGGCATTTTGCGACAGCCTCCCGTGCCCGTGCCCGACCGATTCCAGGCAGAGCACGCGCAACCTGATCCTGGGAAGCCAGGCCTTCCAGTTCGAACACACCTCGTACGGTGAGACGTCGGGCACGGGCACGGGCATGGGCACGGGCGCGGGCACGGATTCTGGCTCCGCCCCGCCCTGAGCCGCTAGACCGAGGTGTCGACGTCGTCGCCCGACGCGTCGGAGTCGGCCAGGTGGCTGTGCTCGTCCGACTCCGCCATGTCGGGGGACATGAGCGAGACGCGCTTGGGCGGGTCGACCCGCTTGGCCCAGTCTTCCAGGTCCTTGGCGAAGGTCTTGGCCGGGGGGCGGCCCTCGGGGTCGAGGTTCATGGCGCGCAGGCAGAGCGCGTTCAACACGACCGGCAGCGAGGCGTCGAGCTCGATCGGGGCCGGGAACTGACCCTTGGCGACCAGGTCGAAGATGTCGGCGATGTTCGGGGTCGGGAACGGCACCTGCCCCGTCATGTGCTTGTAGAGCATCACGCCCAGGGCCCACACGTCGCAGGCCAGCCCGACCCGCTTGCTGTCGTCGATCTGCTCGGGCGCCATGTAGTGCGGGGTCCCGAGGGTCGCCCCGGTCATCGTCAGGCTCTCGTCCTGATCCTCGAGCGCCTTGGCGATCCCGAAGTCGGTCAGGCGCACGTT
>JAUIDW010000552.1 GCA_030428395.1 bacterium | reverse complement strand
GGCAGGGCAAGCCCGACGACTGGGTCCGCACCGCCGCCGGCAAGCTGAAGGCGCCGGTCTTCGTCACCTCCGCCCGCGGCGAGCAGGCGACCTGGGAGCCGATCGTCGAGAGGATCCCCTCGGAGACGGTGGTCACCTTCCTCCCCGACGAGGAGGGCAAGCACGGCTCGTCCGCCCTGTGGCCGCAGTTCGACTGCAGCGCGGCCTACTGGGCAGCCGTCGAGACCTTCCTCGCGGAGACCTTCCCGACCAAGCCCCTGGGCCCGCCGAAGCGCGACGGCTCGGACGGCTGAGCGCGCGGGCCTTCGCCGGATGGACACCGCCGGGCGGCCGGCTTAGCCTGGGCGGCATGCAGGCATCCCTCGCGCACGTGACGATTCCCGAGGTGAGTCTCGGGGTCGGGCTGTTCGTCCTCGGCGCCGTGGTCGGGGCCTGGCTGCTCGCGCGGGCGGTCGGGCTGCTGCGGCGCGACCGCCGCTAGGGCGGTGCGGGCGAGGGACGCGTCCCCGGGCCCGCACGCGCGTCCCCGGCGAGTCGGAGTGCGCGGCGGGCGACCGTCGTCGCAGAGAGCCGCGCGCGAGGATCGCGACGTGCCGCGGCTGGACGGCGCGGGTCCGCGGGGCAGAATCGGGGCCATGCGGAGCCGGGTGATGCTGGTGGGGCTCGTGCTCGCGCTGGGTTGCGCGGGGGCGCCCGAGGTCGTGCGCGTCGACGGGAGCGCCGGGCGCGCCGAGGCCGAGGTGGCGCGCGTGCTGCTGCGCTCGCGGGTGCTCGGGTTCGACCTGGAGCTGACGGCGGTCGACGGGCGGCGCACCAGCGTGTTCGAGTGGCAGGAGCTCGAGCTGCTGCCGGGTGAGCGCGCGCTGTGGCTGGAGGGCGAGGACCCGCGCGAGCGGCGGGTGTTCTTCGGCCCCGACGGCACGACCGCCCGCGAGCGACCCGAGCAGCCGAGCTTCGTCCTCGCCGCCGAGGCGGGCGGACGCTACCTCGTCCTGCTCGAGGGCGTCGGGGACGGCGGCGACGTGCGCGCGCGGCTGGCCCGGCTGGACGGGCGCACGGCCGCCGCGAGCCCGGCCGCCGAGCCGGCGGACGGCGGACCGTACGTGCTCGTGCTGGGCACGGCCCAGGACGGCGGTCTGCCGCAGGTGGGCTGCGAGGAGCCCCCGTGCGTCGCGGCGCGGCGCGACCCTGCGCGCAGACGGCTGGTGACGTCGCTGCTGCTGGTCGACCCGCGCAGCGGCTCGCGCTGGCTGTTCGAGGCGACCCCGGACCTGCGCGAGCAGGTCGCCCTCGCCGCCGGCCATCCCGCCGGGCGCGCGCCCGCGGCGAGCTCCGCGGGGGGCCGGCCGCCGCTGTTCGAGGGCGTGTTCCTGACGCACGCGCACATGGGGCACTACACGGGCCTGCTGCACCTGGGGCGCGAGGCCTACGGCGCGCGCGACCTGCCGCTGCACGTGTCCGCGCGCATGGCCGGGTTCCTGCGCGGGAACGACCCCTGGCGCACC
>JAUIDW010000263.1 GCA_030428395.1 bacterium | reverse complement strand
TCAAGTACGGCGGTCGGACGGACGTGGCCGCCTGGCTCGGCTGGCGGCTCGCGCGGTGCCTGCCTCCTCCCGACGGGGATCCCGCTGAGCTCCGGTGGCTGGTTCCGGTCCCGCTCCACCGCTGGCGCCGCGTCGAGCGCGGCTACGACCAGGCCCGGCTGCTCGCGCGCGCCGTGGCGCGGGCGGGCGGACCGCCGGTCCTGACGGCGCTGCGCAGGACGCGCGCCACGCCGCCCCAGGGGGCGCCCGGCGCGCGGTCCCGTGCGGCCAACGTGCGCGGGGCCTTCGCCCTCCGCGCGGGCTGCGCCGCGCGGGTCACCGGGGCGCGGGTGTGGCTCGTGGACGACGTGGTGTCCTCCGGCTCGACCGCCGACGAGTGCGCGCGCGTGCTCCGGCGGGCCGGGGCCGCCCGCGTCGAGGTCCTGGCCGTTGCGCGCGGCGGGCCGGCTCCCGGTGGGGGAGACGACCTGGAGCCCGGGGTCGGGCGGGCGGCGCGACCTCCGCCGCCGCGGGAATGACGTTGGCCCGCGGCGCCCGGATCGCCGAGACTGAGCAGCGTGTCCACGCTGTTCGTCGAACCGTTCGGGGGCATCGCCGGGGACATGTTCCTGGCGGCGCTGCTCGACCTCGGGGACCCGCGCTTCACGTTCGCGGACCTCGAGGGCCTGGCGCGTGAGCTGCTGGGTGACGAGTGCCGGCTCGCGCGCTCGCGCGTGCGCCGGGGGACCGTCGAGGCCGAGCTGCTGGAGGTGCACACCGCCGAGACGGACGACCCGCCGGCCCGGCACCTGGCGGACCTCCTCGCGCTGGTGGAGGGGGCGCCCCTCGCGCCGGCCTCGCGCGTGCGGGCGGGGGACGCGTTCCGCCGCATCGCCGAGGCGGAGGCGCGCGTTCACGGCACCTCGGTGGAGGAGGTGCACTTCCACGAGGTGGGGGCCGTCGACTCGATCGTCGACGTCTGCGGGGCGGCCTTCGCGCTCGAGCGCCTGGGGGTCGAGCGGGTCGTGACGTCGCCGCCGCTGCTCGGCGCGGGCACGGTGCGCTGCGCGCACGGCGAGATGCCCGTGCCGGCGCCCGGGACCGCCGAGCTCCTGCGCGGGCGGCCGGCCCTGGCGGGCGGCGGACCCGGCGAGCGCACGACGCCGACGGGTGCGGCGCTGCTGGTGGCCTGGGCGGACTCGTTCGACCCGCCGGGCGCGTTCACGGCGCGGGCCCTCGGGTACGGCGCCGGTCACCGCGAGTTCCCGCAGGGGCCGCCGAACCTCCTCCGCGTCCAGCTCGGGGAGGTCGCCGACGGCGGCACCGCGCGCGCCACGGCCTGGCTGCTCGAGTTCAACCTGGACGACACCGGGGGCGAGCAGGTCGGGTTCTGCGTGCAGGAGCTGCGCACGGCGGGTGCGCTCGAGGCGTGGACCGCGCCGGTTGCCATGAAGAAGGACCGCCCTGGCGTGGTGGTGACGGCGCTCTGCCGCGCGGAGCGGCGCGCGGACCTCGAGCGGGTCGCGTTCGCGCACACGCCCACGCTGGGGGTGCGCTGGACGCGCTGCGAGCGGACGGAGTGCGAGCGCGAGGCGCTCGAAGTCGAGCTCGACGGGCACGCGGCGCGCGTGGTCGTGCGCCGCCGACCCGGTGAGGCGGGCGCGCCGGCGCTCGCGGACCTCGCCCCCGAGTACGACGACGTCGCGCGGCTGGCGCGCGCCCTGGGGCGCCCCTTCGCCGGCGTGGAGCGCGCCCTGCTCGCGCGCGCGGCCGAGGTCCTGGGCCTCGGGGAGCTCGGTGCCCACGGAGACTCCGGCGGTCGCGGGCACCGCGGCGGCAGCGGGGGGCCCGGGCGAACCGCGCAACCCGGTGGCCGCGGGGAATCCTGCGGCCACGGGGCGCGCGGCGGCAGCGGGGAGCGCGGGGACAGCGGGGAGCGCGGCGGACGATGACGACCCTCGCCAGCGCCTGCGGCCTGGTGCTCGCGGGCGGACCGGCGCCCGCGTTCTTCGGCGAGGTCGCCGCGGTCGTGGTCGTGGGGGCCCTGATCGCCTACGCCTGCAACCGCGTGGGGCTGCCGCCGATCGTCGGGTTCCTCGTGACCGGCGTGGCCATCGGGCCCAACGCCCTGGGGCTCGTGTACGAGCCGGAGCTGGTGGACTCGCTCGCCGAGCTGGGCGTCATCCTGCTGCTCTTCACCATCGGCATCGAGTTCAGCCTGGAGCGCCTCACGCGGATCCGCGGCCTGATCCTGGGTGGCGGCGGCCTGCAGGTCGGTCTGGTGACCGCGGCGGTGGCCGCGTGCGTCGTGGCGGCGGGCGCCGGCTGGCGCACGGCGGTGTTCAGCGGCTTCCTGGTCGCGCTGTCCTCGACGGCGATCGTGATGAAGCTGCTCGGCGACCGGGCCGAGACGCGCAGCCCCCGCGGCCAGGCCTCTGTCGGCGTGCTGATCTTCCAGGACCTGGCCATCATCCCGATGGTGCTGCTCGTGCCGATGCTCGGCAGCGGCGGCGGCTCGGCGCTGGACGTGGTCCTGGCGCTCGCCAAGGCCGCCGGGATCGTCGTCGCGGTGCTGTTCGTGGCCCGCCGCGGGATGCCGGTCGTGCTCGAGCGGGTCGCGCGCACCTGCTCGCCGGAGCTGTTCCTGCTGACCGTCGTCGCGATCTGCTTCGGCACGGCCTGGCTGACGAGCCTGGCGGGCCTGTCCCTCTCCCTGGGGGCCTTCCTGGCGGGCCTGGTCGTCAGCGAGAGCCGCTACAGCAACCATGCCCTGGCCGAGATCCTGCCGCTCCAGATCCTGTTCAACGCGGCCTTCTTCATCTCGGTCGGGATGCTGCTCGACCTGGGCTACCTGCTGTCGCACCTGCCGCTGGTCGTCGGCGCGGTGCTCGGGATCCTGGCGCTGAAGACGCTCGCCACGGCGGGCGGGCTGTGCGCGCTGCGGATGCGGCCGCGGCGCGCCCTGGCCGTCGGGGTCGGCCTCGCGCAGGTGGGCGAGTTCTCGTTCGTGCTCGCCCGCGTCGGGCGCGAGTACGAGCTGCTGCCGTTCGGGGTCGAGGGCGGCGGCCAGGTGCTGGTCGCGTCGAGCGTGCTGCTGATGGCGCTCACCCCGGGGCTGCTGGCGCTGGCGGCGCGGATCGACTCCCGCGAGGACGGCGCGCGCGCGGAGCCCGAGGCGGGACCCGGCGAGCTCGCCCACGGCGCGCTCCCGGCGCTCGAGAACCACGTCGTCGTCGCCGGGTACGGCCAGGCGGCCCACCGGCTGGTGCACGTGCTCGAGGGCTCGGGGGTGCCGTTCGTGGTCGTCACGCTGAGCCCCGCCGGCGCGAAGGAGGCGGAGGGCCGCGGCGACCTCGTGCTGCTCGGCGACCCGATGCGCCTCCACACGCTCGAGCTGGCGTCCATCGCGCGCGCCAAGGTGCTCGTGGTGCCGGACGACGAGCCGTCCGCCGCGCACCGCATCGTGTCGGTCGCGCGCACGCGCAACGCGACCATGCACGTCGTCGTGCGCACGCGCAGCCAGGCGGACGTGCCCGAGCTGCTGGCCGCCGGCGCGGACGCGGTCGTGGCCGAGGAGCTGGAGGTCGTCGTCGGCCTGTTCGCGCAGGTGCTGGACCACTTCCCGGTGTCCGACGGCGCCGTCGCGCGCCACGAGGCGACCGTGCGGCGCGCGGGGTACGCGGCGATCGCCGACGCGGGCTCCGCGGCGCCGATCGCGGTGGCCTGCGAGGTGGCGCCCGACGGCGTCGACTGCCGCCGGGTCCGCGTCCGCGCGGAGAGCCCCGTCGCGGGCGCCCCGCTCGACGCGCTGGACCTCGAGGGCCGCTTCGGCCTGGAGCCCGTGGCCGTCTGGCGCGGCGGGACCGCGGTGTGGACGCGCACGGGGGACGGCGCGAACCCCGGGGACGCCTCGCGGCCCCCCGTCCTGGCGGCCGGCGACCGCCTGGAGCTGCGCGGCTCGGCGGAGGCGTTCGCGGCCGCGCAGGACCTGTTCCTGCCGCCCGCCACGGGCGACGCGGGCCCGTCACCCGGAGCGAGCGGCGACCCGAGCGGCGCCGGCGGCGAGGCCGTCGGGGCCCGCCCCGGCGACGAGCGCGGTGCGCCCGGAGGGGGAATGCTCCTCGCGGCGGCGAGGGGCTCCGCGGAGGGAGCCGCGGGCACCCGCGCGGCGGTGGACACGCAGGCGGCCGTGGCGCTCGCGGTCCGCGGCGACGCGCGCTGCGCGCACGCGGCCGGGCTGGGCCCGGTCGTGCCCCGCGCGGCGGGCTGCGAGGAGTGCCTGGCCGCGGGCCGGAGCTGGGTGCACCTGCGGCTCTGCATGGCCTGCGGTCACGTCGGGTGCTGCGACGACTCCGAGGGGCGCCACGCGAGCGCGCACTGGCGCCGGACGGGCCATCCGGTCGCACGCTCGCTCGAGCCCGGCGAGTCGTGGGCGTGGTGCTTCGAGGACGAGGTGCTGCTCGAGGGCTGACGGGCCCCGCGCCCATTCGGCCTCGCCCTCGCCGCGTGCGCGGGACGCGCGGGATCGGCAGCGCGGGATCCGGCGCGTGGGGTTGGACGCGAGAGATCGCGGACCCGACGTGCGAGGTCGGGCGCGTGGTCGGGCGAGTGCGGTCGGGCGCGTGCGGTCAGGCGCGTGCGCGGAACGAGTCCACGGCCTGGCCGAGGCGCTCGAAGCCCTCGCGGGCGACCTCCCCGGGGACGCCGCAGGCGACGCGCAGGTGGCCGGGCAGGCCGAAGTGCTCGCCGGCGACGACGTCGACGTCGAACTCGGCGGCGGCGAGGTCCGCGAGGGCGCGGGTGTCGTCGACGTCGCGGATGCGGGGGAAGGCGATGATCCCGAACTCCGGCGCGGTGGCGTCGACGTCGGGGCGGGCGAGGAAGCGCTCGAGGTGGGGGCGCGCCTCGCGCTCGCACGTCGCGATGGGCACGCGCAGGGACTCGAGGTTCTCGAAGGCCGCGAGTCCGAGCCGGACCGAGGGCGTGGGGGGGTCGACGTAGGCGAGGTGGAGGACGTCGCGCAGCGCCTCGCGCTCGTCGGCGAGCCCCTCGCCCAGGACGACCCAGCCGACGCGCAGCGGTCCGAGGCCGTAGGCCTTGGTCAGGCTGCCGATGGCGACGGCGTTGGGGGCGAGGTCGTTGCAGCGGAGGCGCCGCTCGGCGGGGACGTACTCCATGTACACCTCGCAGCACACGAGCACGCCCCCGGCGCGCTCGGCCTCGGCGGCGAGGGCGACCATCGTGTCCGCGTCCGCCAGCGCGCCGGTCGGGTTGTGCGGGTTGGTCACGAACAGGTGCGCGGGGCCGTCGGCGCCGGCGAGCGCGGCGCGGGCGCGGTCGACCGACAGGGCCCAGCCCTCGTCGAGCCGGCGCTCGAGCAGATGGACCTCCGCGCCCGTCAGGTCCGGCAGCGCGCGGATCGTCTCGTAGGAGGGCGTCTCGGCGACCACGCGCGCGCCCGGCCGGAACCAGCGCAGGGCCGCGATCAGCATGCCCGCGGAGGCCCCGACGGTCGCCAGGACGCGCTCGGGCGGGACGCCGAGGTGGCGGGCGATGGCTCGCTCCAGGGCGGGCAGCGCCTCGACGTCGGCGTGCACCAGGTCGGCTGGGTCCGCGGCCGGGAAGAGCGCGGGCGGCGGCGCGGGCATCCCCGACTGCGACAGGGTGTACGTCGACAGGAACGAGCGGGTCTTCGCGAAGACCATGTAGGGGAAGCGCAGGGGGGAACGGGACATGCGTCGGCTCGGCGGGGGAGTTGGCGCGCCCGGGTGGATCCTGCCGGGGCCCAGGGATACGATCCGCCCGTTGTACCAGGCGACGTCCGCACCCGAGGGGAACCCGGCGATGAAGCAAGCACTCGTAGAGCCAGGCTCGAAGCGCGCCCTCCGGGGCCTCACGAACACCCTCGCCACCGCCGCGGCGCTGGCCTGCCTCGCGACCGGCGCCGCCGCCCAGAACGACGCGCCGACCGGGTACGCGCGCGCCGGCGCGCGGGGGACCTCCGCGCGCAACCTCGCGGACCGCTCGGGGCACCCGATGACGGACCTCGCGCCCGGGACGATCCTGGCCGTGTACGGCCAGAGCGGAGACTGGCTCCAGGTCGAGGCCCCCGGCGGGTTCGAGGTGTGGGTCTACGGCAAGTACGTCAGCGAGACGAACGTGGCCGGCATCCTGCAGGTGTCGGGCAACAACGTGAACATGCGGCCGAAGCCGTCGAGCGACGTCGACAGCTACCCGCTGTCGAAGCGCCTGTTCGCCGGCGACCGCGTGGCCTACCGCGGGCGCGCGCGCAAGAGCGACGCGTGGGACGAGGACTGGATCCAGATCGCCTCGCCCCCGGGCGTGCGGGCCTGGGTCCTGCGCGACCAGGTCGAGGACGTCGCGGCGGCGGCCGGCGAGGCCGAGTGGCGGCGCGCCTCCGAGAGCGCGCGCGCGAAGGCGGTGCCCGTGCCGGTCCCCTCCGGCGGGAACCGCGGCGGCGCGACCGGTTCCTCCGCCTCGGCCGCCGAGGCCGGCGCGAAGGCGGGCGCCGCGGCCGCAGCGCCGCTGGCCGAGGAGAAGCAGGCCGCCGTGCGCGCGCTGCGCGACGCGGACGACCTGTTCGCGGCCGAGCGCCTGAAGGCCACGCCGGACCTCGACGCGGTGCGCGCCGCGTACCTCGAGGTGCTGGCGGTCACCGAGACCGGCGCGACGGCGGACCTCGCGCGCGGCGGCGTCGCGCGCGTCGACGCGCTGGCCGAGGCGCGCGCGCTGCAGGCCGAGCTCGAGGCCGAGCGCCTGCGCCGCGAGGAGGAGGCCCAGCGGTACCAGCGCGAGCTCGAGCAGGCGCGCGACCGCAAGCAGGACCCGTTCTCCGGGCGCTACGCGTACCGCGGCTGGCTCGAGCGCATCGCCTCGGCCGACGGCACCGCGCCCACGTACGTGGTGCGCTTCGGCGGACGGCACGTGGTCGAGCTGGTCTGCAGCTCCGGCCGTTACTCGCTCGACGACTTCTCGGGCTTCGAGCTCGGCGTCCGCGGCGCGCTGCTGCGCGAGGGCTCGGAGGCCCCCGAGGGGCAGGCCGGGACGATCCTTCCGAGCCTGGACGTCGGCCGCATCGAGGTGCTGTCGGGCCGCTCGCGCTGACCGGCGCGCGGCGCGTCGCCGACACCCCCCGTTCCCCCAGCGGTCCCCCCCCGCCCCACCGGAGGCCCGGATGTTCCTCCTGCGCTGGCTGCAGGCCTTCTGGCGCCGGCTGAAGGCCGTGGCGGGGACGGGCGCGCCGCTCTGCGACACGTGCCGCTACGACTACGGCGACGCGTGCTCGCGTCCCGAGCGTCCGAACGCCCGGGTCTGCTCCGACTACCGCGAGCGCTGACCCCGCGCGCGGCCCGGCCGGGGTTTCGCGGGCTCCGCTCGCCCGGGCTGCGCTAGGATCCCGCTCCGCCGGGGCCCGGCGCCGGCCCGTCGCCCGGCGCCGCCGCGAACCCGGCCGGCGCCCGCCCTCCACCGGGGCGCCCTCCCCGCCCCGAGGCTCCCTCCCTCCCGAGGCGCTCCCCGCTTGCTGCGCTACCTGGCCTCCGTCCCCCTCGTCGCCCTCGGGGCGGCGTCGCTCGAAGCGTGGCTGGTCCGCCGCGCCTTCGGCGAGTACCGCGAGCTGACGCCCGCCCTGCTGCTGCAGACCTGGGCGCTGTGGGCGGTGTTCGCGCTGGTCGCGGTGGTCCCCGCGTGGCTGGCCGACCGCGCCGCGGAGCGCTGGTCCCGCCGGCGGCGCGGTGGCGCCG
>JAUIDW010000551.1 GCA_030428395.1 bacterium | reverse complement strand
CGGCCGCCGCGGCCGCGCGTTCGTGGAGCGCGCGCCGGCGGGCGTTCGCGCGTTCGTCGGTGGGGGCGGCGCCGCGAGCCGGCGCGCGCAGCAGCCAGGCGGTGGCGTGCAGCGAGCCGGCGTCGGCCAGGCGCCCGAGGTCCTCGCGGAACGCCCGGGCCACGGGCGCGTCGTCGAGCCCGGCGGCCCGCGCCGCGGCGCGCAGGCGGTCGCACTCGGCGATCCTCTGGCGCGCTTCCCGCTCGGCCGCGTCGCGCTCGGCGGACGGGGCCGCGGCGGACGGGCGTTCGGTGGACGCGGGGCGCGCGGGAGCAGACGCCGCCGCTTCCGCGACGGCGGGCGGCGGGTCGCGGGTCTCGCTCGACCTCGCCGCGGGCGCGCCGGGGCGCGCGGCGACGGCGGGCGGTGTGGACGGTGGGGGCGCTGCGGCGCCGGACGCGGCGAGCTCCGGGGCGGGCAGCACCAGCAGGAGCCAGTACGGGATGGGCAAGGTCGGGTCCTCCACTTCCTCCTGGGCCACGCGCGCCTCCCGGGGAACCTGGAGAGCTCGGCGATCGCCGGGCGGGCTCCGGACCCGGGACGGGCGGGTTCGCGCGGGCCCTGGAGCTGGGACGAGAGCGGGCCCGCCGCCGGTTCCGTCGCTCGCCGATTCGCGGCGCCCGCGGTGCGCAGACGGGACGCGCGGACGGTCGCCCCGCCCGGGGCGCGCCTCAGGACGCGGCGCAGCCGCCGAACGCCAGGGCCAGTCCCAGGGCGAAGAGCACCAGCTTGGGCGCGCTCGAGATGCAGCCGGCCTTCAGGTAGCGCTGCTGGAGGGACCCTCCGCAGGCGCCGCACACGCGCGGCACGGGGTCGGGCAGCGGCTCCGCGCAGTGCGGGCAGCGGTCGGCGTCGATCAGGCGCGGGGACACGGCAGGGGGAGGGGCTGGGGGTCGAGGTCCGCCCGGCAGAGGCCCTCGCGCGCGGCGGCGTCGCGGAAGGCGCGCAGCGCGGGCGCGAGCTCGGCGCCGGGCTCGTAGAGGCACTCGTCGGCGAGGTAGTGATGCACGAAGTCGACCGGCAGGTCCAGCTCGCGCGCCCCGCGCTGGACGAACGCCTCGAGCTCGTCCGCGCCGTGGGCGCGCGAGCGGGCGAACGCCGCGCGCGCGTCGTCGTCGAGCCGCGCGCCCGGAGCGACGATCCACACCGCGAAGGCGAACGGCAGCCCCGTGGCCGCGGTCCACGCGGCGCAGGGGTCGAACCAGGGCGGCGCCCCGGGCGCGCGCAGCTCGCGCAGCGCGCGGTCGCCGATGCGCAGCCAGGCGTCGGCCTCGACCGCGGCCGGGTCGTCGCCGGCGGGGACCTCGAGGAAGCGCACGCGCGCTCCGGACCCGGCGCCCCGGGCGAACCCGGGGGACAGCACGACCTGCACCAGCGTGGCGGCGGTCCGGCTGGCCGGGTCGAGCGCGACGGTGCGCACCTCGGCCAGCGGGCGGCGCAGGAAGACGCGCACGCTCGACACCTCGCC
>JAUIDW010000550.1 GCA_030428395.1 bacterium | reverse complement strand
CGACGGGCGGGTTCGCGATGCTCGGCAAGACGTTCAAGGGCATGACGGACGAGGTGCTGCGGTGGCAGACCGAGGCCCTGCAGGCGCTGGCCACGCGGGTCGAGGGCCCCGTCGTCCACGTACGTCCCGAGCGGGTCGTCGAGGTCGCCTTCGACGGCGTCCAGCGCAGCTCCCAGTACCCCGCCGGCGTCGCCCTGCGCTTCGCGCGCCTGCGCCGCCACCGGGACGACAAGACGGCCGCGGAGGCCGACACGATCGACGCCGTGCGCGCGCTGCTGTCCTCGTGAACGCGGTCGGCGCCGCCGGCCGCGGTCTTTCCGGGAATCGTGACGCTGCCGGCCGTCCGCCGTCGCGTGGGGGGTCGAGCCCGGGCGCTCGGGCCGCTCTATCGAGGACTCGGCGGTCCGTCGCCCGGAGCTCGCCCTTGCCCTAGAATGCGCCGGCCATCCACCAGGAGACCCCCATGGCCGCCAAGACGATCGACTGGTACTACCACCGCAAGTCGTGAACGGGTTGCTCCCGCGCGGACAGGTTCCTGTCCGCCCGGGGGCTCGCCGTCCGGGAGACGGTGGACGCACGCAAGGAGCGCTACGGCGAGGAGGACCTGCGCAAGCTGATGAAGGGCGCGCGCGAGGTGCTGGTCGCCAAGGGGAAGAAGAGCTGGAGCTTCGCGCGTCCGAAGTCGGCCGCCGACTGGGAGGAGGTCGCCGCCGTGGCGATCGGTCCCACCGGCAACCTGCGCGCCCCGACGCTCCGGCGCGGGGACCGGTGGATCGTCGGCTTCGGCGAGGACGCCTGGGTCGAGGCCTTCGGGGGCTGAGCCCGCGCCCCCGCTCCCCGCACGTCGAGCCGCGAGGACCGTCTTGAGCGAGACCACCGATCGGGAGATCGAGCGCTGGCTCGAGGAGCTGCTGAACGACGAGCTGGACCGCGCGTACCTGCTCGAGCTCAGCCGGCTGCAGGTCGAGCTGCTGAAGCTGCAGGCCCACGTGATGGACAGCGGTCGGCGCGTGGCCATCCTGTTCGAGGGCCGCGACACGGCCGGCAAGGGCGGCACGATCCTGCGCTTCGTGCAGCACCTGCGCCCGCGCAACGCCCGCGTCGTGGCGCTGCAGAAGCCGACCGACGCCGAGCGCGGGCAGTGGTACTTCGAGCGCTACGTGCGCGAGCTGCCCGACCCCGGCGAGATCGTGATGTTCGACCGCAGCTGGTACAACCGCGCGGTCGTCGAGCCGGTGATGGGGTTCTGCACGCCGGACCAGTACGAGCGCTTCATGGAGCAGGTCGTCGACTTCGAGCGCATGCTGCTCGACGACGGCCTCGACCTCATCAAGCTCTGGTTCTCGATCGACCGCGACGAGCAGCAGCAGCGGCTGCGGCGCCGCGAGACCAACCCGCTGAAGCGCTGGAAGCTCTCCACGGTGGACCTGCAGGCCCAGCAGCACTGGGCGGCGTTCACGCGCTACAAGGAGGCGATGTTCCAGCGCACCGCCACGCCGGACTCGCCCT
>JAUIDW010000262.1 GCA_030428395.1 bacterium | reverse complement strand
CCGGCGCGCAGGTCAACGCGCAGTACCGGGGTCGCGACGCGGCGCTGGGTGACGGCTTCAACGACAGCCTCACCAACGGGCTCGAGTTCACGATCTGCCCGTGAGCGCCCCGGCCGCGCTCGCGGCCGCGGCGTGACGCGCGGGGCCGTCGCTCCACGGGAGCGGCGGCCCCGCGCGCGTCGGGGACCTGTTCAGCCCTCCAGGTCCGCGCGCAGCGCCGCGCGCTGCTCGTCGGAGAGGGCCGTCTCGGCCGTCAGGTCGGCGAGGTCGCACCCGACGGCGACGGGGGCGCGGCCGCCCGTGGCGAACTTCAGGTACTGGACCGAGGAGAGCCGCGTGTCCCCCACCTGGCGCGGGTCGTAGGACGCGCGCACGCGCTCGCCGTCCTCGAGCAGCAGGTACACGTGCTCGGGCAGGTCCAGCCAGCGGGTCAGCTTGACCTCGCGCTCGGCGGCGTCGGGCAGCTCGATCAGCAGCGTGCAGCCCAGCTCGCCCGGACCCCCGAGCAGCTCGTTGTACGTGTCGATCTCGTGCTGGACGTCCTGCTCGCGGACGATGCGCTCGACGCGCATCATCTCCTGGATCTGGTACCGGACCGTCTCCGTGTTCTCGAACAGGAACGTGAGCACGTCGGCGACGTGGACGCGGCGCGCGCGCTTGGCGGGGAGCACCTGGGCCTGGAGCTCGGCGCGCCGCTCCTCGTAGGTGACGTAGTCCAGGATCTCGTCGCGACGCACGGGGCGCATGTCAGGCTCCTCCGGGGTTCGGGGGGGTCTCGGAGCTCGCGGGGACGGCCTGCGGGAAGCCCCCCTGGTCGGGGGCGCGGTAGGCGCGGGCCAGGATGCTCATCGGGTGGCCGGCGTGCCGGCCGGCGTGCTGCTGGAACTGGAGCGCGGCCAGGGGGCAGTCGGTCGCCCAGACCTCGGCGCCGGTCTCGCGCATGTCGCGGAACGCGTTGGCGCCGGCGCGCTGGGACGGCTCGAAGCCCTCGACCTTCATCGCGTAGGTCCCGTCGTGACCCGAGCATTCGGCCACGAAGCGCGGCTGGACGCCGGGAATCTTGCGCAGCAGGTCGCGCCCGCGGAACCCGACGGCCTGGGCCCGCAGGTGGCAGGGCGCGTGGTACGCCACGGGGACCTCGCCCGGGGTGCTCTTGAAGCCGGTGTTGAAGCGCTCCTCGTCCCGCAGGCTCCAGACGTACTCGGACGGGTCGCGCACGGCCTCCGCCAGGCGCTGCGCCCGCTCGCGGTCGGCGCCCTCGAGCAGCTCGGGGTACTCGCGCCGCAGCATCATCGAGCACGTCGGGTTGATCGCCAGCACCTTCGCCCCCGCCTCCACGTGCGGCATCAGCACGTCGAGGTTGCGGCGCGCGTTGGCCCGCAGGGTGTCCAGGTCGCCGTGCTCCCAGGCCGGCATGCCGCAGCAGGCGAGGCCCTCGGGACAGCGGGCGTCGACCTGGTTCGCGTCGAGCACCTCGAGGGTGTCCACGCCGATCTGCGGCTCGTTGTTCTGGACGTAGCAGGTCGGGAACAGCACGGCCTCGGCCCCCGGCTCGCGCGTGGTCCGCCCCCGCGCCCGGGCCCACGAGTCGAACGAGCGGCCGGCGAAGGGCGGCAGCAGCTTCTCGCGGTGGATGCCCAGCACCTTCTCGAGCAGCCAGCGGTACGGCGGGAAGCGGTTCAGGCGGTCCGCGAGCCCGAAGCTCAGCCGCGCCAGCTGCCCGGCCCGGTCCGGGTCCCCCAGCAGCCGGTCGCGCAGCCGCACGCCGCGCCGGCGGGCCTCGACGGCCTGGTGGCGGTGCACCAGCTTCGGGAAGTCGAGCTGGAACTCGTGCCCGTCGCGCGGCGTGTACGGGCACTGGACCTCGCACAGCTTGCACTGGAAGCAGGTGTCGAAGATCCCGCGCGTCTCCTCCGCGGTGATGTCGGCGACGCGCCCGTCCTTCTCGTCGTCGATCAGCTTGAACAGCGTCGGGAAGGTGTCGCAGAACTTGAAGCACATGCGGCACCCGTGGCAGATCTCGAAAGCGCGCTGGACCTCGCCGTCGAGCGCCTCGCGCTGCCAGTAGCGCTCGTCGCTGGGGTCGTACGTCAGCCCCGGGGTCGGCTGGTAGGAGATGTTCTCGGCCATGGGGACGGGACTCGATGCGCGGTACGCGGGGGCGTGAACGAGCGCGGCGGCGGGCGCCCGCGAGCGCTCCGCCGCCGCCAGACGGGATCCGCCGGGACGGCGGCTCAGCTGATCTGGTTCAGCAGGTCCTGGAACCGGCCCGCGTGGGACTTCTCGGCCTTGGCCAGCGTCTCGAACCAGTCGGCGATCTCGTCGAAGCCCTCCTCGCGAGCGGCCTTGGCCATCCCCGGGTACATGTCGGTGTACTCGTGGGTCTCGCCCGCGACGGCGGTGCGCAGGTTGTCCTCGGTCGAGCCGAAGGGCATGTCCGTCGCCGGGTCGCCGGCGCGCTTCAGGTAGTCGAGGTGGCCGTGCGCGTGGCCGGTCTCGCCCTCGGCGGTGTCGCGGAAGTTGCCGGCGACCTCGGGGTACCCCTCGACGTCCGCCAGCTTGGCGAAGTACAGGTACCGGCGGTTGGCCTGGGACTCGCCCGCGAAGGCGGCCTTCAGGTTCTCGTGCGTCTTGGTTCCCTTGAGTTCGGGCACGTCTAGCTCTCCTGTGGAGTCTTCCTAACGGGGGTATGGGCTCGGAGCGGGCCGCCGGTCGTCCCGCAGGCATGAGGGCGGCGCCGGACCGAGGAGCCCCTAGGGTAGCGCCGCGCGGGCCCGCGTCCATCTGCACGAGGGCTGGCGAGCGACCACGAGTGCCCGGCAGGGCACGCGAGGGCGCACCGGGTCACGCGCGGAGGATTCCGGAGGTCACACGCGGGGCGTGCGGGGGGTCACACGCACGGGCCGCTCGGGCCCGGCGGATGGTCCACGGGGTCCCGGACGCCGGCCGCGGACCGGTCCCGCTCCCGGGCGAGGCCGGGCCGGAGTCGTCTCCGGGTCGCGGGGGGAGCCGCCTCCGGCTCGGGCCGGAGCCGTCTCCGGGTCGCGGGGGGAGCCGCCTCCGGCTCGGGCCGGAGCCGTCTCCGGGTCGCAGGGGGGAGCCGTCTCCGGCTCGGGCCGGAGTCGTCTCCGGGGCCGCCCGCGCCCGCCCGCCTCGGGCGGAGCGGCGCGGTGGAGGGAGGGCCTGGCGGACCCAGGAGGTGGTCGGTCGGTTCTCTCCTCACGAAACACGAAGAACGTGCGGGCCCGCCAAGCCTTCCCTGGACGTTAGCAAGCGCCGGGCGGGTTCCGGTTTCCGCCGCGAAAGTTGGACGGAACCTCGACGCGCCCCGGGAGCGGGAGCCACGAAATCTCGACACCCGCGCCAGGGGCCCGCGGGCGCACCGGCGCTACTCCCCCAGCACCTTGACGAGCACGCGCTTCTCGCGCCGGCCGTCGAACTCCCCGTAGAAGATCCGCTCCCACGGCCCGAAGTCGAGGCGGCCGTCGGTGATCGCCACGACCACCTCGCGCCCCATCACCTGGCGCTTGTGGTGCGCGTCGCCGTTGTCCTCGCCGGTGCGGTTGTGGTGGTACCGCTCGGGGCTCGGGTCGAAGGGCGCCAGCTCCTCGAGCCAGCGCGCGTAGTCCTCGTGCAGCCCCGGCTCGTCGTCGTTGATGAACACGCTGGCGGTGATGTGCATGGCGTTGACGAGGCACAGCCCCTCGCGCACGCCGCTCTCCGCCACCGCGGCCTCCACGTCGGTCGTGATGTTCACGAACCCCATCCGCGTCGGGACGCGGAACCTCAGGTACTTCGTCAGCGACTTCAACGGCGCCTCCTGCCGATCTCGAGCGGCGCCCCGCGCGGGCGCCGCGACGCCCCCACTCTACGGCGCGTCTACGGCGCGTCGACGACCACGATGCGCGCCTCGCGCCCGTTCGCGCGGATCTCGGGGACGTACATCGCCTCGCCCAGCACCGGCAGCGCGTGGAAGCTGCCCGGCGTCTCGGCGCGCAGCTCGTAGCGCAGCTCCCAGAAGCCCTGGGGGCAGTGGTCCAGGAAGAAGGCCACCTGCCGGTCGCGCAGCTCCTGGTGCACGCCGCGGCGGCGGCCGGTGAGGTCGCCGGGCTCGGGCAGCGCGCCGGCGAGGCGTCGCTCGAGGGCGTCCGCCCGCAGCTCGCTCGCCGCCATCCACTCGCCCGAGCGCACCTGCAGCGGCTCCAGCCCGGCGGGCTTCAGGTCCTCGATCAGCAGGTACTCGAGCTCGTTCTTGGCCTCGAGCGTCAGCACGACCTCGACGCGGTCGCCGCTCTCCAGCGGCTCGCCGTCGGCCAGCGGGACGCGCTCGAGCCGCGGGCCCGCCAGCAGCGTGTCGCGCGGCACGAGCCGGACGTAGCGGCGGCGCACGAAGAGCTCGTACCCGGCGGACTCCACGGGCTCGGCCAGGCTGAAGAAGGAGGCCTCGACGGAGAAGTACAGCGGCCGCTCGCCCCCGGTGCGCCGCAGCGCGACCGTGTTCGCGCCGTCGCGGAGCACGTCGGCGGGGACCTCGATCGCCGGCGCGCCGAGCACGCCCTCGCCCGACCAGGTCACCGCGGAGGTCCAGGACCCGTTCACCTCGACCTCGAGCCCGGCGCCGCCGGCCGCGCCGGTGGCCTCCAGCCGGTCCACGAGCGCCAGCACCGCGACGGCCGTGTCGCGTGTGTTGTTCCAGCGCGCCCCGCGGCGGTTGCGCACGAGCCAGTGGACGGCGGGCTCGATCAGCTCGCTGCCGGGGTGGATCGCCTGCAGCGCGCGCAGGACGAAGGCGGTCGACTCGACGCCACCCCCGGCGCCGCGGCGCGCGATCGCGTCGTCGCCCCACCGCGCCGTGGGCAGCACGTACGGCGCGGAGGCGCCGCCGCCGACCTGCACGATAGACGTGTCCGGGCTGGCGTCGCGGCGCACGCCGTTCGCCAGGTTCTCGGCCAGCACCGCGGCGCGCTCCGCGTCGCCCCGGGCGTGCAGCGCCAGGGCGAACACGGCGCGCGACACCGCGTTCAGCGCGTCCTTCCGGCCCCACAGGTTCGCGACCGCCGCGTCGGCGTGCTTCGGCGGCTCGCCGCCCACGGCGACGAGCGCGTGCAGCATCCACGCCTGCAGGTCCGGGCGGCGCTCGGCCTCGACCAGCTCGCGGTCCAGCCAGCGCGCGGCGCGCTGCAGCATGCCGGCGTCGACGTCCACGCCCGCGTCCCGCGCCAGCGCGAGGCCCCAGGCGACGTAGGCGGTCATGAAGGCGTCGCTGTCGCCCTTCTCCCACCAGCCCCAGCCGCCGTCGGCGTGCTGGAAGTCGGTCAGGCGCTGCAGCCCCTGGGCGGTGACCTCGTCGAGCGTCGCCAGCACGCGCGTCCAGTCCGGCAGCGGCGACTCCGACCGGTCGGGCGAGGTGCCGTGGCCCCACAGCACCTGCGTCGACGCCAGCTCCTCGACGTCCACGCCCAGGCGCGTCAGCGCGTGCGCCACGGCGACGGCGGGCACGAAGCGGCTCATGGTCTGCTCGGTGCAGCCGTAGGGGTAGTCCAGCAGGTACGGCAGGCTGTCCAGCAGCGCCTCGGCCAGGCCGGGCGTCACGCGAACGACGAGCGCCGTCGAGCCCGGGCGCCGCGGCGGCAGGTCCAGCGCGATCGTCACGGCGTCGCCGCGCAGGACGCCGGCCTCGGTCAGGCTCTGCTCGATCCCGTGGGGCAGCCCGGGGACGAGCTTGCGCACGGCGTCGGCCAGCTCGCCGGCGCGCGCGGTGGCCTCGAGCACGACCTCGCCGGGCGCCTCGAGCGCGGCGCGCCAGTCCACGCGCGCGGTGCCGCCGGCGGGCACGTCCACGGCCTGCTCCGGCGCGTCGTCCACGCGCAGCCCCGTCGCGGCCAGCGCCACCGTGGCGCGCAGCGGCCCGTCGGTCGCGTTCTGCAGCACGGCGGAGACCACGCACGCGTCCCCCACCACGAGGAAGCGCGGCGCCTGCAGCCGGCACATCAGCGGCAGGCGCGTGCGCGCGGTCGACGCCGCCTGGCCGAAGGCGTCGCCGGCGGTGGCGGTCCGGGCGACGGCGCGCCAGCTCGTCAGCGACTCGGGGAACTCGAGGTCGACCTCGGCCGTCCCGTCGGGTCCCGTGACGACCGCCGGGCTCCACAGCGCCGTGGCGCGGAAGTCGGAGCGCACGACGACCTCGTCCGCTGCCCCGCCGCCGCCGCCCGGGGGGACGGTGTCCCCGGGGCCGCGGTAGGTGCCGTCGCCGTCGTCCAGGGCGCGGCCGAGCTTCGCCTGCCCCTCGCCGAGGAAGAAGTCGGCCCCGGCCGCCGACTCCGCCTGCGCGAGGCCGCGCGAGGCGACGTCCACGTAGCCCAGCGCGGCCAGCTCCTCGAAGTCCTCCTCCGGCGGGCCCTCCAGCGCGGCGAAGCGCTCGTCCACCAGCCCGCCGTCCGCGCCCCGCACCAGCCGCGCGTAGCGGCGCCGGTGGAAGCTGGAGGCGTCCGTGGTCCCGGGTCCGCGCTTCGTCCCGAAGAAGAACTCGCGCGGGTCGGGCGCGTACTCCGGCTGGATGGCCAGCACGGCCTCGTCGTACACGGCGAGCGCCACCTCGGCCGCGACGGGCTCGCCGGCGCGGTCGGTGACCGTCACGCGCGCGCGCGTCGCGCCGCCGGGCTCGAAGGCGTCCCCGCCGAGGTCGACGGTGACGTCCAGGTAGTGCTCCTCGGGCGGCACGACGACCTCGACGCGGTCCCGGGTCGCCTCGCCGTCGGCCACCATCACCGCCGTCAGGTGCACGTTGGGCTCCCAGCGCGCGTCGACGTCGAGCTCGACCAGGGCGACGGTCCCGGTCACGTGCACCAGGCGCCACTCGAGCAGCCCGTCGGCCTCGACCGACAGCAGCACCCAGCGGTCGGCCGAGGGCGTGACGACCATCACGGGCGCGGCGCGGCCGCGGCGGAAGGCGGTCTCGTCCAGGACGAGCTTCAGGCCGCCGTGGCGGTAGCCCAGCTCCGTCGTGTCGCGGTCGCCGACCCACACCGTGGCCTCGGCCTCGACCGGCAGGCCCTCGTCGTCCTGGCTGCGCCAGCGCACGAGGTAGTGGCCCGCGCGCTCGGGCGTGAAGGCGAGGCGCGCCTCGCCCTCGGCGTCGGTCGCCAGCAGCCGCGACAGCACGACCTCGTCGTCCACGGCGTCGCGCACCGGCTCCCAGCCGGGCGGGGGGAAGCTGGCGGCGCCGGCGCGCACGCGGTCGAGCTCGGCGCCCGCGACCACGCGGCCGCGCGGCGTGCGCCACGTCGGGCGCCACGTGCGCCGCAGGACCTGCACGCGCCCGGACACCTGCACCGGGCGGTCGTTGGCGTCGGTCGCGCGGAAGGTCGCCTCGACCTCGTCCCCGGGGCGCACCAGCGGGTGCTCGACGCGCGCCTGCACGAAGTGGCCCTGGCGCGCCGTGCGCACCGAGCCGCGGCCCTCGACCTGGCGGCGCGAGGCGTCGGTGACGCGCGCGACCACCTCGTACTCGAAGTCGCCGTCCAGCCCGTCGGGCACCTCGAAGCGCACCGTCGCGCGGCCCTCGGCGTCGGTCGTCAGCGTGTCGCGGTGGACCGGCTGCCCGCGCCAGACGGGACCCCAGCCACGGCGGTGCAGGCTCTCCCCGGCGTCCTCGTAGAGCCAGGGGTAGTCGCGCTCGACCGGCCAGACCGCGCGCCAGGGGCGCTGCAGCACCTCGACCACGCACTCGGCGTCGGCCACGGCGCCGCCGGCGTAGTACTCGACCACCACGTCCGCCTCGACGGCGTCGCCCGGGCG
>JAUIDW010000261.1 GCA_030428395.1 bacterium | reverse complement strand
GGCCGCCGCTGCGCCCAGCGCCGCGCGCGCAGCCACGTGCCCGCCCGGCGCGCCTCGATCGGCCGGCGGGCCAGCGCGCTCGCCAGGTCGCGCGCGAGGTCCCCGGCCCCGGCGTAGCGCCGCGCCGGCTCCAAGTCCGTCGCGGTCTCGCAGATCGCCTCGGCCTCCCACGACACCGTCGGGTTGCGCGTCCGCAGCCGCGCCAGGTCCCCGTGCTCGATCGCCACGACGAGCTCGGCGTCGGAGGCGCCCCCGAAGGCCGGCCCGACGGCGAGCAGCTCGTAGAGCGTCACGCCCAGGCCGTAGACGTCGGTGTGCGGCCCGATCCGCTCCGTCTCGCCGCGCACCTGCTCCGGCGCCATGTAGCGCAGGGAGCCGATCTGCGAGCCGGTGCGCGTCAGGCGCGCGTGGGCGCCCCCGGTCGCCAGGCCGAAGTCCAGCAGCAGCGCGCGCGGCGCGCCCTCGGTCGTGATCATCACGTTCGAGGGCTTGATGTCGCGGTGCAGCACGCCGTTGGCGTGCGCGAACTCGAGCGCCTCGCAGACCTGGCGCACCACGCGGAGGCAGGCCTCCTCCCAGGTGCCCTCGAAGAGGTAGCCGCGCCCCTCCCCGGTGGGGTCCAGGTCGCGGCCGGTCAGCGCCGCCGGGTCGCGCCCCGCCAGCCCGGCCAGGACGTCCTCCAGGCTGCGCCCGCGCACGAGCTCCATGGCGAAGTACGGCACCCCGTTCGCCTCGCCGACAGCGTGCACGGCGACGATGCCCGGGTGCTGGAGCGACGCGACGGTCTCCACCTCGCGCCGGAAGCGCTCGCGCGCGTCGCGGAAGAACAGGTGCTCGGGCCGGATGACCTTCAGCGCCACCTCGCGGCCCAGGGGCTCCTGGACGGCCCGGTACACGACGCCCATCCCGCCGGCCCCGAGCGGCTCGAGGATGCGGAACTCGCCCAGGCGCTCGGGCACCTCCGCGGCCGGGGCGTCGAGCAGGCCCGCGCCGCGCAGCGCCGCGATCCGGCGCCGGACCTCGTCGGCCCGCGCGGGGTGCTCGGCGAGCAGCGCGCGCAGCGCCGTCTCGCCGCCCTCCTCGAGGCGCTCGAGCGCCTGCGCGACGAGCGCGTCGTCGGGGTCGTCCGGGCCGGACCCGCGGGCGCTGGGGGGGCTGGGCATGGGGGCAGTCTACGCCGCCCCCGTGCCGGCCGACCCGCTAGCCGGTCTCGCTGCCCGGCGCGGGGGGCGTGCCCGCCGCGCAGGCCGCCGGCGCGGATGCCGCGCACGTGCCGCCCGCGCTCGGCTGCGCCTCGACCGCCGCGCGATTCCAGGGCGCCCGCGCCAGCAGGAGGGCCATGCCGCAGCGGTCCGTCACGCCGGCGAAGACGAGCCCGGCGCCGACGAAGGCGGGGACGGCGAGGAACGCCGGGTGGACGAGCACGCCCAGCAGCACGCCGACGAACGTCAGCGCGCCCGCGCCGATGCGCACCTGGCGCTCGAGCGAGATCACGGCGCGCCCCTCGACGACCTCGCCGCCCGCGGCGGCGAAGGCCTCGATGCCGCCGTCGACGACCGTCAGGCCGCCCACGCCGAGCCCCTCCAGCAGCCGCCGGGCGGTCTCCGCGCGCGTCCCGCTGCGGCACAGCAGCAGGCGCGGCGCGGGCGTGGCGCGCACCTCGTCGATCCGGCCGGCCAGCTGGTCGAGCGGCACGAGCCGGGAGCCGGCGACGTGCCGCGCCCCGAACTCGGCCGGGGTCCGCACGTCGACGATGGAGGCCGCGCCGCCCTCGCGCACGTGGTGCAGCGCCTCCGCGGCGGCCGTCCGCGCGGGCACGGGCGAGCCCTCGCGGTTCAGCCGCAGGAGCGCGTCCATGTTCGCCGGCCGCGGCGGCGGGTTCGCGGTCAGCGCAGCGACGAAGGCCGCGCGGTCCAGGGCCAGCCAGGGGTTCTCGCGCCGCTCCGCGCCGACGGTCGACGCGTCGCGCCCGGCGTAGTCGTGGCCGGGGTGCACGACCACCTCGTCGGCGAGGTCGGCCAGCACGCGCTGGAGCGAGTCGTACAGCGTCCCCGCGTCGCCGCCGAGGAAGTCCGTGCGCGCCACGCCGCCGATGAGCAGCGTGTCGCCGCTGAACAGGTGGTCGCCGGCCAGCAGCACGACGTGGTCGGGCGTGTGGCCCGGCGCGTGCCGCACGGTGACCGCGAGCGCGCCGAGCGGCAGCTGCTCGCCGTCCGCCACCGTGCGCGCGACGCCCGCGTGGCCGGCGGCGGGGTGCGTCACGCGCTCCGCCCCCACCGCCTCGGCCAGCGCCGCCGAGCCGGAGGGGTGGTCCGCGTGCGTGTGGCTGTCCACGACGTGGCGCACCGTCCAGCCCTCGTCGCGCGCGCGCTCGGCCGCCGCCGAGACGAGGTCGAGGTGGACGTCGAGGGCCAGCGCCTCGCCCGAGGCGGGGTCGGCCACCAGGTAGCCCCGGCATCCCTGGGGGTGCGGCAGCGGGACGACGACGAAGGGGTCGGCGGACGGGACTCCCGCGGGTCCGGGTTGCCGGGTGCGGTTGGGGGTCGGGATCGTCGAGGAAGGGGTGGTTTCCACGGTGGAGGCTCCGGTTTCGGGTTTCCCCGGATTCTGGATTCGAGGGTTGAGCATATGCTCATATGCTCATACGTTCAAGCCATGCCTCCCCGGAAGTCGGCCCGCTCCCACGCCCCGCTGCCCCCCGAGCTGCTCGAGGACGTCGCGCGGCGCTTCCGCGCCCTGGGGGTCCCCAGCCGCCTCCGCATCCTCTCCGCCCTGATGGACGGCCCCCGCGGCATGGCGGAGCTGGAGGAGCTCACGGAGCTCGAGCAGTCCAACCTGTCCCGCCAGGTGACGGAGCTCGAGCGCGAGGGCCTCGTCGCCCGCCAGCGCTCCGGCCGCACCGTCGAGGTGGCGATCGTCGACGCGCGCCTGCGGGAGCTGTGCGAGCTCGTCTGCGGGTCCGTCACGGGCGCCCGGCGCTAGGCCGGGCGCCCGCCGGTCCGCTCAGGGAATCCGCAGCTCCACGGCGTTCGAGAACCGCCCGATCTGCCCGAACCCGGGCTCGCGGAAGAACACCTGGAAGGTGCGGGTCCGCCCCGCCAGCCCGGGCCCGACCTGGAACGGGACGTCCACCGTCCCCGTGCCGGTCGGGGGCACGTCGAAGACCTTGAGGCCGAGCACCGGGTCGAGGCGCAGCACGCAGCCCTTCCCGAGCTCGCGGAGCCCGCGACCGCCGCCGCGCAGGAGCAAGGCCTGGGAGCCCGGCGGCAGGCCCTGGACGTGGAACGTCAACGCCTGCCCGGGCTCGGGGCACCCGGACACGGAGAGCAGCGGCACGACGCCGGAGTTCCCCGGGCAGCCGAAGCCGTACTCCTCGGTGGTGCCCCCGCAGAGCGGCGCGCCGACGTCGACGTCGATCCTGCCCAGGTTGGAGTCGGTCGTGCCGTCGGAGGCCGCGTAGGTGAACCCGTCCGCCCCGGTGAACCCGGCTTCCGCGCGGTAGCTCGCAGCGCTACCGGTGAGCGCGACCGTGCCGTGCGAGGGCTGGCTGACGATCCGGAAGGTCAGCGCGTCCCCGTCCGCGTCCGTGCCCCCGAGCGTGATCGCGAGGGGGGCGTCCGACGGCGTCGCGAGCGAGCGATCCGGTACGGCGGGCGCCGCGTTCGAGGTCGGCGACTCGTCGCTGGGGCCGTCGTGGCAGGCGTAGCACCCGACCTCGAACCCCT
The DNA here is from genome assembly GCA_030428395.1 of bacterium. Taxonomy (GTDB): domain Bacteria; phylum Planctomycetota; class UBA1135; order UBA1135; genus JAUIDW01. The sequence goes on along the minus strand of JAUIDW010000261.1, from coordinate 4,094 downwards.
CCCAGAACGCGACGTTCCCGAACTGCGACGCGTAGGTGCGGTCCGCCTGCGCCCGCGACAGCACGGACCCGCGGAGGTCCACGCCGTGGCAGGCCTGGCACTGCGCCAGTCCACCGTGCTCGGCCACGTCCCCGTGGTCGTCCAGCACCCACAGTGCCGACACCGGGTGCATCCCGTGCGCGCCGACGAGCTGGTCGTCCTGGAGGGCGGTGCCGTGGCAGGTCGCGCAGTCCGTCAGGGTCCCGGCGTGGCCCTGGAGGAGCTCGTTCTGGACGTTGTCGTTGGCGAAGTCCGTCGGGTAGATCGCGTGCGGCGGCCCGTGGCACGCCGAGCACTGCAGGCCGCCGTGCCCGCTGGAGAACCGGTAGAGGTCGAACCCGGCTGCCGGCACGTCCGGCATCGTCGCGAAGGTCGTAGAGGCGGGCACGCGCAGCTCGCCGGTGTCGTCGAAGGCCTCCGTGTAGCGGATCTGCCCCGAGTTCAGCGTCGCCGTCCCGGTGTGGCAGTTCTGGCAGGACGGCTGCTCGAGCCACCCGACCCGGGTGGGGTCGCCCACGTCGGAGAGCGTGCCGTGGCAGCTCTGGCAGTCCATCGAGTGCTCGCCGTCGGGCCCGATGGCCTTGCCCATCGCGCCGCGCAGGCACTGCGTGTCGAGACCGGGGTGGCACGTGTAGCAGGCGGCGCGGTCGGGGATCGAGTCGAGCGGTCGCTGCAGCTCGTCGAGCACCCCGGCGTGCCGCAAGTGGATGGCCTGGGTGAGGGGAGAGACGCCGGGCACGCCCGTGCCGGGCAGCGCGTTCGAGCCGTGGCACCGGGCGCACAGGATGGAGGTCCCGCCCGCGGCGGTCGCGTGCAGCCCCGCGGCGTCGTACCCGGCGGCTGCCAGGCTCGCAGCGTATACGGGGTTGCCCGCCTCCTGCTCGTCGTGGAGCCGCAGGATGTTCAGGCGGTCGTCCTTCAGCGGGTTCGGGTCGTAGACCCATCCGCCAGCGGGGCGCGCGTCGAAGCTCGTCCCCGAGGCGTGGCACCGGGCGCACTGGAGCTCCTGGGAGTTCGGGACGACGGTCAGCGTCGAGGCCAGGACCTGACCGCCCGCGCTCCTGACGGTCACGCGCATCAGCGGGTACGGGTTCTTCTCGAACGCGTCGTCCACCGGCGTGATCGGGATGCCCTCCGCCTGGAACCAGTCCTGCGCCGGGTCGAAGTGCATCGGCTGCGGCACGTTCCCCACACCCGGCATGGCCGCGCCCGCCAGGCCCACGTCCACCGGCAGGGCGACCCCGAAGAGGTCCAGGACGTGGCTCCAGAAGTTCGTCTTTCCCGCCGAGGTCGAGTTGATCGACCCCGTCGCGTCGGCCACCGCCTCGTAGGTCACGGTGAAACCGGTCCCCTGCTGGACCAGCTGCCCCCCCACGACGACCTGCGCGTTCACGGTGTTGAACGGGGGCAGGATCGAGAACACCTGGAAGTCGGGGTCGATGCAGTGCATCCCCAGGTCGTTCCAGGCGACGACCTGCGGGGGCCCCACCCCGCCAGATCCCTCGCTCCCCCCGCCGGGGTTGCCGGCTCCCGTGGCCAGCAGGAGCAGCGCGAGACCTGCGGGGGCTCGCATCCAGGTCGGGGACTTGCCTGCGCCGAGCAGCGCTCGGGCTCCTGTGCGACCGCGGGGGTCGACCATCGGACACCTCGTCAGCTGGGAAGGCGCGTCCAGCGCCTCCGGATTCCGTGGAGCCCCCCGCTCCAAGGCTAGCGACGAGCGGCGCGGGCAACGTGACGAGTTCGTCGTGCCCCGGGCACGCATGCGACGCGCGCGTGAGGTGGAGCCCGGGGGCCGCCGCCCCGGCCCGCGCGGCCCACGGGGGGCTGCAACCGACCGCCGCGCGGGTCCCGCCCCCGCTGCACGCCACCGAGGGGATAGGATGGTCGACTCCCCCCTCTCCAGGATCCGCACCATGACGCTGCCCCTCTCGCTCTCCGCCCTGGCCCTCGCGGCCGTGGCCCTCCCCGCGTCCGCCCAGGAGCTCCAGGAGCCCTGCGTCGCCGGCCCGTTCCACCGGCTGACCAGGGCCTACGACGGGGCGGAGACGGTCACGTGCACCGTCGGGGGCAACCCCGTGGCGAACTGCTTCTGCGCCCAGCCCGGCTCGGGGTGCGCCTGCCCGAAGGGGCACAGCCACCCCACCATCGACGACCTCGCGCGGCGCGTGGCCTTCGACAGCGCGGCCGTCAACGTCGTCGACCCGGCCCTGCTCGGCGGCGTCGCGCCGGCGCGGCAGATCTACGTCCTGGACCGCGACCCCGACAAGGACGGCTGCTACGCGCCGCGGCCGACGCCGATGCTCGTCAGCCGCAACGCGACCACGGGCGCGCCGGGCAACGCCGACAGCGAGTTCGCCTGCATCTCCGGAACCGGGCGCATGGTGGCCTTCACGAGCCTCGCCACGAACCTGCTGGCCGGGCCGGACGGCAACGCGGGCTCGGACGTGTTCGTGCGCAACCTCGTCAACGGCACCCTGGTGCGCGTCAGCATCCCCGACCCGTTCAGCTTCGGGGCCGGGGTCCCCCCGTCCGGCTCCAGCCAGTCCTGCTGGACCGACCGGCGCGCGCGCCGCATCGTGTTCCAGTCCACCGCCGCGCTCGACCCGCGCGACCCGGCCGGGTCGTTCCAGGAGGACGTGTACCTGCACGACCGCGACTTCGACATGGACGGCGCGTTCGACGAGCAGCAGCAGCTCTTCCCCGTCCCGGGGGTGACGACGGAGCTGATCAGCGTGCGGTTCGACGGCCTGGCGCCGGGCAACGGGCCGAGCAACCAGCCGCACATCACCGGCTCGGGCCGTTTCGTCGCCTACACCAGCGAGGCGACCGACCTGCTCGACCGCAACAACGACGGGATCCCCGATCCGGACAACAACGGCTCGTCGGACATCTTCGTCCTCGACCGGCTGGTGAACGTGCTCCAGCGCGTCAGCCTGCGCAGCGGCGGCATCCTGGAGGCCGACGGGCCCAGCTCCGAGCCGAGCGTCGCCGAGGACGGCCGCTCGGTCGCGTTCCGCAGCTCGGCCTCCAACCTGATCCCCGGGCGCACGCTCCCCGGCGGGCAGGTGTACCTGCGCAACCGCAGCAACAACACGATCCTGCTCGTCAGCACGGCCCTCGACGGCTCCCCCGCCGCCACCGGCTGCCGCAACCCGCGCATCTCGCCGAACGGCCGCTTCGTCGCCTTCACCACCGCGGCGCAGAACCTGCTGCCGCCGGGGGTCGACACGAACGGCCGCCTCGACCTCTACGTCTACGACCGCGACCAGGACGCCAACGGCGTGTTCGACGACAGCGGCATCCCGCTCCTCGTGCGCCTCTCCGTCGGCCACCAGGGCCAGCAGGGCAACGGGATCGCCGGCGGCAACACCGACTTCTCCGCCGACGGCGCCTGGATCCCCTTCATGAGCGAGGCCGACAACCTCCTGCCGGCCGGGGTCGACGCCAACTGCGAGCGGGACGTGTACCTCGTCCGCAACCCGCTGTTCTAGCGGGCCGCCGGCCTCCCGGCGCTCCCGCGTGGCCGCGACCTAGCGGGTCACGTCTCCGGGTCTCCCGGCCGCGATCCAGCCGCGCACGAGCTCCAGGCTCCTCCGGGCCGGCCCCGCGCCGAAGCAGTCGGTCATGTCGCCGAAGTCCGGAACGGATTCCGGGTGGTTCGCGCGGACCCAGTCCCGGAAGGGCTGCATGTGCTCCGTCACGACGGCGTCGTCCGGGGAGGGGCGCCAGGGTTCCTTCAGGACGACTCGCCCCGTCTCGTCGAACACGTAGCGGACGTGGTGGCGCCAGCTGTCGATCCCGACGGCGCGCAGCACGTCGTTCCGCTCGATCAGCTCGCACTCCACGACCCGGCCCTCCACGCGGACGTCGCGGGCCTCGAGGCTCGTGTCGAGCACCTCATCGCCCTCGTTCGGCAAGAGCGCCTCGTGCCTCCCGCGCAGCTCGTAGGGCCCGAGGTGCCAGACGACGCCGTCCGCGGTCATCGAAGCCAGCGTCTCCAGGTCGTGGGCGTTGCTGGCCTCGAGGTAGCGAAGGAACAGGTCGCGGGTGTCGGC
>JAUIDW010000260.1 GCA_030428395.1 bacterium | reverse complement strand
TGGGACCACCGGCCCCGCCGCGCAGCTCCCCGCGGGCGCCCGCCGCCGGAGGATCCCGCCATGAGCCACCCCGTCCGTCCCCGCCCCGCTTCTCCGGGCACCCGGAGCGCCTCCGCGCCCGGCTCCCCGCTCCCCGACGCCGCCGCCGCGGCCCGCGCTTGAGGGCCGGCATGGACGCCGTCCCGCAGCGCAAGGTCACCGTCGTCGGCGCCGGCTTCGTCGGCATGACCTGCGCCCAGCTCGCGGTGCAGAAGGGCCTCGCGCGGGAGGTCGTGCTGATCGACGTGCTCGAGGGGCGCCCCCAGGGCATCGCCCTCGACCTGAACCAGATGTCGGCCATCGAGGGCTCCGGCGCCGTCTGCGTCGGCACGAACGACCCGGCGGACACGGCGGACTCCGACCTCTTCATCGTCACCGCGGGCAAGCCGCGGCAGCCGGGGATGAGCCGCTCGGACCTGCTCGAGACCAACGCGCGCGTGATGGCCTCGGTGGCCGAGTACGTGCGGCGCGGCTCGCCCGAGGCCGTCGTGATCGTCGTGACGAACCCGCTCGACATCATGGTGCACCTGATGCGGGCCAGGACCTCGTTCCCGCCGCGCCGCGTGGTGGGGATGGCCGGCGTGCTCGACTCCGCGCGCTTCTCGTGGTTCATCGCCCAGGAGACCGGGACGTCTGTGCAGGACGTCGACGCCATGGTCCTCGGCGCGCACGGGGACTCGATGGTGCCGATGCCGCACTACTGCACCGTCAACGGAGTGGGGCTGCCGAGCCTCGTGGCCGCCGACCGCATCGACGCGATGACCGAGCGCACCCGCAAGGGCGGGGGCGAGATCGTGAACCTGCTGAAGACCGGCAGCGCGTACTACGCGCCGGCCGCCGCGAGCGTGGCCATGGCGCGCTCCGTGCTGGAGGACGAGCGCCGGCTGCTGCCGTGCTCGTGCTTCCTGAACGGCGAGTACGGGCTCGAGGGCCTGTACATGGGCGTGCCCGCCGTCCTGGGGCGCGGGGGCGTCGAGCGCATCGTCGAGCTGCCCCTGACCGTCGAGTCCCGCGCCCAGCTGCAGGCCACGGCCGGCGCGATCCAGGACGACCTCGCCATCCTGCGCGACCGCGGCCTGCTGTAGCCGCGCCCCTCCCTCCACCTTCTTCCAGACGACGACCCGCGATGAGCACGAGAACCGAGAGTGACTCCTTCGGCCCGATCGAGGTCCCCGCCGACCGCCTGTACGGGGCGCAGACCGAGCGCTCGCGCCAGAACTTCAAGATCGGCGGGCACCGCTTCCCGCGCGCGATGGTGCGCGCCCTGGGCGTGGTCAAGAAGTGCGCCGCCCAGGCGAACGTCGAGCTGGGCGAGCTGGACGCGCTGGACGCGGAGCAGCAGCGCGCGCTGCTCGCCGCCGCGGACGAGGTCATCGAGGGGCGCTGGGACGACCACTTCCCGCTGGTGGTCTGGCAGACCGGCTCGGGGACGCAGAGCAACATGAACGCGAACGAGGTGATCTCGAACCGCGCCATCCAGATGCTCGGCGGCGAGCTGGGCTCGAAGAAGCCGATCCACCCCAACGACCACGTCAACCGCTCGCAGTCGTCGAACGACACCTTCCCGACGGCCATGCACGTCGCCGCGGCCGAGTCCACCGTCCACCGGCTGCTGCCCGCGGTGCGCGCCCTGGCCGAGGCCCTCGAGGCGAAGGGGCGCGCCTGGAAGGACGTCGTCAAGATCGGGCGGACCCACCTGCAGGACGCCACGCCGCTGACGGTGGGGCAGGAGGTGTCGGGCTGGGTCCAGCAGCTGCGCGACGCGTGCCGCGCGGTCGAGTCGGCCCTGCCCGCCGTGTACGAGCTGGCCCTCGGTGGGACGGCCGTCGGGACGGGCCTCAACACGAAGCCGGCCTACGCCGAGCTCGCCGCCGCGAAGATCGCGGCCGAGACCGGGCTGCCGTTCGTGTCCGCGCCCAACAAGTTCTCCGGCCTGGCGGCGCACGACGCGCTGGTGCTGCTGCACGGCACCTACCGGGTGCTGGCCGCGGCGCTGATGAAGATCGCCAACGACGTGCGCTGGCTCGGCTCGGGGCCGCGCTGCGGCCTGGGCGAGCTGAAGCTGCCCGCCAACGAGCCGGGCAGCTCGATCATGCCGGGCAAGGTCAACCCGACGCAGTGCGAGGCCATGACCATGGTCTGCGTCCAGGTGATGGGCAACGACGCCGCGGTCGGGTTCGCCGGCAGCCAGGGCAACTTCGAGCTGAACGTGTTCAAGCCCGTCATCGTGCACAACGTGCTCGAGTCGGGCCGCCTGCTGGCCGACGCCTGCGACTCGTTCCGCGAGCGCTGCATCGACGGGCTCGAGCTCGACGCCGAGCGGGTCGACGACCTGATGCGCAAGTCGCTCATGCTGGTGACCGCGCTGAACCGCCACATCGGCTACGACAACGCGGCCAAGGTCGCGAAGAAGGCGTACGTCGAGGGCACGACCCTGGTCGAGGCCGTCACGGCGCTCGGGCTGATGTCCGCCGAGGAGTTCGACGAGAAGGTGCAGCCCGGCCGCATGGTCGGCCCGGCCTGAGGCGCTCGCCCCGGCCAGGGAGCGCGCCGGACCCCGTCGCGACCCCCGTGGGGCCGGGGAGGGCCCCCCGCGCGCCCGCCTTGACACCCTCCGCGGGGCCCCGAGAATCGGGTCCCCGGGGACGGGGTAGGCTCATGCTGGAGCCACCCCGCGCCCCCAGCGCGTCCGTCGCTCCCTGCACCTCGAGGATCTCCATGCTGCGCGTCGCCCCCCTCGTCACCGCGCTCTTCCTGTCCGCGCCCGCCTGGGCCCAGGGTCCCGCCTCCGCGGCGGGGGCCGAGGTCCAGCCGGGGACCGTGTTCGACAACGTCCGCGACCGGGCGCTCAACTTCCCGACGCACCAGGTCGACCCGCTGTCGTTCTCGTTCGACGAGGCCTACCTGTACGCGCTCAACCAGCCCGGGTCGCGGCTGGCCGTGTTCGACGCCTCGACCATGACGCGCGTCGAGGAGATCCCGATCGGCCACGGCGCCGTCACGGTGCGGACCCGCTTCTCGCCGCGCGAGCTGTGGATCGTCGACCAGATCACCAACGCGGTGGTCGTGGTGGACGCGAACACCAGCCGCATCACGCACACCATCCGGGTGGGCGCCAGCCCCCGCGACCTGGTCTTCACGCCCGGCTTCGACCGCGCCTACGTGACGTGCGCGGCCGTCGACCGCGTGGACGTCATCGACGCGACCAGCTACCAGAAGGTGGCGAGCATCCCGGTCCCGCTGAACGAGCCGAGCGCCATCGAGCTCGTCGGCAACCACGCCTGGGTCGCCTCGCTGCGCTCGGGCAACAACACGGCGCCGATGGGCGAGGGCCCCGGGCTGCAGGCCGACGCGGTGACCGCGGTCGTGGACCTCGACGACCTCGCGCCGCAGGTGGCGGTGCTGCCGGACCGGGACCTGGTGGCGATCGCCACGAGCGGTCCGCAGCAGGACACGGTCGACCCGGGCCGGACGGTCACGGGCGTGGGCACCGTGCTGCTGAACATGCACGTGCGCCCGGGCACGAACGAGCTCTGGATCCCGAACACCGAGGCGCTGAACGCGCAGCACCGCGGCGAGAAGAGCTTCCTCGCGGGCCAGGTCGTGTCGAACCGCATCACGATCGTCGACGCGCAGACGAGCACCGTCCTGCAGGTGGTCGACCTGGACCAGCTCGCGCCGCCGGGCGTCGGCTGCGCGCAGCCCACCGGCATCGCCTTCACGCCGGACGGGGCGCGCGCCTTCGTGTGCGGCTACGGCAACGACCTGGTGGCGGTGCTCGACGTGAACGGCGGGGCCGTGACCTGGGCCGGGATCGTGCGCGTGCCGATCACGATTCCCTACCCGCGCGGCTCGGGGCCGCGCACGGCGCTGGTGGACGCGCAGGGCCAGCGGCTGCACGTCTTCAACAAGCTGAACAACTCCGTCACGACCGTACCGCTGGCGCAGCTGCCCGGCGCGACCGGCTTCGACTGGACGGCGCCGTGGCCGACGTTCGTGGGGTACAGCCCCCTGGCCGAGGACGAGCGCCACGGCCGCATGCACTTCGTGCGGGCCATCGACTCGGCCTCGCAGACCTCGTCCTGCGCCTCGTGCCACGTCGACGGGACCAGCGACGGCCTGGCCTGGGACCTGTCGTCCTACCTGGACCCCGAGGGCACCCCGCCCGGCCTCGTGCACTTCGGCCTGGACGTCAAGGGGCCCATGGTCACGCAGAACACGCAGCGCCTGTTCGGGACGTCGCCGTACCACTGGCGCGGCGAGCGGCGGCGCCTGAAGCAGTTCAACAAGACGTTCCTCAACCTGCTCGAGCGCACCGACAACGGCGCGCCGGCGAACCTGGGGCCCGACTTCCAGTACATCATCCACTACATGCAGCGCCTGGCGTACCCGCCGAACCCGCGCCAGAAGCTCGACCGCAGCCTCTCGGTCGTCCAGGAGCGCGGGGAGCACCTGTTCCGCGGGCTCCAGCTGGAGGGCGGGGTCACGTGCTCGACGTGCCACCAGCTGCCGCTCGGCACCGCCGGGGAGATCGTCCCGACCGGCCGCGGCGGCGCGGCGCGCACGGCGGTCGTCCCGTCCCTGCGGGGCGTGGCCGACAAGGAGTCGCCCAGCTTCGCGATCGGCGGGGCCTTCGAGGAGCGCACCGAGCTCGGCGCCGGCTACCTGCACGACGGCGCGCGCTCGTCCATCGTCACCGCCTTCACCGCGGAGGACCCCGACGACCGCATCGAGGGACACGCCTTCGACATGCGGCTCCAGGAGGCGCACGCCCTGCGCGCGTACCTGCGGGCCTTCGACACGGGCCTCGCGCCGTCGACGACGCTGATGGTCACGGCCCACCCGGGCAACGCGGCGGCGATCGCGGGCTACGAGCTCCCGCTGCTGCTGGACCAGGCCGAGCGCGGCTGGTGCGACGTCGTCGTCCGCAAGGGCCCGGTGACGTTCCAGGGGCAGACCGTGCAGCTCTCCGGCGTGTACGACCCCGCCTCCGGCCAGTTCGTGTACCCCTCGACCACGATCCCGGCCCAGGACCCCGCGCAGCTCGTCGCCGAGGCCCAGGCCGGCGCGTCGATCACCTTCCTCGGCACCCCCGGGCTGATGGGCGTGCAGATGGGCGTCGACCGCGACCTCGACGAGGTCCTCGACCTCGACGAGCTGCTCCTGGGCACCGACCCCGAGCGGTACGACACGGACCTCGACGGGTTCCCGGACGGCTACGAGGTCGGCCTGGGCATGGACCCGCTGTCGGTCGACACGACGGCGCCCGACGCCGTGGCGCCCGCGCTGACGGGCCCGGCGCGGCTGATCTACGCGACGACGACGGCCATCAAGTTCGAGTTCGAGACCGACGAGCCGGCCCGCGCGGTCGTGTCCTTCAACGGCGAGCTGCCCGTGCTGCGCGTCCCGCTCGCCCAGGACTACGAGACGCAGTTCTCGGTGACCCTGTTCGAGCTGAAGGCCGACACGACCTACGACATCACGCTCGACGTGTACGACCCCGCCGGCAACCGGCGTTTCGAGCACGTCACCTTCCACACGATGCCGCCGGTGTTCGACGAGGGCGTGTTCGTGAAGGAGGTGGTTCCCACGGTCCAGGTCAACCCGATCTCCGGCGGCCCGTCCGCGGCGAACCGGCTGGAGGTCGCGGTGGAGCTGCGCCACGGCGGGGCCTTCCCGCCGCTGGGCTACGAGGTCTTCCTCGACGTCTTCCACGAGCGGGCCGACGGCGTGCTGCAGGAGGTCTTCTCGGGTCTGCGCGGCCGGCTGTCGGCCACCGACGGGATCGTGCGCGTGAGCGCGAACCTGCCGAGCCGGGCGGCGCTGGGGGGCGCCGGCACGCTCCACGTCGTGCCCGTGGACGTCGTCCCGCCGGGCCCGGACGCCCCGCTCTACATCGAGAGCCGCGACAAGGCCGACGAGGGGACCGTGGCGTACTGAGGGCGGCGCGGCGGGGGGCCACCCCCGGGCGAGGGGATCCGCGCCACGTTCGCAGACCATGCACGAGCGCACCGCATCCCCGGGTCCCCGGACGGGCTGGACCCACCGCGCGCTCCTCGTCCTCGTGGCGCTGGGCGTCCTCGGGCGGACGTACCACATCGACGCGCCGCTCCTGGATCACCGCGTCTTCCGCCAGCAGGACACGGCCGCGCTGGCCCGCAACTTCCACGAGGGCCGGCTCAACATCTTCTTCCCGCAGGTCGACTGGCGGGGGACCTCGACGGGGTACGCCGAGGCGGAGTTCCAGGCGTACAACTTCACCGTGGCCCTGCTCTACGGCGTGTTCGGCGCCCACGAGTGGGTCGGTCGCGCGCTCAACGTCCTGCTGTACGCGCTCTCGGCGCTGCTGCTGTTCCGGTTCGCGCGCCGGCTGTTCGACGAGCGCGCGGCCTTGCTCGCGGCGTTCTTCTACACGGTCGTGCCGCTGAGCTTCTTCTTCAACCGGGCCTTCCTCGGGGACACGCTCGTCTCGCTGGCGTCGCTCGCCGGGGTGGCGTTCTTCCTGGGCTGGACGGAGGAGCGCCGCGGCTGGCAGCTCGCGCTGAGCGCGGCGGGGGTGGCGCTGGCCGCGCTGATCAAGCCCGCCAGCCTGTACCTCGGCCTGCCCCTGGTCTACCTCTGCCACCGCGCGTTCGGCTGGTCGTTCCTGCGCCGCCCGCTGCTGTGGGCCTACGCCGCCGCGACGCTCCTGCCGGCCGCGGCCTGGTACGCCTACGCGGTGCGCTACTGGGAGGTCGACGGCAACACGTTCGGGGTGATCGGCACCCACGCCGTGATCGGCTTCTGGGGACCGACGGACGGGCGCTGGCTGGTGCTCCTGCGCAACCTCGCGGAGCGCCTGGTGCTGCTGATCGCGACGCCGCTCGGCCTGCCCCTGCTGGTGCTGGGGCTGGTCGCCGAGCGAGCGCGGCGCAACCACGTCCTGCTGTGGTGGCTCGCGGGCTTCGCCGTGTACGTTCTGCTGATCCCGCGCGGCCACCGTGGACACGACTACTACCAGCTGCCGGCCGTCTTCCCGATCGCGATCTGGATGGGCGCCGGCGCCGCGATGCTCGTCGAACGCCGCTGGCTGCCGCGCCCGGCGCTCGCTGCCGTGCTCGCGGGCGTGGTGGTCCTCAGCGGCTGGCAGATCGCGGGCCTCCTGGAGATCAAGGAGACCTGGCGACAGCGCCAGGCGTTCGGCCAGCGCGTGCAGGAGCTGACCGAGGAGGACGCGCTGTTCGTCTACGTCGTGCCCATGCCGGTGGAGGACCCGCCGCTCGACATCTACCGGCACCGCACTCCCGAGGGCGAGCAGCTCTACTGCGACCCGGTCGACTTCTACCTGAGCCACCGCAAGGGCTGGAGCCTCGACGAGGCGCTCGCCACGCCCGAGCGCGTCGAGGCCCTGCGCCAGCGCGGCGCGGCCTACCTCGGCACGTTCTTCCCCGCGGTCCTCGAGCGGCAGCCGGAGCTCAAGCAGCTGCTCGACGAGCACCACACCCTGGTCGGGTCCGAGGGGCGCTGGTCCCTGTACCGCCTGGAGGACCCGGGGGCGCCGCCCGCGCGACCCTCCTCGGGCTGAGCCCGTTGGGAGCGCTGGCGGCCCGGGAGCGCGCGTGGCGCGGCTCCGTCCACGGCCTCGCGACGGGCGTCTGCCTCGGCGCGTGCGAGACCGTGTTCGCGGCGCTGCTGCCGGCCCTGGCCGAGGGCGCCGCGCGCGCCAGCGTCTGGCAGGTCGCCTTCTCCGCCGCGCTGGTCGCGCTGTACGGCGTCGCCGGCGCGGTCGCCGGCGCGCTCGTGGGGGCGG
>JAUIDW010000549.1 GCA_030428395.1 bacterium | reverse complement strand
TGCCGGGTCCACCAGGTAGGGGACCAGCGACTTCGAGTCCAGCTTCGGCAGGTTCAGGGAGGCCAGGTCCACGCCGGCCAGCTCCGCCACCGTCGCGAACAGGTCGGTCGTGTTCACGAGCCCGTCCACGAGGCGCCCGCGGTCCACGACGCCCGGACCGCGCACGATCAGCGGCACGCGGATGCCGCCCTCGTACACCGTCGTCTTCGCGTGGGCGGGGTCGAAGGGCGGGCGCGTCACCTCGACCGGGGTGCCGTTGTCCCCGACGAACAGGACGGTCGTCGTGGACAGGTCGACGTGGGACAGGAGCCGGCCGATCTCGGTGTCCATGGCCTCGACCATGGCCTGGTAGTACGGCAGCTCGTCGTCGCCGGCGTCGGGCCGCGACTTGGGCAGCGAGTACGAGTGCAGGTGCCCCGGCGGCCGGTGGAACGGCGAGTGCGGCAGGTTGAACGACAGGTAGCAGAACCAGGGCTGCGTGCGCGAGCCGATCCACGAGATGGCCTCGTCGACCTTCTTCGTCGCGGCGTAGCTCGTGCTGAGCATCGTCGAGCCGTCCTCCACCAGCGGCCAGTGCGAGTACGGCGTCGGGTGCCCGGGCTGGTTCGGGACGTTGTAGAGGATGCCCGCGAAGTGGTCGTAGCCCGCGACGTTCGGGGCCAGCGCGCCGCCGACGGTGTCGTTGCCGAGGTGCCACTTGCCGATCGCCGTGTGGTCGTAGGCGCCGTTCGTACCGGCGTCGAGGGCCTCGGCCAGCGTCGTCTCCGAGAGCTGCAGCGCGTGGTAGGACGGCAGGTTCGGGTTGTTCTGGACGATCGTGCCGATCCCCGTGCGGAACGAGTACCGCCCGGTCTGGATCGTCGCGCGCGTCGTCGAGCACGTCGGGTTGGAGTACGCGTGGCGGAACGTCACCCCCTGCAGCGCCAGGTGGTCGAGGTTCGGCGTGGGCGCGTGGTTCACGCTCTCGGGGTAGACGCCCAGGGCGTCGACGCCGAGGTCGTCGGCGACGATCAGGAGCACGTTCTGGCCGGTGGGGGGAGAGCCGGAGGCGCCGGCGGGGGCGGCCAGGACGAGGGCGAGGGCCAGGGGCAGGAGGGGCGAGCGGACGGTTCTGCGGATCGAGCCGGGGCGGGGAGGTTGCGGCATGGGAAAGGGCGCGGCCCGTCCGCGGGGCGCTCGGGGAGCGGGGTCGCGGCGGCCACGGCCGGGGAGGGCCGGGCCGCGGGGAGGACCCCGGAGCGAGGGCGGGCCTGGGGGGAGGAAGAAGAGCGGCTGGGGAGAATGCGGATTCCCAGGATCGGCCCGGGATCGCGCGCGAGCGGAAACGCCTTCGGGGGGCGCACCCCCCACCTCCGGACGTCTTGTACACGGCCCCTCGGCAGGATCGGGCGTGAACTTCTCGGTTTTGCGGGACGCGCAGCGGGGACGCGCGTTGGCAGGGGCGCGGGCGGGACTTGCGGCCGGCCGCCCTCTCCCGGGCGACCTCGCCGCGCGCGGCCCGGAGCGCCCCCCGCGTCCGCGCGCG
>JAUIDW010000259.1 GCA_030428395.1 bacterium | reverse complement strand
GGCTGGACGCGGCCCGCGAGGAGCGCGAGTCCCTGCGCGAGGAGATGCGCGGGCTCCGCGAGGAGCTGCGCGGCCTGCGCGAGGAGCTCGCGGCCATGAAGGAGGCCCTCGGCCGCTGACCGGCCGGGGCGCGGCCCCGACCGTCCGTCCGACCCACCGGCGGCGCCGGCCCCCCCCCGGGGAGCCGGCGCCGCCGTTCGTCTCGCCCCGCTCGGAGCTGGCCGGCGCCCGGCCCGAGCCGCGCCCGCGGGCCCGCGCGGCCGGACTCGACCCGGCGCGGACGGCTCCAGCGCGTCCCCGGTCCCGGAGCGGTCTCCGGGGTCATCGAGATCGGGAGCACCACCGCTATCCTGGCCGCCCGGCAAGCCCGCGGCTCGCCCCGGAGGGCGGCCGCGGCGAGTTCCCAGGAGCTCGGCGCGCCGCGCCCGGCTCCGCTCTCCCCGGGCGCCGACCCGCGCGGGACCGCGACCCGCCCTCCGGCGCGCCGCGGCGCGCTGGACGGTCGAGGCCCGCTGCTCCCGAGCGCGCCCGGATCCGGGGGAGAGCCCGGAACGGACCGAGACCCGCGAGCCCCTTCGAGGACAGGAGACCATGAACGACCGACCCGGCACCCAGGCCTGGCTGGCCGCCGCGCTGCTGGCGAGTTGCACCGCCGCTTCCACGCAGGAGATGGACCGGACGGTGCTGCCGATCCAGCCCCCGCCCCAGCCCGCGATCACGGAGCTGGACGCGCGCAACGCCACCCAGCCCGACACGTTCGAGGTGAAGCCCCCCGAGGGGGCGCCGAACATCGTGATCGTGCTGATCGACGACATCGGGTTCGGGGCGACCGCTCCGTTCGGCGGAGCGATCGAGACGCCGACCTTCAGCCGGCTGGCGGAGGACGGCCTGCGGTTCACCCGCTTCCACACCACGGCGCTGTGCTCGCCGACCCGCGCCTCGCTGCTGTCGGGGCGCAATCACCACAACGTCAACGTCGGGTCCGTCATGGAGGTCGCGACCGGGTTCCCCGGCAACCAGGGCATCCGCGGGGACGACGCCAAGTACTTCGCCGAGACGCTCCGCCAGAACGGCTACAGCACCGCCGCGTTCGGCAAGTGGCACGAGACGGCGACCTGGGAGGTGTCGGTGTCGGGCCCCTACTTCCGCTGGCCGACCCACTCGGGCTTCGACAGGTTCTACGGGTTCATCGGCGGGGAGACGAACCAGTGGGACCCCGTGATCTTCGACGGGGTGACCCGCGTCCCGAAGAAGGACGACGAGGACTACCACTTCACCGAGGACATGACGACCGAGGCCGTCGAGTGGGTCAAGTTCCAGAAGGCCATGACCCCCGACAAGCCCTTCTTCATCTACTACGCGACCGGCGCCACGCACGCCCCGCACCACGCGCCGGACGAGTGGATCGAGAAGTACAGGGGCAAGTTCGACGGCGGCTGGGAGGCCCTCCGTCAGCAGACCCTCGCGCGCCAGAAGCAGCTCGGGATCGTGCCCCAGGACGCGCAGCTCGCGCCGATGCCCGAGGAGATCGAGGCCTGGGAGGCCCTCGGGGACAACGAGAAGAAGCTCTTCGCCCTGCAGATGGAAACCTTCGCGGGCTTCGCGGAGCACACCGACGTCCAGGTGGGGCGCCTGGTGGACGCGATCGACGAGGTCGGTGAGCTCGACGACACGCTGTTCGTCTACATCATGGGCGACAACGGCTCGAGCGCCGAGGGCGGCCTCGCGGGGACCTTCAACGAGCTCGTCCACCTGAACGGGATCTTCGACGCGGAGACCATCGACGGCATGCTGGCCCGGGCGGAGGACTGGGGCGGGCCGGACTCCTTCCCGCACATGGCCTGCGGCTGGGCCGTGGCCACGGACGCGCCCTTCACCTGGACCAAGCAGATGGCCTCCGACTTCGGCGGCACGCGCAACGGCATGGTCATGCACTGGCCCGCGGGATTCCCCGCGCGGGGCGAGGTCCGCGGCCAGTGGCACCACGTGAACGACGTCGCGGCGACGGTGCTGGAGGCGACCGGGCTGCCCCAGCCGCGGTCCATCAACGGCGTCGAGCAGAAGCCGCTGGACGGCGTCAGCATGCTGTACGCCGCCCGCGACGCCGCCGCGGCGGACCGCCACACCACCCAGTACTTCGAGATGTTCGGCAACCGCGCCATCTACAACGACGGCTGGCTGGCGCGCGTCGTCCACCGGGTGCCGTGGCAGGCGGCACCGCTGCGGACGCTGCAGGAGGACGTCTGGGAGCTCTACGACACCGAGGCCGACTACAGCCTCACCCGCGACCTCGCGCAGGAGAAGCCGGCCAAGCTGAAGGAGCTGCAGGCGCTCTTCGAGCGGGAGGCGATCGCGAACAACGTCTACCCGCTGGACGACCGGTCCTACGAGCGCTTCAACGCCGCGCTCGCCGGACGTCCCGACCTGATGGGGGATCGGACCACGCTGACTCTCGCCCACGGCATGGACGGGATGGTCGAGAACACGTTCCTCAACGTGAAGAACCGCTCGAAGACGATCGAGGCCGACCTGGCCCTGCAGGGGAACGACAGCGGGATCATCCTCTGCCAGGGCGGCAAGTTCGGGGGCTGGGCGCTCTACATGAACGAGGGCAAGCCCGGCTACACCTACAACTGGTTCGGCCTCGAGCGGTACACGATCGAGGCGTCGCGCCCGATCCAGGGGGACCGCGCCAAGGTGGAGCTCGCCTTCGAGTACGACGGGGACGGCGTCGGCAAGGGCGGCCTCGCCCGGCTGCTCGTCGACGGTCGGGAGGTCGCCCGGGGGCGCGTCGAGCGGACCGAGCCCGCGGTCTTCTCCGCCGACGAGACCGCGGACGTGGGCCGGGACGACGCGACGCAGGTCGCCGAGCACCTCTTCGCGGACAGCGAGGCGTCGGAGTTCACCGGCCACGTGGACCGCGTGTCCATCAGCGTCCCCGGGCCGTAGCCCGGGCACCGCCGCCGGGGGATCGACCGGACGCGCGGGTCCGCCCGGGAGAGCCGCACGGCTCCCCCGGGCGGGCCCGCCCTCTCGTCGGCGGAGGGTCGCCGACCTCGCGGGCCGGTGGGTTCGGGCTGCGCCGCGCTTGCCCCGCGGGGCCCCGCGTCCGCGTCCGGACTAGCGCCCGCGCTCCTCGGGGAGCAGCTTCCAGTCGTGCAGGAGCTGGGCGACGGAGCGCAGGCAGCGCTCGTCCAGGGCGCGGTCGAGCTTGCGCTGCTCCCGGGCCTCGCGGGCGAGGCGCTCCAGGCGGCTCTCGACGTGCCGCAGGAGGCGCCGGCGGGCGTCCGGGTCGAGCTCCCGCGCCCGGCGCAGGAGCGGCTCGAGGCCGCGGGCGCGCGTGAAGGGCACGTCGTAGCGCCGGCAGAGCAGCCGGAGGAAATCCCTGGGCTCCATGGGTCTTCTCGATGCACCCGGCCCGGTCCTGGCCGGACCCGGCGGGGACACCGAAACCTATCCCGCGCGGGCGCCCCGGGTCGGACGGGGCGGCCCGGCCCTGCCCGACCCGGGGCGCCAGCCGTTGCCGCCTCCCCGGACGCCGTGCCGCGGCCGGGGCGGGGGCCGGGAGGCCGGGTCGGGCTCCCCGGGGGTCCGTCCGGCGCTCCCCCGGGGCGCCCGGGTCGAGACCGGGGCTCCCGCCCAACCCCGGGAGCGCGTCCGCCGCCCCCTCAAGGGCCCGCGGAGGCCGGCCGAGAAAGCTGCCGGCCTCCCTTCCGGCCCCGCGTCCCCCGCGTCCCCTCACCTCGAGCGAGCCTCCATGTCCCCGATGCGCTCCGGCCTCGTCGCGGCCGCCCTGACGGCGTCCCTGGCCCTCCTGGCCCCTCCCGCGGCCCCCGGCACCGCCCTCCGCCTCGACGTGCCCGGCCTCGTCGACCGCGCCGAGCTGGTCGTCGAGGGCCGCGTCCTCGCCGAGCGCGCCTACCGCGCGGCGAACGGCCTGGTCCACACCGAGTACGTCCTGCAGTGCGACCGCACCTTCTGGGGGGCCGACGCCGAGCAGCGCGTCGTGCGCCTGCCCGGCGGAGTCCTGCCCGACGGCAGCGGCACCGTGATCCCGGGCCTGCCCGGGCTCGCGCGCGGCGAGCACGTCGTGCTCTTCCTGTCGCCCGAGAACCAGACGGGCGTGCGCGTGCCCGTGGGCCTGGCCCAGGGCAAGCTCGTCGTCGAGGCGGGCCCCGACGGCGCGCGCAGCCTCGTGCGCCACGCGCTCGACCTGCGCCTGCTCGATCCGGCCACGGGTCGCGTCGAGGAGGCCGCGCCGCGCACGTCCAGCGACTACGACCGCGTGGTCGCCGCGATCGAGTCCGCCGCCGCCGCGCGCCGCGTCCGCGAGGCCGCCGCCACGTCGACGGGAGGTGCGCGATGAGCCGCCGCGGACGCCTGCTGGCCCTGACCGCCCTCGCCGCCCTGGGCGGCGCCGCGCTCGTGCGCGCCCACGTGCGCCTGATCACCGGAGCCGGCGGGCCGCCGCTGTTCTGGTCGGGCGCGAACAACATCTCGATCGTCATCAGCTCCACCGGCTCCGACGACATCTCCGACGGCAGCCACGAGACCGCCATCCGCAACGCGATCGAGGCGTGGAACGGCGCGTCGCTGACGTTCGCGAACCTGGTCGAGAACACCAGCCCGACGCAGCAGGCGCGGACCGACTGGATGATGACCGACCTCCACCTCGTCTTCTTCGACGAGAACAACACCTCGGGCTTCTTCCCGGGCATGTCGGGGACGGTCGCGATCACGCCGGTCTCGTTCTTCGGCAGCGGCCAGATCGTCGACGCCGACGTCATCTACAACGGCAAGGACCACACGTTCACGACCTCGGGCGCACCCGGCGCCTTCGACGTCCAGGACATCGGCGCGCACGAGCTGGGGCACCTGCTGGGCCTCGACCACTCCGGCTGGGCGGGCGCGACCATGTACCCGTGGGTCAGCCCGACCGTCATCGAGCACCGCAGCCTGTCCCAGGACGACGTCAACGGGATGCGCGACGCGTACCCGCAGGGCACGACGGGGTCGTTCACGGGCACCGTGCGGCGCGCCAGCGACAACTCGGTCGTCCGCGGCGCCCACGTCATCGCCTTCGACACCGCCACCGGCCGCACCGGCGGCGCGGCGCTGGCGAACACGAGCGGGTTCTTCCGCATCACCGGCCTGCCGTCCGGCACCTACTCGTTCTGGGCCGAGCCCCTGGACGAGCCGGTGTCCGTGCTGAACCTGACGCCGGGGAACATGGTCGACGTCGACTTCTCGGCGACGTCCTTCGGCTCCCAGCTCGTCGCCGCGGGCCAGACCATCTCGCTCGGCAACCTGCTGGTGAACGCCGACGCGACCGTGCAGCTCGGCATGCCCTTCGACCCGCTACCGATCCGCGCGATCGCGGACGGGACGCCGCGGGCGGAGAGCCTGAACGGCACGAGCCTGGTGCCGGGCTCGACGCTGACGTGCAGCGACCCGGCCATCACGCTCTCGGGCGTCACGTTCACCGGCACCACGGTGACCTTCACGGTGACCGCGCCGATGGGGCATCCCCCCGGCCACGCCGACCTGATCGTCCAGGACCCGGGCATGACGTTCGAGGACGTGCTGCCCTCGGCGCTCGAGATCACGCCGCCCGACCCGACCGTGGCGACCGTCATGCCCTCGACGGGCTCCGGCGCCGGCGGGGACTCCGTGACGATCACGGGCACCGGCTTCAACGCCGGCGGGCGTGTCGTGATCGCCGACCAGATCTACCGCGACGGCGCCGAGGCGACCGTCGTGAACGCCACCACCATCACGCTGACCACGCTGCCGACCGCCAACGGGATGCACGACGTGGTCGTGATGGACCCCACCGGGGTGGAGGGACGCCTCGTCAACGGGTTCCAGGCGGTGGTGCAGCCGATGATCACCAGCATCTTCCCGGTGGCCGGCGACTCGGCCGGCGGGACGGCCGTGCGCATCCGCGGCGCCGACTTCGCGGCCGGCGTCGTCGTGCGCATCGACGGCGTGACGCAGCCGACCGTGACGCTGGTCGACGCGATGACGCTCGACGTCTCGACGACCGGCGGCGTGCCCGGCGGGCCGTACACGGTCGAGGTCGAGAACTCCGGTGGCGGCATGGCCACCTCGGCCTTCAGCTACGTCGCGCAGGCGGATCCGATGATCTCGATGATCTCGCCCACGTCCGGCCAGGCCGGCGAGAGCCACGCCGTCACGATCACCGGCATGAACTTCACGAGCAACACGACCGTGCGGTTCGGCGTCGACCCCGACACCGGGATGGGGGGCACCACCGCGCCCAGCATCACGGTCGTGGACCCGATGACCATCCTGGTGGACTCGCCCGCGCTGGCCTCCGGCGACGCCGCGATCCTGGTGCGCGACACGATGACGAACCAGGCCACCATCCTGCCGGCCGCGTTCACGTTCACCGGCATCACCGCCGACCACGGCGCGTGCAACAGCATCGGCGTGCCGCCCGCCGGCCCGCCCGATCCCCGCGACGTGGTCGCGGGGTCCCTGTGGTTCCTCGTGGCGATCGGTCTCGCGGTCGCCCTCGGGCGGCGCCGGCGCGCGCGTGCCAGCGGCACGACGCCGTCCTGACCGTCCTGCGCGATTCCTCTCCCCCCGTCGCGCCCCCGCGAGAGCCCGGCCGCCCCGCCGGGCTCTCGCTCTCGCGGGGGGGCGCGCGCCGGCGGGGAGCGCCCGCGCGTATACTCGGCCCGCGCGCGGCCGGTTCGCGCCGCGCGGCGCACCGTGCCCACCATCGTCTTCGACATCGAGGTCGCCGGCTTCCCCTGGGAGGAGGTCGACGAGATCACGCGCGGCTACCTGCTGAACCGCGCGCGCACGCCCGAGCAGCGCGAGGGCGTCCCCGAGCGCACGGCGCTCTACCCCGGCCTCGGCAAGGTCATCGCGATCGGCATGTGGCTGGTCGAGGAGGACCGCGGCCTGATCCTGCTCGAGGGGCCCTCGGAGGCCCAGCGCACGTGGGAGAAGGTCCCCGGCTCGCAGATCTTCCGCGGCGACGAGGGCGAGCTGCTCGCCAAGTTCTGGGAGGTCGTGCGCGCCCGCAACCTGCGCCTGGTCTCCTACAACGGCCGCGGCTACGACGGCCCGATCCTGATGGTGCGCTCCGCCCAGCTCGGGCTGGCGCCTTCGGCCAACCTGGTGCCGTACCGCTACGACATCTCGAGCCACTGCGACCTGTACGACGTGCTGACGTTCCAGGGCTCGACGCGCGAGAGCTTCAGCCTGGACTACTGGTGCCGCCGCTTCGACATCGAGAGCCCCAAGGGCTCGATCGACGGCAGCCAGGTCGGCCGCGCCTACCGCGAGGGCCGCATCGAGGACATCGGCGAGTACTGCCTCCGCGACGTGCGCGCCACGGCCCAGCTCTACGAGCGCCTCGAGGGGACGCTGCTGCCGCTGTTCAAGGGCGGTCCGCGGGCGGGGTGAGCGCGGGGACGCTTCCGCCGGCCCCGGGGAAGGGCCCGTGCGTCCACCCGGCCTCGCGAGCCGAACCACCGAAGATGCTGACTCTCCTGATCGCGGTCCCCCTCGCCCTGGCGCCCGCCGGGATTCCCCTCGATCTCGCCGGTGCCGCCGATCCCGCCGATGCGGATCGGGGCCGCCTGGTCGCCTTCGTGCTGCCCTCCGGCTCGGCCGTGGCGAGCGGGTTCGCCGCCGAGGGCGTCGCGCTGGCCCGCGGGGTGGCCGACGAGCTCGGCGTGGCCTTCGAGGTGCGCGACGCGCGCGAGGGCGCGCCGGCGGACGTCGCCATCGCGCCGCTGCTCGTCTACCAGAACTTCCGCGGCCGCTCCGTGTACGAGGGGCGCACCACCACGCCCGAGCGCCTGCGCAACTTCCTGCGGACGGCGCGCGTCGCGCCCCAGGG
>JAUIDW010000258.1 GCA_030428395.1 bacterium | reverse complement strand
CCTCCAGCGTGAAGGGCCCGTCGGGCAGGTCCACGTCGGCCGCGGCGCGGACGGGCAGGGGCAGGGTGCGCGGGGTCAGGGCCAGGGGGCCGGAGGGCGAGGCGTAGGCGACCGCGAGCTCGACCGCCGGCAGCGCCAGGCCGGCGTCCAGCGGGCTCGCCGCGCGCGCGACGGTCAGCTCGACGGCGGTCCCGGCGCCGCCCGCCAGGCGCGCGGTGACGCGGCGCGGCCGCACGGTCCAGCGGCCGTCGGCGCAGCGCGGCTCGAGCACCAGCTCGACGGGACGGTCGACGGGGTTGGCGAGCACCAGGCGCAGCTCGGCGGCGGCGCGCAGGTCGGCGTCGAGCTCGACCTCGCCGTCCCAGCGCGGCGCCAGTTCGCGCGCCAGCCGGCCGACGTCGCGGCTGACCTCGCCGGTGATCGCGCGCGGGTCCAGGGCGCTGCCCACGGGGACGGCGACGACGTCGAGGCGGTCGTCGCGCACCGTGACCAGGTCGTAGTGGTGCAGGAAGCCCGCGTCGGCCGAGTAGCCGTCCTGGAAGCCGCCGACGGTCGCCAGGGTGAAGTACTCGATCCCGTCGCGCGGCCCGTCGTAGCGCATGCGGTGGATGTGGCCGGCGAAGACGGCCTTCACGTTGCCCGCCGCGGCCAGCACGGGGTGGACGCGCTCCCAGTCGTCGCCGTAGCCGCCGCCGACCCAGCGGGGGTGGTGCAGGAACACGAACACGTGCCGGGTGTCGCGCGCACGGTCCAGCGTGTCGGCGAGCCAGGCGAGCTGCTCGGCGGAGATGCGCTGGGCGTTCGGCGCCGAGATCGACTTCTCGCCGGTCGCGGGGTCGCCCTCGTCGGAGTACAGCACGACGAACCACGCGCTCTTGTGGCGGAAGGCGTACCACAGCGGGCCGAAGTGCTCCTCGTAGGCGCGCTCGTGCTCGCCCGGCGGCGGCGCGCCCTCGCCGCGCCAGTAGATGTCGTGGTTGCCCGCGACCGGGAACCAGGGCATGTCCAGGCGCCCCATGATCTCGCGGAACTCGGCGGCCTGCGCGAGCCACTCGGGCTGGTCGTTGTAGCCCTGGATCAGGTCGCCCACGGTCATGACGAGGTCCGGGCCGATGAGGTTCACCTCGCGGACCGCCTCGGCCAGCACCGCGACGCCCTCGCGGGGCCCGCCGGTGCGGTCGCCGAACACGGCGAAGGTGAAGGCGTCCTCCTCCCCGGTCAGCGGCAGGTCCAGGAGCACCCGGCGCGAGGTCGTGAAGCGGGGCGCCGCGTCGGGCGGGGGAGCGGCGTCCTGCGGCGCGGCGAGCGCCGCGACGAGGGCGAGCGGCAGGGCGGTCGGGGGCAGCATGGCGGGCATTCCGTGGAGCGCGGGTCGAGCGCGGCTCAGCCGTCCGCGAAGCAGCGGCGGAACAGGCGCCGGACGGACTCGTCCACGTCCAGGCCGTCGAGCTCCTCGGGGGAGACCCAGGCCAGCTCGTGGGACTCGTGGTTCGCGCGCGGCTCGGCGCCCGGCGGCGCCAGCACGACGAAGCGGGTGTCGAGGTGCAGGTGCTCGGGCTCGCCGGGCCGCGCGGGGATGGGGTGCACGTCGAGGTCGACGGGGACGGGGACCACGCGCAGGCCCTCGATGCCGCTCTCCTCGCGCGCCTCGCGCAGGGCCACGGACGGGAGGTTCGCGTCGCCGTCGCAGTGGCCGCCGAGCTGGAGCCAGCGGCCCAGCTTGCGGTGGTGGGTCAGGAGCGCCCGCGCGCGCGCCGCGTCGACCACCAGGGCCGAGGCGGTCAGGTGGCCCTCGAGGCACGCGCGCGAGTGCGCGTCCTCGGGGTGCGCGTCGACGAAGGCCGTCATGCGCCGGCGCACGCGCGCCTGCTCGGGGTCGGGGGCGCGGTAGGCGCTCAGGATCGCGCGCGCGAAGGCCACGTCCGGGCGGGGCGCCAGCGAGGCGTCCCACTCGTCCAGGCCGATCGCGTTGCGCAGCTCGGCGTCCACCTGGGTCCTCCGCGTCGGGCGCCGGCTCCTCGCTCGCGTCAGGACCGCAGCAGCTTGCGGTACTTGCCCGCCCGGGACTCGGGGCCGACGCCGCGGGCCGCGCGGTCCTTGTCGCGCCACTCGGCGTAGGACTCGTAGTCGCCGTGGTGGAAGTTCACGACGCCGTCTCCCTCGAAGGCCAGGATGTGCGTGGCGACCCGGTTCAGGAAGTAGCGGTCGTGGGTGACGATGATCATGGAGCCGGGGTACTCCTGGATCGCCTCCTCGAGCACGCGCAGCGTCTCGAGGTCCAGGTCGTTGGTCGGCTCGTCCATGATGACGACGTTGGC
Source organism: bacterium (assembly GCA_030428395.1). Lineage (GTDB taxonomy): Bacteria > Planctomycetota > UBA1135 > UBA1135 > JAUIDW01. The sequence continues at coordinate 5,580 of JAUIDW010000258.1, read as the reverse complement.
GGGCTCGCGGAGCATCTTGGCGAGCAGCACGCGGTTGCGCATCCCGCCCGAGCACTCGCCCAGCTTCTTCTGCTGATCCTCGCCCTTGAAGTTGAAGCGCGCGACGAACGCGCGGCCGTCGATCGTGCGGTTGCCGAAGGGGATCTGCTCGTTGCCCTCGGTGATGTTCTCGTAGACGGACTTCGTGTCGTCCAGGATCAGCCGCGACTGGTCCAGGTAGACCATCTCGACGGTCGAGCCGACCTCGACGTCGCCGGCGTCGGGCTGCTCCTTGCCCATGAGGATGCGCATCAGGGTGGTCTTGCCCATGCCGTTCGCGCCGATGACGCCGAGGATGCCGCCGGGCGGCACGTCGAAGGTCAGGCCCTCGAACAGCACGCGGTCGCCGTAGCCCTTCTTGAGGTCGCGCGCGTGGATCACGCGGTCCCCCAGGCGCGGGCCGGGCGGGATGCGCAGCTCGAGCTCGTCCGCCTGGTCCTCGGCCTTCTGCTCGACGAGCTCCTTGTAGCGCTGCAGCCGCGCCTTCGAGCGGGTGCCGCGCGCCTTGGGCGTCTTGCGGATCCACTCGAGCTCGCGCGCGATGGTCTTCTCGCGCTTGGCGTCCTGGTGGCGCTTGACGTCGAGCTGGGCCTGCTTCTTCTCGAGGTAGGTCGAGTAGTTGCCCTCGTAGGGGATGCCCCGCCCGCGCTCGATCTCGAGCATCCAGCCGACGACGTTGTCGAGGAAGTAGCGGTCGTGGGTGATCAGGATGACCGTGCCGCTGTACTCCTTGAGGTGGTGCTCGAGCCACTCGACGGTGTCGGCGTCGAGGTGGTTGGTCGGCTCGTCCAGCAGCAGCAGGTCGGGGTGCTCCATCAGGAGCTTGCACAGCGCCACGCGGCGGCGCTCGCCGCCGGAGAGCTTCGAGACGTCCGCGTCGAAGGGCGGCAGGCACAGGGCGGTGGCGGCCTGCTCGAGGCGGCTGTCCAGCTCCCACGCGTCCTTGTGGTCGATCTGGTCCTGCAGCTCGGCCTGCTTCTCGAGCAGCGCGTTCATCTCGTCGTCGTCGGTGACCTCGCCGAGCTTCGTGCTGACCTCCTCGAACCGGACCAGCAGGTCGCGGATGGGCTGCACGGCCTCCTCGAGGTTCCCGAGGACGTCCTTGTCCTCGTTCAGCGGCGGCTCCTGGGAGAGGTACCCGATCGTCAGGCCGGCGATGGGGCGCGCCGTGCCCTCGTACTCGGTGTCCTCGCCCGCGATGATCCGCAGGAGCGTGGACTTGCCCGCGCCGTTGGCGCCGATGACGCCGATCTTGGCGCCCTCGAGGAACGAGAGCGTGATGCCCTTGAGCACCTCGAGGCGGTCGTAGAACTTGGAGAGGTTCTCCAGGCTGTAGATGATCTTGCCGGCCATGGGGAGCAAGAGCATACCCGCTGCGGGGCGGTGCCGGTATGCTCTCCGCCCCTCCGCGCCGGCCCACGCGGGGCGGCGCCCGCGCCGTCCGCCCCCGGGGCGCCGCGCTCCCGCGGGAGTCCCCGGCCGGCGCCAGCCCCGAATCGAACGCCATGGACTTCCTGAAGGAACTCGGAATCGAGGACGAGTGCTCGGGCGTGTACGCCGGCCGCTGGCTCGAGGGCCGCGGCGGCCTGCTCGAGAGCGTGAACCCCGCCACCGGCCAGCGGCTCGCGTCCGTGCGGATGGCCACCGCCGAGGAGTACGACGAGGCGGTCGAGGCCGCCCACGCGGCGTTCCTGCGGTGGCGCGAGGTGCCCGCGCCCAAGCGCGGCGAGATCGTGCGGCGCCTGGGCAACGCCATGCGGGCGAAGAAGGAGCCGCTGGGGCGCCTGATCACCGCGGAGATGGGCAAGATCCTCCAGGAGGGCCTCGGCGAGGTCCAGGAGGCCATCGACATCGCGGACTTCGCGGTGGGGCAGTCGCGCATGCTCTACGGCCTCTCGATGCACTCCGAGCGCCCCGGGCACGCCATGCGCGAGCAGTGGCACCCCTTCGGCGTCGTCGGGTGCATCACCGCCTTCAACTTCCCGATGGCCGTGTGGGCCTGGAACTCGATGCTGGCGCTGATCTGCGGCGACGCGATCCTGTGGAAGCCGTCGCTTCAGACGCCGCTCTCCGCCGTGGGGCTGACGAACGTGTGCCGCCCGGTGCTCGAGGAGGAGGGCTTCGGCGCCCTCGTGCCGTGCGTGGTCGGCGCGAACGACGTCGTCGCCGAGCGGCTGGTCGACGACCGGCGCATCCCGCTGGTCTCGTTCACCGGTTCCTGCGCCGTGGGCGGGCGGGTCGCCGGCCGCGTGGCCGCGCGCTACGGGAAGTCGATCCTGGAGCTCGGCGGGAACAACGCGCTCGTCGTGCTGGCCGACGCCGACCTCGACATGGCCGTCCCCGCGATCCTGTTCGGCGCCGTGGGCACGGCCGGCCAGCGCTGCACGTCCACGCGGCGCGTGATCGTGGAGGAGAGCGTCGCCGACGAGCTCGAGCGGCGCCTGGTCGCCGCGTACGAGCAGGTGCGGATCGGCAACCCCCTCGAAGAGGGCACCCTGTGCGGGCCCCTGATCGGCCGCGACGCGGTCGAGCGCATGCAGGGAGCCCTCGAGCGCGTCCAGGCCGAGGGCGGGACGGTCGTCCACGGCGGCGAGCCGGTCACCCTGCCCGGCGACGAGGCCGGCGGCCACTACGTGCGCCCCGCGATCGTCCGCGCCCGCAACGAGTACGCGACCGTCCAGCAGGAGACGTTCGCGCCGATCCTCTACCTGATCCGGGTCGCCGACCTGGACGAGGCGATCGCCGCGCACAACGACGTGCCCCAGGGGCTCTCGTCGGCGATCTTCACCCTGAACGTGCGCCACGCCGAGCGCTTCCTGTCCGCGGCGGGCTCCGACTGCGGCATCGCCAACGTCAACATCGGCACCTCGGGCGCCGAGATCGGTGGGGCCTTCGGCGGCGAGAAGGAGACCGGCGGCGGCCGCGAGTCCGGCTCCGACGCCTGGAAGGCCTACATGCGCCGCCAGACGAACACGGTCAACTGGTCGACGGACCTGCCGCTCGCGCAGGGCATCCGGTTCGGCTGAGCGCGGGCCGCTGCCGGCGGGTGGGACCGCGAACGACGGGCGGACCCGCGGGCACGGTCCCGGCGGTCGCCCGTCCGGTTGAGCCCGTCCGGGTGAGCGGATTCTCCGGTCTAGCCCCGCGGTCCGGATCGACGGCGGGGCCAGACGCTCTTTCGTCGGCGCCTGCGGCGCCGACGAAAGAGCGGGGTTAGCCCACGAGGAGGGCCACCCGTGCCGCATGAAAGAGCGGGGTGACCCCCACAAGGGGGGCCACCCCGCCAGGGTGGGGGGAAGGTATTCCTTCTCTCGGTTGGACCGGGTCGGAGGTGGCTCCGGGGTCAGGGCAGCGTCTCGACGAGGGAGAAGAGCGCGGCCCGGTTCTCGAGGTTGTTGTAGTTGGAGTTCTGGAGGAACTGCAGCAGGTCGTTGGTGGGGCTGATGCCGTTCGCCATCTCCAGGGCCTTGTCCAGGAACGTGGTGTCGCCGGTCAGCTCGTAGCCGTAGGCGAACGAGGACCACGTCTGGAAGTGGTCGGCGCCGTTCAGGGTGCCGCCGGAGGGGACGTTGTCGCAGTAGGGCACGTCGAGCGGCACCGGCGCGGTGGCGATCACCGACCACGGGCCCCGGTTCGAGCCGGTCCCCTTCCAGGCGGGGGACGAGATCATGCCCGTCGTCGACCGCAGCAGGCAGGTGTCGATGCGCGAGCGGAAGGCCGGGAAGAGGTCGCCGTAGACGGTGTTGCGGACCGCGTAGAGCGCGTTCTCGAGGATGGCCTGCTCGATCGACTGGCGACCGCGGTGGCCCGACCACCAGTGGCTGTTCACGAGGCTCTGGTACATCCCGGTGCAGTCGGACTGCCCGTCGTGGACCAGGTTCACGACGCGGTTGAACCAGGGCCGCGCCTGCACGCGCCAGTTCTGGCCCGAGGTCGCGTAGCAGGCGGCCATGGCGAACGTGATCCAGCCTTCGCCGCGGCCGATGGTGAAGCCCTCGCCCGGCCGGTTGTTCACGAAGTTGATGTCGCCGAGCATGCTGCCGGCCTGCACGTAGCCGCTGGCCGAGTTCGGCATCCAGTGGTAGGAGAGCCGGCCCAGCTCGGCCTGCAGCCGCACGTCGTCCTTCGACATCGTGTCGTTGCCGAGCCAGATCAGCGTCAGCGGGCTACGCAGGTAGCGCGTGTTGTGCTGGAAGTCGATCGCCTTGTGCTGCATCAGGTTGTACTCGTACCCCGGCGCGAGGCCGTTGTTCTGCACGTAGTTCACCTGGTAGTGCGACACGCTGTCGAAGCCCATCGGGTCGTTGTTCGACGTGACCGCCTGGTAGAACGTGAACGGCACGTAGTTGCCCTGGCCGTTCGTCTCGATCCACTGGTCGAGCCGGGTGGGGATCCCGTTCTTGTTGAACAGCGCCACCGGGTGACGGTCCGTGTACATGCGGTGCGTCAGCTCGGCCAGCAGGTAGCCCTCCTGGGAGGCGCTGGCGGCGGTGACGAGGCCGTCGTACAGGAAGATCTCGGTGCCGCTGGCCATCCCGCCGTGCTTGACGCCCCAGGGGTGGGCGTAGCCCAGCCGGTTGGAGAAGAACGGGTAGGTGCCCGTGGCGAGGCCGGACAGCATGACGGCCTCGACGTTCTGCAGGTCCGTGCGCAGCTTGTGGCGCATCGAGAACGGGCCCTTGTGGGACATCGTCGGGATGCGGTGCTTCTGGGGGAAGTAGCTCGCCGTGCTGGCGTTCCACCACGACCACAGCTCGCGTCCCTGGTCGTCGAGGCCGCGCTGGCAGAAGGCCATGTTCTCGCGGCGCAGCAGGGAGTTCGCGCGGAACTCGTTGCCGTCGCGCACGATGGCCAGGCGCCGGTGGAACTGGCCCTGGATCGGCATGACGTGCATCTTGCCGTCCGAGCGCGCCTTCACGATCGGGTACACGGTCCAGGGACCCTCGTTGTAGGCGGTGCCGATCTGCGGGTCGTCGATCTGGTGCAGGATCTTCCAGCCGGGGGGCAGCAGGATCTCGACCGCGTCGAAGTACAGGTGGTTCTGCGGGTCGTCGATCGGGTCCTGCGTGTCCAGGCCGCTGGTGCCGTTGTGGACGCGGAGGTCGAGCAACATGGTTTCCTCGCCCCAGATCTTGGAGAGGTAGCTGTGGACGCCGAAGAACCGGGGCAGCGCGCCGGTCGGCGGGCCCAGGTTCGGCGACGTGGTCCGCATGATGTCGTGGTGCGCGATCTCCTCGATCAGCGGACCCGCCTTGGTCACGCGGCGGCCGCCCACGGTCGAGCGGTTGAGGTTGGCGACGTACTGGTTGCCGAACGCGTCGTGCGAGCGGATCTGCATGCTGCCGCCGGCGCTGGCCAGGTTCTCGACCTGGCCGGAGAACCCGAGGCCGCCGGGGTTGTGCGGCGCGGTGAACACGCGGTAGGTGATGCGGTCGTCCTGCTGCGCGCCGCCGGGGCGACGCACGTGCGCGATGACCTCGAGCACGTCCGCGTCGAGCGGGTGGCCGGGGTACCAGCTGACCACGTCGACCTGCGTGGGGA
>JAUIDW010000257.1 GCA_030428395.1 bacterium | reverse complement strand
GCCCCCGCGACCCCGGCCGGCCAAGCCCAAGCCCAAGCCCAAGCCCTCGCGCAGCCCCGGCTCGGGGGGACCCTTCGCCCTGGGCGGGGACCGCCCCCGCCGCCCGGCGTCCGCCGGCGGCGCCTCGGACCCCAGCGCCGTGCTGCGCGAGGTCCTCGTCAACCTGGGCCCCGCGAAGCTGGGCGTGATCCTGGCCCTGCTGCTGCTCGCCGCGTTCTTCCTGGGCCGCGCCAGCCGCCCGATCCGCGCGGCCGAGGGAGCCCCGGCCGGCTCGCCCGTCGCCGCCGCGGACTCCGCGGCCGCGGCCCGCGACGTCCCGCCCGCGGCCCCGGCCGCCGAGCGCCCCGACCCCGACGCCGCCCTGAAGGACCCCCGCAACCGCTTCACCGTGATGGCGGTGACCTACCAGGACACCGAGGAGCAGCGCGAGATGGCCCGCGCGACCTTCTCGCACCTGCGGCGCAGCGGGTTCCCTGTCTTCCGGCCCTACCTCCGCAAGGGCCGGGTGCTCCTGATGGTCGGCGCGGCGCCCCGCCAGTCCGACCTCGAGGACCTCCAGACCCGCCTCCGGGCCCTGCGGAGCCCCCGCGGGGCCCTGGAGTTCGAGGACGCCTACCTCGTGGCCATCGAGGACTACGTCCAGCGCTGACCGCGCCCGGACCCGGCTCCGGGGTTGCTTTCCCGGGGAGCGGGGGCGAGACTCTTCCGCTCGATTCCCGGGCCGCCCCGCCCCGCCGGCCCCGAGCCCCGGGCCTCCACCGCCATGTCGATCCACAGCAGTCTCCGCGGCGCCAACAGCCTCGTCGGCGAGCGCAGCGTCTGGACGCGCGTCGAGCGCCTCCAGGCCCTCCAGAAGAAGGGCAAGTTCGACCCCGAGAAGGACTCGGTGTACGGGCTCCCGAAGGTCCGCACGAAGTTCAAGGTCGCGGGCAAGAAGAAGAAGGCCAAGGAAGAGGGCGAAGCCGGCGCCGCGCCCGCCGAGGGCGGCGAGTAGGCGCGCGCGCCCACCCGCTTCGCACGCCCGCCTCGCCGGTCCGCGTCCGGACCGGCCCTGTCCGACCGTGGTTCCCGAGCGCACCGAAGCCCCGGTCCTCGAGGTCTTCGCCTCCGTGCAGGGCGAGGGCACGTACGCGGGCGAGCCCCAGGTCTTCCTGCGCCTGCGCGGGTGCCCGCTGCGCTGCCGGTGGTGCGACACCCCCGGCTCGTGGGTGCTCGACGCCGGCGACGAGGCGCGCGTCGTGCGCGCCGGGGAGGGCGGGGACTCCGCGGTCCACGGCGAGCCCGCCTGGGCCACGCCGTTCCAGGCGGCCTGCTGGATCGCGGCGGCGGAGCCCGGCGGTCCGCGCACGGTCAGCGTCACCGGGGGCGAGCCCCTGCTGTGGCCCGGCTTCGTCGCCGGCCTGCGCGCCGTGCTGGGGCCGCGGCGCGTGCACCTCGAGACCGCCGGCGCGCACCCCGCCGAGCTCGGGCGCGTGCTCGACGCGGTCGACCACGTCAGCCTCGACCTGAAGCTGCCGGCGGACCTCGACGCGCCGGTGCCGCTCGACGACGCGCGCGCCGCGTCCGCGCCGTCGCCCGCGGACGACGAGTCGTGGGCGGAGGCGCGCCGCGCGTGCCTCGCGCTCGTCGCCGGCCGCGACGCCGCGGCGAAGGTCGTCGTCGCCGGCGGCCGCGCCCCGCGCGAGTTCGACCCGCTGCTCGACGACGTGGCCGAGCTCGCGCCCGGCCTGACGGTCGTGCTCCAGCCGGCCACGGCCGTGCGCGCGGTCCGCGCTCCCGACGCGCGCCTCCTCGAGGAGGTGACCGAGCGCGCCCGCGACCGCGACCTGCGCGTGCGGGTCGTGCCGCAGCTCCACCGCGCCCTGGGGCTGCCGTGACCGCTGCGGGTCCCGCACCGACGGACCGGGCCGGCCCGCCTCGTTCCGGCCGGGCCGGGGGGCTAGGATGGCCCCCCGTGTCCACCGACCCCGAGCTCCACGCGGACTCCGGCGCGCCCGCTCCGGACGCGGCCCCGGACGCCGCCCCCGCGCGGAGGCGCCCGGCCCGCGTCGCCATCGTCGGCCGGCCCAACGTCGGCAAGTCCACGCTGCTGAACCGCATGCACGGCAGCCGCGTGTCGATCGTCGAGCCGACCGCCGGCGTCACCCGCGACCGCGTCTCCGTGCCCGCGCGCCTGCGGACGCCCTGGGGCGTGCGCTCGATCGAGGTGATCGACACCGGCGGCATCGGCATCGTGGACCGCGACGACCTCGGCCCGCACGTCGAGCGCCAGGTCGAGGCGGCCATGGGCGCGGCCGACGTGGTGCTGTTCATGGTCGACGCCCGCGACGGGCTGACGCCCCTCGACCTCGAGGTGGCCCGGCGCCTGCGCGGCATCCCGCAGCCCGTCATGCTGGTGGTCAACAAGACCGAGGGTCGCGAGCAGCGCTGGGTCGTGGACGAGTTCCGCCGCCTCGGCGTCTCCGAGGGGCCCTTCGCGATCAGCGCGCAGAACGGCGAGGGCCTCGGCCCGCTCTACGAGCGCCTGTCCGAGCTGTTGCCGGCCGAGGACGACACCGCGCCGGAGGCCGACCTGGCGCCGGCGCCGCCGCCGCGCATCGCCATCGTGGGGCGCCGGAACGCGGGCAAGTCGACCCTCGTGAACGCCCTCGCCGGCGAGGAGCGCATGATCGTCTCCGAGATCCCCGGCACGACGCGCGACTCGGTCGACGTGGTCTTCGAGCGGGACGGGAAGTCCTTCGTGGCCATCGACACCGCCGGCATCCGGCGGCGCACGAAGCTCGCCGACGGCATCGAGTTCTACAGCGACGCGCGCAGCAAGAAGGCCATCCGCCGCGCCGACGTGGTGTTCCTGATGCTGGACGCCACGCAGGAGCTCGGCGCGATCGACAAGCGCCTCGCGCGGTACGTGGTCGACCACTACAAGCCCGTGGTGATCGTCGCGAACAAGTGGGACGCGATGCCCGTGCCCGACCGCAAGGGGATGGAGCGCTACCTGCGCGACGAGCTGCCCGGGCTCGCCTACGCGCCGATCGTGTTCGCCTCCGCCCGCGAGGCGCAGGGCCTGGACGAGCTGCTGGCGAGCTCGGAGCACCTGTGGGCGCAGGCCCGGCGCCGCGTCGGCACGGGCGAGCTCAACCGGGCGCTCCGCCGGGCGCTCGAGGGCCGCGTCCCCAGCTCGCGCGCGCGGTTCGCGCGCCTCCTGTACGCGACCCAGGCCGGGACGACCCCGCCGACCTTCGTGCTCTTCTTCAAGAGCAAGAAGATGGTGGGCAAGGAGCTCGTGCGCTACCTGCAGAATCGCCTGCGGCGCGAGCTGGGTTTCGAGAACATCCCCCTGCAGATCGCCATCCGCGATCGCCAGAAGCTCGAGGCGGAGGAACGAGAATGAGGTGCTGGATCGCGTCGCTCGCCGCAACCGTCCTGGTCGCCGCGGCGGCCTGCACGTCCGCGCAGTCCCAGGGCGAGTGGATCGGCGACACCGTAACGGCTCCCAGCGACCGCGTCCTGTGGGAGTGCACCGTGTTCGCCTTCGAGAAGCAGGGCTTCCCCGTCGGCGCGGGCTTCGACCCGGCCACGTGGACCGCCACGTCGGGCTGGCGCAACGATCTGAACCCGTTCCGCGGGATGGGCGACGCGCGCCAGGGCTTCCGCGAGCAGGCGACGATCCGCTTCACGAAGCTCGAGGCCCAGCAGTACCGCGTGGACGTGCGCGTCGAGCACCAGGTCAACAACGACATCGCGCGCCCCCTGGACCTCAGCTACGCGGACTGGAAGCCGTCGGACGACAACGTGGAGGAGGCGCAGCTCCTGCTGCAGCTGATCCGCTCGCAGCTCGGCCAGGCGGACGACTTCGAGCCGGGCCGCGGAGCCCCGCGGATGCGCTGAGGCCGTGCGCGGGTGCCGCAGACGGGTCCGGGCCACCGTCCCCGCCCGCCCGGCGGCAAGTCCCGGCCGGCGCCGGCCGATGCTCCCGTCGATGGCCCGCGCGGACGTGCAGCAGGGAGGGCGCCGGTGAGCGCGCCCGCCCGGGAGCCGGCCGGGGGCTGGGTCGCGGCCGAGCGGCCGAGCCCCGGCGCCGTGCTGCGGGACGCCCTGGGCGCGCCCGCGCGCTGCCTGGCGGCCCGCGAGCTGGTCGCCGCCAGCGTCCGGCGCGAGCTGGCCGCGCGCCTCTCGGGGACGGTGCTCGGCAAGCTGTGGCCGCTGGTCCAGCCGCTGCTCGTCTTCGCGATCTACTGGTTCGTGTTCACGCGCCTGCTCGGCTTCCGCATGCCGAGCCTGCCGCCGGAGCAGGGCGCCGCCATGGGCGTGTGGATGTTCACCGGCGTGCTGGTGTGGACCGCCTTCGGCGAGGCCGTGTCCCGCGCGACCCACGCCTTCGTCGAGAACGGCAACCTGATCCGCAAGGTCGCCTTCCCCGTGGAGGTGCTGCCCTTCAACGTCGTGCTGGCGGGGACGGCCACGCTGGTCTTCGGCCTGGCGGCCTTCCTGCTGGTCTGCCTCGTCACGCCGCTGTGGCCCGCGCCGGGGCCCGCGCTGGCGTGGGTGCCCGTCCTGCTCGTGCTGCACGTGGCCTTCACCACGGGCGTCGCCTGGATCGTCGCCGCCGCCCACGCGCTCGTGCGCGACACGCAGCACGTCGTCGCGGCCGGCATCACGGTGTGGATGTTCGTGACGCCGGTGTTCTGGGTGCCCTCGCCGGAGGTCGTCCCCGGCATCGCCGAGTGGCTGCCGTGGCTGCGCCTCAACCCGCTGCACGACGCGCTGTACGCCTGGCGCCACGCGCTGATGTCGGGCGAGCCCGCCTTCGCCTTCCCCGACCCGCCCGCCGCCGCCGTCGCGCGCTTCGCGGCGTGGTCGGTCGCCAGCCTGTTCGCCGGCGCCGTGGTCCTCGCGGCCGCGCGCCGGCGCTTCGCGGACGAGGTCTGAGGTGGCCGTCGAGCTCGCGCTGCAGGCCGAGGGACTGGGCAAGGCGTACCGGCGGTACGCGAGCAACCTCGGGCGGCTGGTCGAGCTGGCCACCCTGGGGCGCGCCGAGCGCTCCCAGCCGTTCTGGGCCCTGCGCGGCGTCGACCTCGAGGTCGCGCGCGGCGCGGCCCTGGGCCTGGTGGGCGCCAACGGGGCGGGCAAGTCGACGCTGCTGCGCGTCCTGGCGGGGACCACGCACCCCAGCGAGGGCCGCTACCGCGTCGCCGGGCGCGCCGCCGGCCTGCTCGAGCTGGGCGCGGGCTTCCACCTGGACTTCACCGGCCGCGAGAACATCGCCCTGGCGGGCATGCTGCTCGGCCACCCGCGCCGCGAGTTGCGCCGCAAGGAGGCCGAGATCCTCGCGTTCGCCGAGCTCGACGAGTTCGCCGACCAGCCCGTGCGCACGTACTCGACGGGCATGGGGATGCGCCTGGGCTTCGCCGTCGCGACCGCCTTCGACCCCGACGTGCTGATCGTCGACGAGGTCTTCGCGGTGGGGGACATGTACTTCCAGAAGAAGTGCGTGGACCGCCTGCTCGCGTTCCGCGCCGCCGGCGGGACGCTGCTGCTCTGCAGCCACAGCCTGTACGACGTCCGCCAGATGTGCGACGAGGCCGTGTGGCTCGACGGCGGGCGCGTGGCCGCCGCGGGCACGTCGGTCGACGTCACCAACGAGTACGCCGCGTTCCAGCGCGAGCACATCGAGGGCCTGGCCCGGTCCGCGCCCGCCGCCGCGCGGCCCGACGCGCCGCGCGTGGTCGACGCCCGCCTCTACGCCGCGGGCACCGACGAGGAGGTCGACGAGGTCGAGCCCGGCCGGTCGGTCGAGCTGCGCGTCTGGTACGAGAACCCGACTCCGGAGACGACGCCCGTCCACGTCGGCCTGGGCGTCCTGCGCCAGGACCAGACGCTGTGCTTCGGCGTGGGCACGCACCTCGACGGCGTCGACGTGCCGGGCCGCACGGGCTGCGCCGTGCTGTCGCTGCCCGAGCTGCCGCTGCTCTCGGGCACGTTCCAGCTGCTCGTCGTGCTGTTCGACGGGAGCGGCGTGCACCGCTACCAGGAGCACCTGCTGGCGCGGCCGCTGGTCGTGCGCTCGCGGACCAAGGAGCTGGGCCTCGTGCGCGTCCCGCACGCGTGGTCGGTGCGCGCCGGCGCGGACGCTCCGGCGCTCCCGGCGTCCTCCCGGTCGCCCACCGGGTCGTCCACCGGGTCGTCCACCGGGTCGTCCACCGGGTCGTCCACCGGGTCGCCCGGGCCGGCGACCGGAGCCGCGCCGCAGCCCGCCGAGGGCGGCGGAGCGGGGACGTCGTGAGCTCGCCCCTGGCCGGCCGGCGGCTGTCGGCGCTGGTCGTCAGCTACCGCTCGGGCGACCTGGCCGGCGCCTGCGTGCGGTCGCTGCGGGCCCGCTGGGAGGAGGCGGGCGGCGCTCCGGGCGACCTCGAGGTCGTGGTGGTCGACAACGCCTCGCCCGGTCGGGAGGACGCGGCGCTGGCGGCGCTCGAGCAGGGCGGCGCGCGCGTCCTGCGCTCGTCCAGCAACCTCGGCTACGCCGGCGGCATGAACCTGGCGCTCGCGCACTCGCGCGGGGGGCCGGGCGACCTGGTGGCGTTCCTCAACCCCGACCTCTGGTTCCCGCCCGCCGGCGGCCTCGACGCCGCGGGCAACGCGATTGCCGCGCTCGTCCGCGCGCTCGACGCGCGCCCCGACGCGGCGCTCGCCGGGCCCGCCGCGTTCCTCGACCCCGGCTGCACGCTGCACCACCCCGCGCCCGTCGACCCGACGCCCGCGGACCTGGCCGCCTCGGTCTCCGCCGCCGTGTCGGTCCCGGCCGCGCGCGCCTACGCCGCGCGGCGCTCGCGGGCCGCGCGCGCCTGGTGGAGCGCCCGCGAGCCGCGCGACGCCGAGCTGCTCTCCGGCGCGTGCCTGCTCGCGCGCCGCGGCGCGCTGGCCGAGCTCGACCCCGTCTTCGACCCGCGCTATCCGCTGTACTTCGAGGACACCGACCTGTGCCGGCGCGCGCGCGCCGCGGGCCGCGCGCTGCTCTTCGTGCCGGCCGCCCGCGTCGTGCACCTGTGGGCCCGCTCGAGCGGCGCGGGCGGCGAGCAGGACGCGGACGCGCTGGAGCGCTACTTCCGCAGCCGCGCGGAGTTCCTCGAGCGCTTCCACGGCGCCGGTGGCCGCGCGCTGGTCGAGCAGGCCGAGGCCGCCGCGTCCCAGGTGCCCCCGGAGCGGCACCACCGCCCGATCCACCCGCTGACCGAGCTGGGCGAGCTCGCCGGACCGCCGACGCTCGCCTGGGAACGCGACGCGGACGCGGTCGTCGAGCTGGGCATGGCCCCGACGTGGATCCTGGCCGCCGGCGCGCCCGTCCGCGGCAACCGCTGGACGTGCCCGCCCGAGGCCTGGGAGTGGTTCTTCGCCGGCCGCTACTTCGCCCGCGCCCTCGACCGCGCCAGCGGCGCCCTGCTCGGCGCGTGGACCTTCGCGAAGACCGCGCCCGCGCGCCGCGAGCCGCTGGCCTGAGGCCGTTCCGCGGGCCGCCGGGATCGCCGGAGGCCTACCGCGGGCCGGCGAGGGGCGCGGCGGGAAAATCCCCGATCGGTGCACCACGGCGGCGGACGTCCCGGTCATGCCGGACGAACCGGGCGCTCCCCGCCGCGGCGCCGAGGCCGCTCCGGGGCGCCCGACCGGACTCCCGGAGGCTCCATGTCCCTCGACCCCGCCCGACCGACCTCCCGCCCGCGCGCCCGCTCCCGCGTCCCGACCCGGCTCCTGGCCCTCTTCCTGCTCCTGGTCGCCGGATCGCTCTGCGCGAGCGCAGCCGGCGGCGAGGATGCGCCGGGCTGCGCCGACCACCCGGCGCTGTCGCGCTACCCGGGCCAGCGCCTCGAATGGTGCCGAACCGACAACTACCTGCCCTTCCGCATCCCCGTCGGCCCCGTGACCGGCT
>JAUIDW010000256.1 GCA_030428395.1 bacterium | reverse complement strand
GCCGACCACCTGTTCTTCGCCGTGCCGCGCGCGCGCTGGGGGGGCGGCGTGCGCTCGCTCGGCGAGTACGAGGCGCAGTACGACGGCGCGATCCGCCGGCTGGACCAGGACCTGGGCTGGCTCCTGACCCGGCTCCAGCAGCAGGGGCGCTCGGAGAGCACGTCGATCGTCGTGGTCGGCTCCTACGGGCTGGGCTTCGGCGAGTCCGGTCTGATCCTCGACCACGGGACGCTGTCCGACGTCGACCTGCACGTCCCGCTGATCGTGCGCCCCGCCGCCGGCCACGCGTTCACGCCGGGGATGCGCATCTCCGACATGGCGAGCCTGCTCGACGTCGCGCCGACGGTCCTGGACCTGGCCGGCTTCGACCCGCCGAGCATGCACGGCCTCCCGCTGACCGGCCTGTTCCGCGGCGAGAAGCCTCCGCGCACGTACGCGCTCTCGTCGTGCGGGCTGCGCGAGGGCTTCGTGATCCGGGACGAGCGCTACTGCTACGAGGAGACGTGGCCGGGGGACACGCCCAACGCGACGCTCGTGGCGTCGTGGTACGGCGAGCTGATCGAGGGGCCGGCGCGGCCGGCCGTCGTCCTGCACGACCGCTGGACGGACCCCCACCCCGGCCACCGGCCGGCGGGCGAGGTCTCGGTCCCCGCGGCACAGCGCCTGCGGGCGGAGATGGAGCTCTGGATCGCGGAGGTGGAGCGCCTGCGCGCCGACTACCAGACCCTGAACCTGTTCGCGGACCTGGAGGACGCCGACCGCGAGTTCGACCCCGTGGGGCGCACTCCCCAGGAGCGCGGCCCTTGAGGGTCCTCTACGTCTCCTACGGCTTCCCCCCGCGCGGGCAGTGGGGCACCGAGTATTACACCCACCAGCTCGCCCTCGGCGCGCGCGAGCGCGGCCACGACGTGGCGGTGTTCCACCCGGTGCGGGACGGCCAGCGGCCGCGGTACACGCTCGAGCGCGAGACCAGCGAGGGCTTCCCCGTCTACCTCGTCCACAACGCCGGCGACCCGCGCAAGCGCTTCGCGGACAGCTACTCGAACGCGGGCGTCGAGGAGGTCTTCGAGCGCGTGCTCGAGGAGTGGCGGCCGGACCTCGTGCACTTCACGTACCTGATCTGGGGCCTGTCCGTGCGCCTGCCGCTCGCGTGCCGCGCGCGCGGGATCCCGACGGTGGTGACGCTGACCGACTTCGGCCTGGTCTGCCACCGCGGCCAGATGGTGGACCACCGCCTGCGGCAATGCCACGGCCCGCACCCGGCGGCGACGTGCGCGCGCTGCGTGCGCGAGCCCTCGAGGTACGACGCCGAGCCGTGGCGCGTGTTCGCGAAGCGCTGGGCCGCGCGCGCGCTGGCCGCCGTGGGCGGCGCGGGCCTGGTGGTCACGCCGCGCGACGTCGAGCTGCGCGAGGCGGCCGTGCGCGAGACCCTCGCCGCGGTGGACCGCCTCGTCGCGCCGACGCGCGTCGTCGAGGACGTGTTCCTCGGCCTCGGCGTGCCCCGCGAGCGGCTGCTGCACGCGCCCTACGGCCTGCGCGAGGAGCCCTTCGCGGCGGCGCGCGCCCGGCCCGACGGCGGTGCGGGCGGGGGGCCGGCGGGTCGTTCGGGGCCGCGTATCGTGCGCTTCGGGTTCCTCGGCCAGCTGATGCCGCACAAGGGCGCGCACACGCTGCTCGAGGCGGTGCGCATCCTCGAGCACCGCCTGCCGGAGTCGGTCGAGCCGTGGGAGGTCTGGATCTACGGCGAGGGCACCCGCGGCCGCCACCGGCGCTACGCCGAGCAGCTGCTGGCGGGCGACCACGGTCCGCGCGTCTACACGTGCCAGCCGTTCGCGCCGTTCCAGATCGTGCGCATCCTGTCGCAGCTCGACGCCGTGGTGATGCCGTCCGAGTGGGACGAGAACGCGCCGCTGACCGCGCTCCAGGCGCGCGCGGCGGGCGTGCCGGTGCTCGCCAGCGACGTGCGCGGGATCACGGAAGTGATCGAGGACGGCGTCCACGGCCGCATCTTCCCCGTGGGCGACTCGGCGAGGCTGGCCGACGCCATGCGCGACGTGATCCTCGGCCGCCTGGGGCGCAGCGCGCACGCGGGCGTCCCTGTCGGGTACGCCGAGCACCTGGACCTGATCGACGGGCTGTACGCCGAGCTCTCCGGCGCGGCCCCGCCGGCGCCGACGCGCGAGCTGGAGGCCAGCGGGGCGTGAGCGCGCAGGGCACGCTGCGCGTCGGCTTCCTGGCGCCCGGCTGGGCCCCGGACCCGGGCGGCGTCGCCGCCCACACCGCCGACCTCGCGCGCGAGCTGCTGTGCCGCCGGCACGCGGTCGCGGCGCTCGTCGTCGCCCGGCCGGGCGAGGGCGGCCAGGCCCACGCGGTCGCCGACGACGTCGTCGCGGGGGTCGCCGTGCGGCGGATGACGCCCAGCTGGGGCGGCGGCGACGCGCTGGCGGGGCTCGTGCGCGACGAGCGCGCCGAGGCGGTCGTGCGCGCCTGGCTCGACGAGGCGCGCCCCGACGTCGTCCACGTGCACCACCTCACCGGGTTCGGCGCGGGGGCGCTCGCCGTGCTCGCGGAGCGCGCGCCCGTGGTGCTCACGCTGCACGACTACTGGCTGGCCTGCCCGCGCGGCCAGCTGCTGCGGCACGACGGGGCGGTCTGCGCCGCGCCCGAGCCCGCGACCTGCGGCGCGTGCCTCGCGGCGACGTGGCCGGGGCTGCTGCCGTCGGGCGGCGGCCGCGCCGCCGGGCCGGAGGGCGAGCCGGTCGCCGACGACGCCGCGGCGGCCGACGCGCGGACGCGCTTCGCGCTCGCGGCCCTCGAGCGCTGCGCGCGCGTGCTGGTGCCGTCGGAGGGTGCGCGCGACGCCTGGGCGGCGATCGGGCTCGACGCCGCGCGGCTCGAGGTGCGCGCGCCGGGCCTCGAGGCCGGCTGGATCGCCGCCGAGGTCGCCCGCCTGCGGCGCGAGTTCCCCCGGAGCCGCGGCGGCGTCGCCCTGGGCGTGCTCGGGGC
Organism: bacterium; assembly: GCA_030428395.1. Classification (GTDB taxonomy): domain Bacteria; phylum Planctomycetota; class UBA1135; order UBA1135; genus JAUIDW01. The sequence goes on along the minus strand of JAUIDW010000256.1, from coordinate 4,981 downwards.
GGTGCAGCCCAGCAAGGGCGTGCTCGAGCTGGCGCGCGCGTTCTCCGCGCTGGACGGCGACGACCGGCGCCTGGAGGTCTGGGGCCCGCTCGAGCCGTACCACGGCGACCCGTCGGCGGTCGCGGCGCTGCGCGCCCTCGCGCGCGGCGACCACCGCGTCGAGCTGCGCGGATCCTACGGACGCGCCGAGCTGCCGCGCGTGCTGGCGCGCCTCGACGGCGTCGCCGTGCCCTCGCGGTGGCCCGAGGTCTTCGGCCTGGGCGCGCGCGAGGCCCGCGCCGCCGGGCTGCCCGTCCTGGCGTCGCGCGTCGGCGGCCTCGCCGAGGCGGTGCGCCACGACGAGGAGGGATTGCTCGTCGACGCCGACGACGTCTCCGGCTGGGCCGCCGCGCTCGAGCGCTTCTTCGGCGACGCCGACGCGCGCGCGCGCTGGTCCGCGGCGCCGGCGCGCGTCCCCGACCTGCGCGAGGCCGCGCTCGAGCTCGAGGAGCTGTACCGCTCCTGCGTCGCCGCGGGCGCGGTGCCGCGCGCCTGAGGGCGGCCGGCCGCTACGTCCGCAGCCCGCGCGAGCGCAGCGTCCAGATCGACCCGGACACCGCCAGCAGGCCGACGAGCGCAAGCGTCGTGCCGGTCAGGCTCCCCGTCCCGTCGTAGAGCAAGGCGGCGAAGCCGCCGAAGGTCGAGAACGCCAGGGTCGCGCCCAGGAACTCGAGCGCGTGCGTGCGCCCGCGGAACGAGTCGTCGACGCCGCGCTGCCACAGCGTGGTGGACGCGACCCACAGGGCGCTGCCGCCGGTGTGCGCCAGCGCCACCGCGGCGGCGCCCAGGGACAGCGTGGGGCAGAAGGCGAACAGGCCGTACCCCGCGGCGGCCACGGCGAAGCCCGCGCGGATCTGCCGCACCAGGGCCGGCTCGGTCGTGCCGAGCAAGCGGCGCGCGACGATCGGGCCGATCCCCGTGCCGACGCCGCGCGCGGCGTACAGCACGCCGGTGGCGAAGCCGGCCTCGGCCGCCTGCTCGAGGGCGCCGGCGGCGTCCGCGCCCGCTCCGGCGAAGCGGTCGCGGCCGTACAGGGAGAGCAGCACGAGGAAGCCCCCGCCGGGTCCCCAGAACATCTTCGCGAGCAGCACGCGGCCGAGGTTGCGCGAGCGCACGTGGTCGAGCCCGCGGCGCAGGTCGCGGAACAGCAGCAGCTCGCGCCAGCGGAACGGCTCCTCGGGCGGCGGGTTCGGCGGCAGCCGCAGGCGCAGGAGCAGCAGGGCGCTGACGCCGTAGGTGACCGCGTCGAGCGTGAAGATCCAGCGCGGCTCCAGGAAGCGCACGAGCACGCCGCCGGTCAGGGCGCCGACCGACAGCATCAGGCTCCACGTCGCGGCGGAGAGCGCGTAGGCGTCGAGCAGGTCGTCGCGCGAGGCGATCGTGTTGGGCAGCGCCCCGGCGCGGGCGGCGTCGAAGAAGACGCCCAGGCTCATCTGCGCCCCGACGAGGACGTACAGCCACGGGAGGTGCGCGGGCTCGCGCACCAGGATCAGGCCCAGGACGACGAGCCCGCGCAGCACGTCCGCCGCGATCAGGATGGCGCGCCGCGGCAGGCGGTCCGCGGTGGGGCCCGCGAACGGCCCCAGGGCCGCCGCGGGCAGCAGGCGCAGCGCGAGCTCGCCGGCGAACAGCAGGCCGACGCCCGCGGCCTGCGCCGCGCCGCCGAGCGACGCGATCAGGCCCAGCACGGCCACGTGGCTCATCCAGTCGCCCGCCTGGCTGACGACCTGCGCGAGCCAGAGCCGCCGGAAGGCGGGGTTCCTGCGGACGACGGCGAGCACGGCGTCCCGCCCGCTCAGCGCGGCCCCGGGGCCTCGCCGCGCTTGAAGTAGAGCTCCGGCGACGGCGCGGGGTCGGGCCAGACGCGCGCGCCGTCGGCGCCGGCGTGGAGGAAGCCGTTGCGCATCACGAGCTCGACCGCGCGCGTGTTGCGCACGTCCTCGAGCGGGTTCGCGGACAGGACGACCAGGTCCGCCAGCTTGCCGACCTCGAGCGAGCCCAGGTCCGCGTCGAGCCCGTGGTGGCGGCAGCCGTTCCACGTGGCGATGCGCAGGGCCTCGGCGGGCGTGAAGCCGCCCTGGACGAAGAGCTCGATCTCCCAGTGCGCGCCCAGGCCCTGGCGCTGGCCGTGGGCGCCCATCGTCAGCAGCACGCCGGCGTCGTGCAGCTTGCGCAGCTCGGCCACCGCCTCGGGGTGGTGGAAGTCGTCCTCGAAGTGGTGCGTCGTCGGGCGGCGCATGCGCAGCAGCTCGTCGCGGCGGTGGAAGCGCAGCAGCTTCTCGTCCTCCCAGACGCGCTCGCGCTGGTGGAACCAGCGCTCGCCCGGCGGGCCGCCGTACAGCACGATCAGCGTCGGCGTCATGCCGACCTCCGACGCCGCGAGCAGCTGCACCACGTCGTCCTGCAGCGGCGTGATGCCCATGGTGTGCTCGATGCCCGTGAAGCCGTCGACGACCTGCGACAGGTTCATCAGCGGGTCGGCGAAGGACTCGGTGACGAGGTTCAGCCCGAGCTCGCGGCAGGCCGCGGCCAGCTGCTGGCGCGCGGCGCGGCGGTGGTTCGAGTAGTCCTTCAGGCAGCGCGCACCGTGGTCGGCGTTGAAGCGCGCCACCTCCAGCGCGTCCGCGTACGAGTCGAGCGGGCGGTACATCTTCTTGCGGTACCGCGTGACGAACACGGGGTCGCCGGAGGAGAAGACGCGCGGGCCGTCGACCTTCCCGGCCCGGATCATGTCGCCCAGCCACAGGTCCTTGTGGGTCTTGCCGTAGACCTCGACCATCGTCGTGACGCCGTGCGCCAGGTTGCAGGCCAGGCCCCAGGGGCGCTGCTCGATGGCGTACAGGGTCGAGAGGTCGCTGCCGTAGTGCCCGTGCGCGTCGAGGAGCCCGGGCATCACCGTGTGGCCGGCCAGGTCCAGGACGCGCGCCCCGGGCGGCGGGGCGAGGTCGGGCCCGACGGCGGCGATGCGGTCGCCCTCGACCAGCACGTCGGCGCCCTCGAGCACGCGGTTCTCCGCGTCCATCGTCAGCACGCGGGCGCCGCGCAGCAGCACCGCGCCGGCGGGCCGCGCGACGTCGAACTCGAAGTCCAGCGCCGTGCGGCGCGGCGATCCCGTCCCGGCCAGGATCCCGTCCAGGTCCTGCTCGAGGTAGTGGAGTCCGCGCGTCCAGCGCAGCGTGGCCGCGTCGGGGCTCCACTGCAGGAACTCGCCGTCCTCGTCGCCGACGCGCCAGGCGGGCCCGATCCCGTCGGCCGGGCTCAGCGTGATGGCGCGCCCGGCGAACTCGAACGGCGCGACGTAGCTGCGGTGGTCCTCGCGGAAGGCGATCCAGCGCCGGTCGGGGGAGAGCACGGCGCAGGTCGCGCGCGGGAACGAGTAGAGCACCTGCTCGCCCAGCCCGTCGTCGCGCACGCGCTTCAGCGTCAGCGCGTCGCCGACGTACTCGGTGAAGTAGAGCCAGTCGCCGCGCGCCCGTCCGGCGGCGGCGTCGGGGCCGCCGCCCGCGGCGCCGTGGGACTCGTCTGCCGCGGCGCCGTCCGGGACGGCGTCGGAACCGTCGCCGGGCGCGACCTGCACGAACGGCGGCCGGTGCGCGTACTCGTTGTCGAGCCACTCGACGTCCGTGACGACGCGCTCCCGGCCCGCGGCGTCCAGGGTCACCAGCTCGAAGGCGGTCTGCTCCTCGATGCGGGTGCCGGAGCGCACGTCGCCCGCGCCGCGCACGAAGGCCAGCGGGTTGCGGGGCGTGCCGAAGGCGACCGCGCCGTACTGCGAGGGCGTCGTGGTCACGCGGCGCGGCGGACCGACCCGGCCCGTGGCGGGGTCGTAGGCGCGCGTCACGACCGCCCCGAGCTGCGCGTCCGACCAGACCGCGTAGGCCAGCGTGCGCCCGTCGGCGGAGAGCGCGGGCGCCGTCTCGTGCCCGCCCGAGGCCGTCAGGTTCTCGAGCTCGTCCCCGCGGCGCAGCCACAGGTCGCCCAGCGCCTCGAACAGGACGGCGTCGGGGGCGACGCGCAGGCCGAAGCGGTGCGAGCGCGTGCGCGCGGTCTCGCGCGGCACCTCCACCGGGAAGCGCAGCGTGGCGTCCAGGCGGCGGCGCACCGGGGCGCGGTAGGGGACTCGCTCCGGCTCGCCGCCGTCGAGGCCGACCCGCAGGATCGCGCCGCCCGCCGTGTAGAAAACCGACCGCCCGTCGGGATGCCACGCGACGTTCGGGTACACGCCGTACATCAGCGTGTTGTCGAAGCGCCCGCGGTCCAGGCCGCGGGCCAGGACGCGCTCGGCGCGCGACCCGAGCTCGTGCAGCACCAGCACGGTGTCGAGGTCGTCGCGGTGCACGTAGACCAGGTGTGCGCCGTCGGGGGAGAGTCGCGGGTTGCAGGCGCCCCCCGGGCGGTCGAGGTACGGCGCCACGGCGCCCGTCTCCAGGTCCAGCACGTCGATGCGCGGGCCGGTCGTGTAGACGGGGCGGTCGAAGCGCTCGAAGAACACGCGCCGGCCGTCGGGGTGCTCGTCGAAGTGGGTGGGCGGCTTGCGCTCCCCGGCGGGGAGCAGCTCGACCCGCGTCCCGTGGCGGGCGTTGAAGCGGAAGGCGGGGAACAGCGCGCGCAGGTCCAGCGCCGTGCCGTACAGGAAGCGCCCGTCGCGCGACCACGTGCCCTGGAAGACGGGCAGCTCCATGGCGGAGGCGTTCGCGAGCGTCCCGTCGCGCCGGTCCAGGACCCACAGGTCGAAGCTGCCGCCGCGGTCGGACGTGAAGGCGAGGAAGTCGCCGTCGGGCGAGTAGCGCGGGAACGCGTTCCACGACTTCCCCTGGGTGATCGGGTAGGCCTCGCCGCCCTCGACCGGCAGCTCGTAGAGGTGTCCGAGCAGGTCGAAGCACAGGGTGCGGCCGTCCGGCGACACGTCGACCGAGGTCCACGTGCCCGCGGTGGCCTCGAG
>JAUIDW010000255.1 GCA_030428395.1 bacterium | reverse complement strand
CGCACCGCCCCCGCCCGAGGTCGGCGACCCCGACGGCACGGGCGAGGCCGCGCCCGTCGCGTCCGCCGCCGGGGCGGACGAGGAGCTCGCCGAGAGCCCGCCCCCGGCCGAGGAGCCGGAGGTCGTGACCGAGGAGGCCGATCCGCTCGCCGAGGTCGAGCCCGAGACGGCCGCGACGCCAGACGCGACGGCGCAGGCCGAGGCCGACGCGGTGGCCGGGACCTCCGCCGCGCAGGGCGTCCGCGCGCTGATGGGCGACGCCGAGCTGCTCGACGCCGCGCGCGACGAGTGGGCCGGCGCGACGCGCAGCGGCTTCCAGACCACGCTGCTCGCCGCGCCCGAGGAGCAGCTCGACATCGCCCGGGCCTTCGGCGAGGAGCTCGTGCTGATCCCGCGCGCCGCCCTGGGGGAGGGCAGCACCCGCTGGTTCCGGCTCGACCTCGCCAGCGGCCGCGTGCAGGCGGTCGACGGCGCGCCGCCCACCGGCTACCGCCAGTACCGCGACCTGCTCGCGTACGAGTACGAGCGCCTGCCCGCCGCGCTGCGCGACCTGCGCAAGTGCGTGCTGGCGCGCAACGAGATCTTCGTCTTCGGCGCCCTGCTGCCGCTCGAGGAGTGGGCCGTCGTGGTCGCCCGGCGCCGCGAGGCGCTGCGCGCCACGGGCCGCTCGCTCGAGGAGGTGCGCCGCTTCGTCGTCCACTACGTCGCGTTGCCCGACGGCGCCTTCGACGTCGAGGTGCGCGAGATCCTCTTCGCCGACGGCACCCGTGTCCGGCCCGAGACCCTCTGACCCCTTTCCACCCGCTGACTCTCCCTTGTTGCGAGGCCACGCCATGCGACCCCTCCTTCCGATCCTGCTGCTCGCGATCTCCAGCGCCTGCGCGACGACCCCGCCGGCGCCCCCGGGCGAGGTGGGCAACGACATCGTCCTCGCGCTCGCCGAGGGGCGCTCGGCCGACGCCGAGCGGCTGTTCGAGCGCTCCGCCGCCCACGAGGACCACTCGGAGCGCATCTACCCGGTCCTGTTCGAGGCCGCGCGCGAGCGCTACGAGACCGGCGACTACGCCGGCGCCTCGGCGCTCCTGGGCTTCATGGCCGAGCACTACCCCGACAGCGAGGCGGTGCACGAGGCCCGGCTGTACGCGCTGTTCCTCCAGCGCGCGACCGAGGAGGACCCGGAGCCGCGCCTGGTCGACGAGCTCGAGCAGGGGCTCGAGCCCGTGCTCGCCTCCGGCGACGCGCCGGCGTGGGCGCACCTGGTCCACACCCAGTGCGCGATCGACCGGGGCGAGCTCGCCGAGGCGCGCACCGCGCTGAAGACGTTCGAGACCCGCTGGGACGGCGAGCCGGCCGCGCTGACGCCCTACGTGGTCGAGCTCGTGCGCTACCTGGAGACGCACTGATGGAACGCCTCGCCTGCATCCTCGCCGCGCTGACGCTCTGCTCCTGCGCCACGGGTCCGGGGACGTCCGACGCGCCGGCGACGACCCTCGAGGCGCTCGCGGCGGACCTGCTCGACCGCGCCGAGGCGCGCGCCGACCTGGGGCGCATGGTCGTCGGCATCCAGGGCGTGACCGAGGCCGGGACCGGCGGGTCGAGCGGCGTGGTCCGGTACCGCCCGCGCGAGGAGGTCCTGGTCGGCGTCGAGGACGAGCTCGAGCACGGCCTGCTGGTCGCGCTCAGCGAGCGGGTCCGGACCCTCGAGCCCGACTGGGACCGGCCCGGCTCCCGCCGCCTGCCGGGGACGCCGGCGGACACCGCGGCGACGCACCTCGTGGTGGGGGACTACGTGCAGCGCGGGGACGAGCTGACCGTCTCGGTGCGCCTCGTGGACGTGTCGACGGGGCTGATCGTGGCGAGCTCGCGCGCCGTGGTGCGCGCGAAGGACCTGTCCGACCGCACGCGGCACGCGCTGGTCGAGCGGGACCGCCGGGTGGCCGTCGCCCTCGCGACGCTACCCGTCGCGCCCGACGCACCGGCCCTCGGCGCCGCGACCGCCGCCCCGGTGACGACGTCCGTGCCGCTCGGCGACCCCGGGCTGCCCGCGGCGACGCCGCCCGCGCAACAGACGCCCGCGCTCGCGCGGGAGGCCTCCCCGACGGTCTCCGCGCCCGCGCGGGAGGCGCCCCTGACGGCCCCGCCCAGGACGCGGCGCGCGCCCGCGGCCGCCCGCGCGGAGCCGGCCGTGGCCGTGCAGCGCAGGCCGTCGCGCGGCGGGCCGGCGTTCTTCCGCTGGTCCTCCCAGGGCCGGCGGCCCTGAGCGCTCGCCGCCCGCGCGGCGAGCCCCGTCGAGTCGGAGACCTCGAGCGACAGGGGCGGGCCGGGCCTCCTCCGCGGCCCGGCGGCGGCGCCCCTCGACTCGCCGCGACCCGCACCGCTCGGGGCGCCCGGGTCCGTCCCCGTCAGGGCGTGACGGTGAACTCGATCGCGTCGGTCAGCCCGTCGCCGAACGCGTCCACGCCGGGGTCGCGGTAGAGCCACTGGGCGCGGACGGTCTGCCCGGGCACGAGCTGGGGGTCGACCCCGCTCTGGATGCGGGCGCCGAAGTCGACGCGCAGCACGCCCGCGCAGGGCGGGGAGCCCGGCGAGCCCGAGCTCTTCGGCGGCAGCGTCCGCGTCACCGGCGCCTTCACGCAGAGCTTGCCGCCGTGGAACGACAGGTTCGCGCGCCCGTTCGTCCCGTACAGCACGAGGCCGAACTCGTCGGGGACCACGTCCGACCCGATCAGGCGGAACGGCGCGGTGGCGGACACGCTGGGCGCGCCCGTCCAGCCGATCGACGGCAGGCATCCCAGCGAGCTCGTCTTGGCCGAGCAGTAGGTCGTCGGCGGCGTGCCGGCGGGGTCGTAGGGGTGCGCGTTCGAGAGCGTCGACCCTCCCGCGCCCGGCACCTTGACGAGGAGGTCGCCGGGGCCCGAGGCGGCCGGAACGGCGAGCTGCAGGGTCGTGCCGCCTCCCGTGGACGCGAGCCCGGACACGACGAGCGGCGTCCCGTCGCCCCCCGGCTGCGGGAGCCACACCTCGTTCCCCGCCGGGGCGAATCCCGAGCCGGTCACGAGGACACCACCGGGGCCGACGACGACGTCCGCGACCCGCGGCTTGGCGGGGCCGGCCGCGCCGTACTGGAACTGCAGGCCGGCGGCGTCGTCGCCCTCGATCGAGCGCGCCTCGAGGGGAGGCGTGCCGGGCGCCATGGAGGCCCCCGCGACGGCCGAGCTGCCCAGTCCGAGCGCGCGGCCGTACTGGTTCACGGCGACGCCCTGCAGGTCGATCCCCTGGAGGACGTCGCCGGGGCCGTCGTCCCAGACGAGGTCGTCGCAGAAGCGGATGCGCCAGCCGCCGCCCGGGGAGACCTCGGTGAAGGCGACGAGGCCACCCCCGCAGCTCGAGAGCGCGGAGAAGACGTTGTCGCCGGCACCCCCGGGGCCGGGGGCCAGGCCCTGCCACGTGGGGTCGAAGTTGGCGCCGCCGCTGCCGAGCACCGGCTGGGTCGGGTCGCCCGCGCCGGAGCCGTGGGGTTCGCTGCCCCACTCGACCACGGCCTTCCACAGGGCGAGCTCGGCGCCGGTGAACCCGGGGAACTGGGGATGGGGCGTCGTGTTGTCGTTCGCCGAGGGGTCGGCGAAGTTGTCGAACACGCGCACGTCGCGCTGGTCGATGCCCAGCGGGGGCCCGGCGATGACGAAGGCTGCCGGGGCGGCCGTGGCGAGGAGCGTCGCCAGCGCGGCCCAGGCGCCCCCGATCCAGACCGGCCGGACCGCATCTCGAGGCTTCACGGAGCGTTCCTCCCGCGCGGCCGGAGCGATGGCCGCGTCACCTCCTGGGACGGGGCGAAGCCCCTGGCGGGTTCCGCGAACCCGCGCTTCGCGTGCGGGCCTCCCCGGAACGAAGAGGGGCCCGCGGCCGTTCCCGGCCGCGGGCCCCGTGCACTTCAGCCCCGGGGGGTCAGGGGTTGATGAAGAACTCGATCCCGTCGGACAGACCGTCGTTGAACGAGTCGACGCCGGGATCGCGGTAGAACCACTGGGCGTTGACCTGCTGGCCGGTCGTCAGGAGCGGGTCGTTGCCGCTCTGGATCGTGGCGTTGAAGTTCCGGCGCAGCTCGCCCAGGCAGAAGCCCGAGCCCATGGTGCCGGAGCTGCCCGAGTTCTTCGGGGGCAGCACGCGGGTGAAGGGCGTCTTCACGCAGAGCTTCGCGTTGTGGAAGTTCAGGTTCGAGCGGCCGTTGAGGCCGTAGATCAGGATGCCGAACTCGTCCTGCATGACGTCGTTGGCCTGGATCCGGAACGCGCCGCTGTCGGACACGCTCGGGAAGCCGTTGAAGCTGAGGAACGGCACGCAGAAGTTCGAGTTCACCTTGCCCGAGCAGTACAGCTCGGGAGCGACGCCCGAGGGGTCGAACGGGAACGCGTTGGAGAGCGTCGCGCCGCCGGTGCCGGAGGGCGTGTTCTTGACCAGGACGTCGCCCGGGCCGGCCGTGGCCGGAACGCTGACGCCCAGGAACGTGCCGCCGGCGCCGGAGACGACGCCCGTGACCTTGACCGGGACACCGTTGCCGCCGTCGCCGGCCTGGGTGAACCAGATCTCGTTGCTCGAGCCGAAGTTCGAGCCCAGGATCGTGATGTAGCCGAGGCCGGAGATGCTGTTGATCACCGGCTTGCTCGCCGAGGCGGCGCCGTAGATGAACTGGACGCCGGCGATGTCGTCGGAGTGGATCGAACGCCCGCTGATGTTGCCGGCACCCGTGGCCGGACGCATCGTCGCGGAGTTGTTCGAGCTGTGGCCCAGGCCGAGCGCGTGGCCGTACTCGTGGGTCTGGACCTCCTGGATGTCGAAGTTGTTGCCGCCGGGGATCGTCCCGGGGCCGTCCTGCCAGGTCCACTCGTCGCAGAACCGGATCCGCCAGCCGTTGCTGATCGGGGTCTCGGTGAAGGCCAGCGTGCCGGTGCCGCCGCAGCTCGACTGCGCCGAGACGATGTTGTCGTTCGTCCCGCCGATGCCGATGGCGTCACCCTGCCAGGTCGTGTCGAAGTTGGCGCCGCCGTCGCCCAGGTTGGTCTGGGTCGGGTCGCCGCCACCGTCGCCGTGGGGCAGGCTGCCCCACTCGACGCCGGCCTTCCAGACGGCCATGTCGACGCCGAAGTAGCCGGGGAACTGGTCGACCGGGGTCAGGTTGTTGTTGGACTGCCCGTCGGCGAAGTTGTCGAACACGCGCACGTCGCGCTGGGTCGTGGGGAGCGACCCGCCGATCGTGGTGAAGGCGATCGACTCCTCCGCGGGGACGAGGAGCAGGGCAGCCGCACCGAGGGCGGCACCCGGAAGAAAGATGTTCTGGATCTTCATGGTGTGGGAGCTCCTCGCCTACTTGGACTGCTGCTGCTTCTGCTGCTGCTTCTCTTGCTCGTTGCGCGTGCGGATGTCCGCCATCTGCGTCTCGAGCTTCGACAGCTTGACGTTGTTGCGCACGGCGTAGCCATCGCCACGACCCAGCACGACGGGACCGCCGAAGCCGGGGGTGGTCTGGTACAGGCCGCCGTGGGCCGCGAAGAGCACGTTGCCGGCGACGTCGCCGCCCATGTTGTCGGAGTGCTTGTAGAAGACGAGCACGTCGTTGCCGAGCTCGGTCTCGGCGTCGGTCGGCGCCTCGGAGTTCCACACGCCCTCGGTGTCGTTGACGAAGCCGCCGTGGTAGAGCACGTCGACGGTCATCTCCTGACCGGTGTAGGCGGAGTTGCCCGACACGGTGAGCTTGGTGAAGTACAGCTCGGGGCCGTCGACCGGGTGGTCGACGCGGAACACGGTCTTGCCGACGACCTGGCCGGCGACCGCGTGGTCGCAACGCGAGACCATCTGGTCCAGCGTCAGGCGCTCGATCTGAGCCCCCCCGAGGGTCGCCGCCGCCAGGAGCGCGGCCGCGGGCAGGAGGGCCTTGGAGAGAGAGAGTTTCATGGAAGTTCGCTAGTCCTTTCGGGGTCGGTGTCCACCACCGGGGACTGGCCGGATCTCCCGGAATCGTGCAGCCCGCGTGGGGCGGGCGCGGCTGCCGCAGGAGCGACGGGGGGCCGCGAACCGGAGCCTGGGTGGCTCGCAGGAGGCCGCGGCCGGGGCGAGGGGAGAGGCTCGGCCTGGCTGAGGGGGGATGGACGCAGAGAAGTCCAACGTGAGACGGTCCTCGGCACGATCAGGTTCCGTGGGTTCGCCGGCGCCGGCGCCACGGTCGAAACCTAGCCCGCCGCGCGGGCCCCGGTCGGCCGATTCCCTGGGCAGGGAGGCCCTAGGGCCCCCGGGCGGGGGTTCCAACGACTTTCCCGCCGGACCGCGGCCCCGGCGACCCCGGGAAGCCGCCCGGGGGCCCTCCCGCGGGGGCTGGCCCGCGGCGCGCCGCCCGGGCCCGGGGGCGGCGCAGCACGGCCCGTGTCGAGGTTCTCGCGCCGGCCGGGTCCCGGCCGGAGCGCCTCAGGAGTCGTGCTCGTCCTCGTCCCCGTGGTCGTGGTCGCCGTGGTCGTCGAAGTTCGAACCGGGCGTGTAGGAGGGCTCGATGGGGGGGAAGGGGCCGGCGCCGAGGTACACGCGCAGGCCCTCGTCCTCGGGGTGCTCGGCCAGCCAGGCCTCCACGCGCTCGCGGGCGCGGGGGTCGCCGGCGCGCGCCAGGGCGATCGCGTAGGTCCGGTCGATGTCCGTGCGCCGGGGCTGGGCGGCGTAGACCGCCTCCAGCTGCTCGACGGCCCCGGCGGGGTCCTCGGCCTGGAGCATGGCCTCGGCGCACAGGATCCGGGACTCGAGGTCGAGCGGCTCCTCCTCGATCACGCGCAGCAGGCGCCACGCGGCGCGGGCCGGCTCCAGGCGCTCGAGCTCCGCGCGCGCCACCACGCGGTCGAGCCTGGGCCAGGGTTCGCCGGCGTCGGCCAGGGGCTCGACGAACTCGAACACCTCGGTGACGTCCCGGCGCTCGACCAGGAGGGCGCCCAGGCGCTCCCACAGCCGGCGCACGGTCCAGTCGTGCACGTTCGCCAGCGCCGCGTCCCGCAGCGCGGCGAGCGTGTCGCGCTCGAGCTCGGTGGCCTGGGCCGGCGAGTCCCAGGGCGAGCTGACCTTCTGCGCGCGGAAGTGCGCCGCGAGGCCGCCGACGAGGGGCTCGGCGTCCGTGCCCCGTGCGCCGCGCAGCAGGCGCTCGGCCGTGGCGACGCGCGCGCGTGCGCCGCGGTCGAACTCCCGCAGCGCGAGCCAGCTCGCCGCCGTCGGCGGGCGCACCCGCGGCCCGGCCGGCAGGGACCGCGGCGCGTCCGCCGGGGACTCCGCGGCGTGCGCGAGCAGGCCCACCGAGAGCCCGGCCGTCGGGTCGGCGTGGACGACCACCCGGTCGCTCCACGTCCGGTCGGCCGACCAGCCGCCCGTCGGCACCCAGGCGACCGCCGCGGTGCCCGCGGGCACCTCCCAGGGCGGCAGGGTCGGCGGCTCGCCGGCGGTCGGCGGCACGAGGACGAGGTCGTAGCGACCGGCGGCGACGGCCTCGAAGGCCTCGTCGGGCGGCAGGATCGAGCCTTCCAGCACCGGCTTGCGGCCGAGCATGCGCTGCTCCAGCTCGTCCATCAGCGCGTGCCAGCCCGCGGTGCGGTCGACGGGCCCGGCGCCGAACAGCTGCAGGAGGAACTCGCGCTCCGGGTCGAGCTGGCCGACGAGCAGGACGCGCGCGCCGCGGCGGCGCTCCGGAGGCACGAGCAGCAGGGAGGCCTCCAGCAGCTCCGCCTCGAGCGAGGCGCTCGCCGCCGTGGCCGAGAGCGCCCGCCGGTTCAGGGTGAGCACGTTGCCGCCCCCCGGGGCGGGCTCGAGGGTGTACACGCCCTCCGCGCGCTCGCGCAGGAAGCCCGGCTCGGCGACGAACGTCCGCCAGGGGGACAGGAAGGTCGCGCCGCGTTCCAGCGGGAGCGCGATCGAGCCGAGCGCCGCGAGCCGGTAGTTGAGCGTGACGACCACGACGTCGTGGTCGCGCGCCAAGATCGCGCCGTCGTACAGCGGGTCGACCGCGGTGCCGATCGCGTTGCCGCCGCCGTGGATGAAGA
>JAUIDW010000254.1 GCA_030428395.1 bacterium | reverse complement strand
CCCGCTCCAGGCGCTCGCCGGCCGCCCGGGCCGCCTCGAGGTGGCGGGCGTCCACCGCCAGCCCCAGGGCGCCCGCGAAGCGCGCCAGCCGCAGCAGCCGCAGGGCGTCCTCCGCGAAGCGCACGGCTGGGTCGCCCACGCAGGCCAGGCGCCCCGCCCGCAGGTCCTCCAGCCCGCCGGTCGGGTCGCGCACCTCGTCGGTCCGCGGGTCGAGGAACATCGCGTTGCAGGTGAAGTCCCGGCGCGCGGCGTCCTGCTCCACCGACTGGCCGAAGGCGACCTCCTCGGGGTGCCGCGCGTCGCGGTACACGCCCTCCGTCCGGAAGGTGGTGTGCTCGACGTCGCTCTCGTCGACCTGGACGAGCACGGTGCCGAAGGAGACGCCGACCGGGACGGTGCGCGGGAAGAGCTCCACGACCCGCTCCGGCGTGGCCGGCGAGGCCATGTCGACCTCCGTGGGCGTGCGGCCGAGCGCGAGGTCGCGCACCGCGCCGCCGACGATCCAGGCGCGGAACCCGGCACTGGCCAGGCGCTCCGCCACGCGGCACGCGGCGCGCGCGAGCGGCACCGGGAGATCGCGCACGGAGGGGGTCCGCATGCCGCTTGAAGCCTAGCAAAGCTGCCTCCACAATCCGCGCAGACCGCATGGGTCCGAAGGAGGAACGAACGGCGTCCGGTCCGCTGGCGAACTCGGCGCATCGAACGCGGCAAGGGCCGCGGGCGCGACGCCCGGGGCGGGGCTGGCTCGACGTGCTGACGCTGGCCGGCGTCGCCCTCGTCGTGCTCTGGCTCTCGCGCCCGCGCCTGCGCGACTTCGCGCTGAGCGAGAACGAGGCGGACGCGTGGCAGCTCCTCGAGCGCTTCGGGCTCGCCGCCGGCGACGTCGAGGCGGGCGAGCGCGAGCTGGACACGATCGGAGACCTGCTCGTGGTGCGGCCGGAGCTCGAGCGCTGGGTGCAGGACGGCGAGCTGCGCGAGGATGGCGCGCTGCTGCTGCACCGGGGCTACTTCTTCGACCTCGTCGAGCAGCCCGACGGCGGTCCCACCCTGCGGGCCTGGCCGCGCTCCTACGGCGAGACGGGCTGGGCGGCCTTCGTGCGCACGCCCGCCGGCAAGCTGGTCGGGCACGCCAACCAGGACGCGAGCTGGAGCGGTCCGGAAGGCGCTCCGGGCGTGGACGACGCGCGTCCGGCCGGGCCGGGCTGGCGCCCGGTGCCCCTCGAGCGCCCCTGACGGTCCCCTCGCCCCGGCCAGGAGGCGCGCCCCGGCCGGCAGACGCGCTCCGGCGAGGAGGCGCGACCCCGGTCGGTCAGCGGGCCCCGGCCCGCGGGGCGGGGTACCAGTTCCACAGCAGGCAGTTCAGCGCCGTGCGCGCGGTGTAGTCCTGCATCCGCAGCGCCGCGCGCTTCAGGGCGGGGAGGACCTGCTCGGTCGGGCCGATGCGCGCGAGGCGCTCGGCGGCGTAGACCGCCTCGAACGGGTTGGTCTCCGGATCCTCCAGCAGCGCCAGGAGCCGGGTGCGCGCCGCCTCGCCGCCGCGCGCGCTGCCGGCCTCGATCAGGTCGAGCCTGCGGACCGGGTCGGTCTCGACGTCGAGCTGCTCGAGCAGGTACTCCTGCCCCTCGCCGCCCGCGTTGCCCGCGCGCAGCAGCAACCAGCGGTGCACGGGCAGGTTCTGCAGCTCGCCGGTCTCGACGCGCGCGAGCTCCACCAGGAAGCGCGCCGCCTCGCGGCGCGGCACCAGCCCGAGCGCGTGCAGCAGCGGGCCGCGCTCGGAAAGCGGGCGGTGGGCCAGCGCCTCCGCGCGCTCGACGAGCAGGGCCGCGGCGCGGTCCGCCAGCTCGGGGTCGTCGTCCCAGCCCGCCCGGAGCACGCGCAGCGACCCGTCCAGCGCGGCCGCCGTGTCCCCATCGAGCGCCGCGAGCGCCAGGTCCCGCGCGCCCTCGTCGCCGCGCTCGAGCCGCGCCGTCAGGCAGACCGCGCGGACGCCGGGGTCCGGGTCGTTCGAGGCCGCGCGCAGCAGCCCGTTGCGGGCCTCCGTCTCCGGGGCGCGCGCGACGGCCTCCGCCGCCAGGACCCGGTAGCGCCCGGAGGGGTCCGAGAGCAGGCTCCACTCCAGCTCGTCCCACAGCTCCGCGGCCCGGGCCGCCGTGATCGCGAGGCCGCGCGCGATCTCGCTGTCGGGAGAGCGCAGCAGGTCCCGCAGGTCCGCCAGGGCGAGCTCGTCCCCCGCCCGGGCCGCCGCGGCCGCCAGGAACGGACGCAGGGCCAGGGGCAGGTCCGCGCGCTGGTCCCGCGCGAAGGCCACCGTCTCCGGCCGGTCCGAGGCGGCCAGCAGCGGTGCGAAGAGCTCCCAGCCCTCCTCGAACGTGCCGTCCTCGATCCACTGCAGGTACAGCGCCTCCGCGCGGTCGGGGTCCAGGGCGTGCAGGAGCGGCACGCCCGTCGTCCGCGCCGCCTCGCCGCCGACGTCGAGCAGCGCCAGCACCCGGTCGTAGTCCTCCGCCTCGCCGTGCAGGGCCAGGGCCCGGAGCGCGAGGTTGCGGACGCCCTCGTTGCGGTGCGACAGGGCCCGCACCACGAGCTCCCGCGCCGTCGGGCCCTCGGCCTGGTACGCGACGTCCACGGCGTTGCGGACGAAGTTCGTCCCGTCGGGGTCGTTCCAGTGGCGCTCCAGGCTGCGGCGGACCTCCCGGAGGCACGGCTCGCCGCAGGCCGCGAGCTCGTTCTTCGCCGCCTTGAGCGGGTCGGTCCGGCCGCGTTCGAGCGCCTCGACCAGGATCGCGGTCGTGTCGGCGGTGTCCGCGACGTAGGGGCCACTCTCGGCGCAGGGCGCCAGCAGCAGCTTCAGGCGCGGGTCGGCCGCCAGGGCGCGCGTCGCGTCGTCCACGGAGGCCTCGGGACGCGCCTCCGCGGGCTCGTCCCGCTCCGCGCACGCCGCCAGCGTCCCGGACGCGGCGAGCGCCCCGGCGAGGAGGAGCGGGAGGAGGGTTCCCTCGCGCTCCCCCATCACGGCTCTTCGGCGGCGCCCCCGTCGCGCTCGACCAGCACGCCCTTGGCGTCGTACAGCGCGACCCACGCCATGGCGTAGTCGGCGCGCGCGCGGCGCTCGGCGGAGAGGGCCCGCGCGAACTCGTCCTGGAACTCGAGCACCTGGAAGTTGGTCGTGAGGCCCTCGCGGTACCGCGCGCGCTCGGCCTCGAGCTGGCGCCGGGTCAGGTCGAGGGTGCTCTGCGCGGCCCGCACGGCGGCGATCCGCGACAGCAGCTGCAGCACGGCACCGCGCACCTCCGCGACGACCTGGGTCTCGAGCTGGTCGTAGGCCAGGCGCTCCGAGCGCACCTGCGCGCGGGCCGAGCGCTCGGCGTTCGAGGCCGAGCGGTTCCCCAGCGGGTAGCTGAACGCGAGCTGCGCGGTGTACGTCGGGAAGTCGAAGTTCGCGGCCTTGTCGAAGGCGTCGGACGGCTCGCCGTCGAAGCCGTTGCCCGCCGCCGACAGCACCAGGTCCAGCGCGGGCAGGCGCAGCGAGCTGGCGCGCTCGAGGGCCACCTCGCTGGAGAGCACGCGCAGGCGCTGCTGGCGGAGCTCGCCGCGGTACTCCAGGGCCCCGATCAGCTCCTCCTGCCAGGAGCGCACGCCCTCGGCGGAGGCCTCCTCGGGCAGCGGGGTGCGCGGCGTGAGCAGCAGGTTCCAGGTGCGCTCCGAGCGCCCCGGGAAGAGCAGCGACTTCAGCTGGTCGGAGGCCTGCGCGACCGCAACGGCGGCGTCGATGCGCACCTGCACGCTGGTCGCGACGTTCGCCTCCGCCTGCAGGACCTCGACCTCCGTGCCCACGCCGGCGTCCAGCCGGCGCCGGTTCTGCTCGAGCTGCTCGAGCCCGAGCTCGAGCGACGTCTGGGCCACGCCGAGCTGCTCGCGCGCGGACACCAGGTCCCAGTAGGCCTGGTGCACGGCGAAGATCAGGTCGTTGCGCGCCGTGCGGGCCTGCTCGGCGGCGCGCGCCACCTCGAACTCCGCCTCGCGCTGCTGCGAGGTCGCCACGTCCTTCCAGGCCCCGCGCAGGAGCGGCTGCGTCAGCGCCACCGTCAGCGAGTCCTCGGTCGAGGGGTTGATGATCTGGAACTGGTTGTTCGTCTTGGTGTTGTTGCGCGTGTAGTCGACCGACACGGTGCCGCCGGTGATCAGCGGGTAGTCGAGGCCCAGCTCCCCGGCCTGGGTCTCGAACTCGAGCTGCTGCGCGCCGCCCAGGGTCGTCGAGGGCTGGATCTTCGAGTCGACGACGCGTCCCGAGCCGCGCAGGACGGGGTCGAAGGCCCCCCAGGTCCCGACGTAGTTGTAGCGCGCGACCTCGGCGGACAGCTCTTCCTGCTTCAGCCCGAGGTCGTTCTCGAGCGCGATGCGCACGGCGTCCTGGAGCGTCAGGTCCAGCCGGTCGCCGCTCGCGAACGGCGAGGGCACGTTCTCCAGGCTGCGCTCGGTCAGGATCTCGTCGAGCAGGGCGTCGACGTCCTGCCGGGTGCCCGTCCCGTCGCCCTCGCCCGCGGGGCCCGTCTGCGGAGCGCCCTCGCGCAGCGCGGGGGATCCGGGCGCCGGGGCGTCCTCGCCCGGCTCGCCCGGGTCGACCGGTTCGTCGGGGGCCCCGGACTCCGCGGAGGCCACGACGTCCTCCGCCGGGGCCGGCTCCTGGCGCGCGGCGGGCCCGGCGCGCGTGCCGCCGGCCAGGGCGAGCGTCGCCGCGACGAGCAGCGCGGAGGTGCGGACGGGGCGGCGCGCCATGGGCGCCAGAGGATAGAGAACCGCCGCCTGCCGGACTACCGCGCGGCCCGCTCGGAGGCCCACTGGAACCAGCGCCGCGCGGCCCGGCCCTCGCGTCCTCTCAGGGCGTCCCGCAGGTCGGCCGCCCAGGCCGCCGGGTCGCGCGCCGCGTCCGATGCGTCCTGCGCCTCCCCTGCGGGCGCGAGGCCGCACGTCCGCGCGCGCTCCCGCGCGGCAGCGAGCAGGCGGCCGCCGGGCCCCTGGGGCAGGTCGGCGTCCGGTGCGGAGAGCGCCGGCGCCGGGCCCCGGTTCGTCAGCCAGAGGTCCAGCTCGACCTCCAGGCGCAGGGCGCGCTCGAGCGCGTCGGCGTCGTCGGTCTCCGCCGACGCCGGCGGGAGCACCACGTCGCGCCCGGCCAGCAGCCGCGCGCGGGCCTCGAGCAGCGCCTCGACGCGGTCCGCGGGGACCTCGGCGTCGGGGTAGGAGACGCCCGGACCCGGCTCGGACTCGAGCGACAGGCGCGCGAGGCGCCGCGCGTTCTCGCGCGCGAGCGGGTCCACGCCCTGGCCCAGCAGCCACCCGTCGGTGCGGACGCCGCCGGGGTACTCGAGCTCGCGCACGGGCTCGTCGGCCGGCGCCGGCGGCAGCGGGAGACCCTCGCGCGGCACCTCGATGCCGGTCCGGAAGCTCGACGGCCGCGGCTCCTCCCGGAGCACCAGGAAGGCCAGCACCGGGAGCGCGAGCAGGTGCAGCAGCATGCTGGCGGCCGCGAGCCGCAGGGCGGCCGACGAGCGCCAGCGCGCGTCCACGAAGGTCCGCAGCAGCCCGACGTCCCCCCGCCAGCCGAGGTCCTCGCGCGTCGTGCGCGCGAGGATGCTCGCCACCAGCGAGTCCTCCTCCGCGCCCGCGCCCCGGGCGCCGGAGAACTCGACCCGAGCGGCAGCGCGTTCCCCCCGAGCGGCAGCGCGTTCCCCCCGAGCGGCAGCGCGTTTCCCCCGAGCGGCAGCCGACTCACCCCGAGCGGCAGCGAACTCACCCGGAGCGGCGGCGGACCGAGGTGGCGCGCCCGCGGGCTCTCCTGCGATCCTCGCGGTCTCGCCCGGGGCGCTCGCGGCGTCCGTCGACGCGCCCGTGTGGGTGGCGCAGACCGCGCGCAGCCGCGCGACCCAGGCCTCGTACTCGCGGAAGGCCGCGCCGTGCTCGGGGTCGCGGCGCGCCGCCTCGCGGCGGGCTGCGTCGGCGTCCGTGCCCAGGGCGAGCTCCAGCAGCTCCTCGGGAAGCGGGTCGGGGCTCACGCTCCCTCCTCCGGCGCCGCCAGCCGCGCGCGCACCTTGTGCACCGCGGCGAACACGCGCGACTTGACGGTCCCCACCGGGACGTCCAGCACGCGCCCGATCTCCTCGTACGGCATGCCCTGGACGACGCCGAGCTCGAAGGCCATGCGCTGGCCCTCGGAAAGCTCGGCCAGGGCGGCGCGGACGCGCGCGGCCTCCTCGCGCAGCTCCGAGCGCTCGTCGGGCCCGGCCGCGGTGGAGGGCAGGCTCGCCTCGAGCACGGAGGCGTCCGCGCCGGGCTCGCCGGCGGTGCCCGGCCGCTGGTCGGGGCGGACCGCGCGGCGGCGCGTGCGGTCGATCCAGGCGTTGCGTGCGATGCGCATGACGTAGGCGCGGTGGCGCTCGTTCGGACGGTAGGCGGCGGCGGCTCGGTGGAGGCGGAGGAAGACCTCCTGGGTCAGGTCCTCGGCCTCGTGCAGCCCGGCGCCCTGGCGGACGAAGAAGCCGACGAGGCGCCGGGCCTCGGAGCGGACGAAGGCCTCGAAGGGTCCTGGATCCCCGCGGCGCAGGGCTTCCAGGGGGTCGATCTCGGGGTCCCCGGGCCGCAACGACCCACTCAACGGCCCACCCGCGGCCTGGTTCGCGCCGGGCGCGGACTTTCGGCGCCCCCCCGGTCCGCCTCGACGCAGGGGGCGCCGCCCCCGCCCGGCAGGCCCTCGCCCGGCGCCGGGGGCCGGACCCGGGCCGGCTGGGGGCGGACCCCCGCGCGGCTCCCGGGACGCTCGAGGCCCCTCACGGCTCGCCCCCCGGCCCGCCGCCGGGACCGCCGCCCGGCCCGGTTCTCGGTTCGCCCCTCGGGTCGCTGGGAGGGCCGTTCGCTGGACCGTCGGAACGGCCGGCGGGGAGCCGGTCGCCCGGGCCGGCTGGAGGGTCGGGCGGGACGTCGTGCTCGGGGTCGCGCGGCGCGTCGCTCTCCGGCCGGGCAGCGGGGTCGAGCGCGGTCGCGATGGCGCGGTGGAGGTCGGCCGGGGTCGGGGGGCCGGCGCCGGAGCCGGCGACGTCCAGGGAGATCGCGCGGTGCCGCTCGTCCACGTGGCGCAGCTCCACGCGGACGTGGGGGTCGGGGAGGAAGGCCTCGACGCGCTCGGCCCACTCGACCGCGGCCACGGCGCCGGTGGCGAGCCACTCGGCGCCGCCGCCCTCGAGGAAGCCGCGCTCGCGGCCGGCCATCCAGGCGTCGAAGTGCAGCAGGACCGCGTCGCCCTCGGCGGCTCGGTACTCGTGCATCAGGGTGTAGGTCGGGCTCGTGACGTCCTCGTCGATGCCGAGGCCCGCGGCGAGCCCTGCCACGAAGCACGTCTTGCCCGCGCCGAGGTCGCCGTGCAGGGCCACGACCACTCCCGGCGGGAGAGCGCGGGCCAGGCGGGCGGCGAGGGCGCGCGTCTCGGCCGGGTCGGCGGTGACGACGGTGCGGGGCTCAGCCGCCATGCAGCCAGCCTCCCTCGCCGTCCCAGCGGACCGGGCCGTCGGGACCCGGCACGCGCAGGCCGCGTCCCGCGCGGACCCGTCCGACCGCGCGCAGGTCGGGAAAGCGCCGGCGCGCGGCGCGCAGCACGGCCGGTGCGTCGTCGCCGGGGACCGTGGCGAGCAGCTCGTGGTCCTCGCCGTCGTGCAGCGCGTGCCAGCGCGCGGGCCGGCCGCTCCGCCGCGCCGCGCGCCGCGCGTCCCGGTGCTCCGGGGCGTCCTCGAGGTCGATGCGCACGCCGGAGCTGCGGGCGATCCGCGCCGCGTCGCGCGCGAGGCCGTCGCTGACGTCCATCATCGCGGTCGCGCCACGCTCGGCGAGCCAGCGCCCCAGCGCCACGCGCGGCTCGATGCGCAGGTGCCGGCCGAGCCCGCTGCCGCCCGTCGGTCCGGAGAGCAGCACGACGTCGCCGGGGCGCGCGCCGGAGCGGCCGGGCGCCGGGACGCCGTCCTCGTCGCCGAGCCCCGACACCGACAGCACCGTCGCGCCCGGGCTGCGGGCCAGGTCGCCGCCGGCCAGCTGCTCGACCAGGCGACCGACGATCTCGACCTCC
>JAUIDW010000253.1 GCA_030428395.1 bacterium | reverse complement strand
CGTAACCGCCCTGCGCCTCGAGCGCGCGCCGCAGCGGTTCGGAGCGCACGTCGATACACAGGGCGAGCTGCGCGCGCGGCCGCGCGCTGCTCGTTTGCGTTGCCGGCGCGCGCGCCGCGAGCTGGCCGACGAGGGCGTCGCGGTAGGCGAGTTCTTCCGCCTCCAGGCAGCGCAAGGCGAGCCAGCCGTCATCCTGCGCGCATAGCGTCTTCGCGAGCGTCGCCATCTCCTCCGTCGTGGCGCGCTCGAGGGCCGCCGGTGCGATGCCGTGGAAGGCGGCGAAGGCGGCGATCGCCGACGCGGCCGGCGGCGGCTCGTGCGTCGCGAGGGGCCCACCATCGTGACCCGTCCGGTGCGCCTGCGCGCGCCGGCGCCACCGCGGGCGTGTCCGACCGGTCGCGACCGGGGCGGGCGCGCGGGCGGGAAGCGCCGGGTCCGCGGGGCCGGAATCCGGGCCCCGGCGGCGCCGACCTACAGGTTCGCCCTCCTCCGGCCGATTCCCATCATCCCCCGCCGTCCCGGAACATGGAACGCGTCTCCACCCCCCCCACCGGCCGCCCCGTGCGCCAGATCGAGGCCGGCGACCACGTCGTCGTGATCGGCGGCGGCCCCGCGGGGCTGACGGCGGCGTACCTGCTCGCCCAGCGCGGCTACCGCTGCACCGTGCTCGAGGGCACGGACATGGTCGGGGGCATCTCCCAGACGGCCAAGTACAAGGGCTACCGGTTCGACATCGGCGGGCACCGCTTCTTCACGAAGTACGAGCCGGTCGAGGCGCTGTGGCACGAGATCCTCGAGGACGAGTTCATCTCCGTCCCCCGGCTGTCGCGCATCTACTACGACGGCAAGTTCTTCGACTACCCGCTGAAGGCGGGCAACGCGCTGTCCGGGCTCGGGATCTTCAACGCGATCGCGATCGTCCTGAGCTACGTCAAGGCCAAGATCTGGCCGAACCCCGTCGAGGAGAACTTCGAGCAGTGGGTGTCGAACCGCTTCGGCAAGCGGCTCTACAACATCTTCTTCAAGACCTACACCGAGAAGGTCTGGGGCATCCCCTGCACCGAGATCCGCGCCGAGTGGGCCGCGCAGCGCATCCAGAACCTGTCGCTGGCGCGCGCCATCCTGAACGCGGCGTCGCTCAACAAGCGCTCGACCAAGATCAAGAGCCTGATCAACGAGTTCCAGTACCCCCGCCTCGGCCCCGGCCAGATGTGGGAGGTGTGCACCGAGAAGGTGCGCGCGATGGGCTCGGAGGTGCTGATGCACCACAAGGTGACGAACCTCGAGCTGGAGGACGGCCAGATCACCGCCGTGCGCGTGAAGACGCCCGAGGGCGAGAAGCGCATCGAGGGCCAGCACTTCGTCTCGACCATGCCGGTGCGCTCCCTGGTGCGCGCCATCGACCCGGCGCCGGCCCAGGACGTCCGCGACGCGGGCGAGGGCCTGAAGTACCGCGACTTCCTCGTCGTGACGCTGATCATCGACCAGGAGGACCTGTTCCCCGACAACTGGATCTACATCCACTCGGCGGGCGTGAAGGTCGGCCGCATCCAGAACTTCAACAACTGGAGCAAGGCCATGGTCCCCGAGGAGGGCCGGACCTGCGTCGGGATGGAGTACTTCTGCTTCGAGGGCGACGGCCTGTGGGAGACCCCCAACGACGAGCTCGTCGCGCTCGCCACGAAGGAGCTCGGCGAGCTGGGCCTCGTGGACCCGACCAAGGTCGTCGACGGCACCGTGGTGCGCATGCCCAAGGCCTACCCGATCTACGACGCCGCGTACCGCGACCACCTCGACAGGGCGCGCGAGTTCCTGGACGCCATCCCCAACCTGCACCCGGTCGGGCGCAACGGGATGCACAAGTACAACAACCAGGACCACTCGATGCTGACGGCCATGATGGTCGTGTGGAACATGCACGGCGCGAGCCACGACGTGTGGTCGGTCAACACCGACTTCGAGTACCACGAGGAGCAGAAGCTCGAGAAGGGCGACGCCGACTCCGACGCGTCCGACCCGGCCAGCTCCGCGCAGGAGACCGTCCGCAGCGCCTGAGCGCGGCGCGCCGCCCCGAGCGCTCGCGATGGCCACCCCGCAGTACGTCCGGAGCTTCAACCGCTTCGAGTACAAGTACGTCGTCTCGCACGACGAGGCGGCGGCGTTCCGCGAGAGCCTGGGCCCGTACACGACCCAGGACCCCCACTCGGACCCCGAGCGCGGCTACCCGGTCTACTCGATCTATTGGGACTCGCCGGAGCTGACGTTCTTCTGGGAGAAGCTCGACGGGGTCAAGTACCGGCGCAAGCTGCGCTTCCGTCGGTACGCCGGCGGGGACGGCGCCTTCGTCGAGATCAAGCAGCGCATCGACCGCACGGTCCAGAAGCGGCGCGTGCTGCTGGACGTCCCGACCATCCAGCGGCGCTTCCGCTGGGGCGCGGACGAGGCCGACGAGGGGGCCCCCGGAGAGGCCGGGGACCTCGACGCGGCCGCCCGGCCCGACCCGGTCGAGCTCGAGGCCCACTTCCTGTGCCGGCACTTCCGGCTCGAGCCCCGGGTGGCCGTCTCGTACCGCCGCCAGGCGCTGTTCGGCCGCTACGAGCAGGACCTGCGGATCACGTTCGACTCACGCCTGCGCTACAGCGCCCACGACCTGGCGCTGGACGAGCCGTTCGAGATCGGCAAGCAGATCCTGCCCGCCGACCGCGTGGTGCTCGAGATCAAGTTCAACGAGCGCGTGCCGCTCTGGCTCTGCAAGCTGATTCAGCACCACGGGCTGGAAATGGTCCGCATGTCGAAGTATTGCAGCGCGGTGGACCGCGAGCTGTTCCAGGCGCGGTTCACCTGACCCCGAAGGAGGTCGCGGAAGACATGGAAGAGTGGTTCCGACAGGGCCCGGTGGGCGGCGAGGTGACGCTGTGGGGCTCGATCCTGTCCCTGGTCATGAGCTTCGTGCTCGCGATGATCATGGCCTACACGTACAAGCAGACCCACCGCGGGCTGTCGTACTCGGTCTCCTTCGTCCACACGATCGTCATCATGGCGGTGACGGTGTCGATCATCATGGTGATCATCGGCAGCAACATCGCCCGCGCCTTCGCGCTGGTCGGCGCGCTGTCGATCATCCGCTTCCGCACGGCGATCAAGGACCCCCGCGACGTGGCCTTCATCTTCATGGCCATGGCCGCCGGGATGGCCTGCGGCACGGGCTTCCACCTGATCGCGGTGGCCTTCACGCTGTTCACGTGCCCGATGATCTACTTCCTGCACCGCTTCGACATCGGCGCCATGCCGACCTCCGAGGTGATGCTGAAGGTGCACCTGCCCGAGAACCTCGACTACCACACGATCTTCAACGAGCTGTTCTATCGTAGACTCAGCGCGCACACGCTCCTCTCGGTCGAGACCGTCCACGGCGGCACGCTGGTGGAGCTCGTGTACTCCATCCACTTCAAGGACCCGGGGCAGGAGCAACCCTTCCTCGACGAGGTCCGCGCGATCAACGGGAACCACAAGGTCGCGCTCCTGACCGGACAGCAGAACGTCAACGTATGACCGAGCGGGCATGACCGAGCGGACCGCGCTCCAGCGCCTGCGCGACGCGTGCGGGCGCCACGAGCACGCCCTGATCGCCGCCTGGCTGGTCGGGGTCGTGGCCGTGTTCGCCGGCCTCGGGCTGTGGGGCGTGCTGCTCGGCGGCGCGGAGGACGTCGCCCGGGCCCTCGACGAGCGCTGGGTCGAGCGCGTCGAGCGCGGCGAGGAGCTGGTGCGGCAGGAGCGCTGGGAGGAGGCCGAGGCGTACCTCGAGCGCCTGGACCGCGAGTTCCCCGCGCGCCTCTCGATCCACAAGTACGACCGCGAGCGCGAGCGCGTGCTGGTGGCCCTCGCCGCCGCCTACCGCGCGAAGGACCGCAAGGGCCGCTGCCTGGACACGCTGCGCGGCCTGGTCGCCTTCGACCCGCTCAACTGGGCCAACCACGCCGCGCTGGCGGAGGCCTGCGAGCACTTCGGCGAGGGCGGCGAGGCCGCCGCGGCCTGGGACCGCGTGCTGGCGCTCCAGCCGGCCAACGCCGCCGCCGCGCGCGCGCGCATCCTGGCCGAGGCCGAGGCCGGCGACTACGCGGCGGTGCCGCCGCTGTACGGCGCCTACCTGGACGCCTACCTGCTCGCGCCGCTCGCCGTCGAGCTCGACGGGACGTCCGCGACCCTCGAGGTGCCGGTGGACGGCCGCTTCCACGAGGTCGACGCGCCGCTGCCGCCCGGGACCGCGGCCCCCGGCGACGCCGAGCAGCAGGTCGAGGCGGGGCTCGAGCTCGCGCTCGACACGGCGGGCTTCTCCGTCGAGCTGGACTGGATCGAGCTCGTCCCCGCGCGGGCGGTGGGCTCGGCGCGCGCCGCGACGCCCGTGCGCTGGCACGCGCCGCTGCCGCCCCCGGGCGCCGGCGGGGTCGCCGGAGAGTCCGACGGACCCGCGGGCGGAGCCGGCCTCGAGGGCCTCGACGCCCTCGGCGCGGGTCGCCACGCCGCGCGCGGCCCGCGCACGCGCCTGCGCACCCGCCTGCCGTTCGAGGCGAGCCCGGCGCGCGTGCGCGTGCGCCTGCGGCTCTTCAAGCCCCTGGACGCTGAGCTCTGGGCCGCGGTGGACAGGAGCTACCGCAACGCGCTCGACCTGGCCGGCCTGCGCGAGGCGCGGGACCGCTCGGTCGTCGGGGGGGACGCCGCCGCCATCGCGGCGCTGGCGGAGTGACGGCGTGAACGAGATCTCCCGCTTCGAGCGGTTCGCCACCGCGCTGGTCCTGGGCCTCCCGCTGCTCTACGTCCTCACGGACGTCTCGCCGCAGCCCGCGCTGGGGCCGTACAGCGTCTGGCAGTTCCTGTTCCTCGGGCTCTGGGGCGCGCTGACCGTGGTCGTCTGGGACTCCTACCGGCGGCGCGTCCCGCCCCTGCTCGCCTCCGCGCGCCGCGTACTCGTGGCCACCGGGTTCGGCCTGCTGGTCGCCGTCCTGACCGTCGAGGGCTACCTGCGGGTCATCGACCGCGCCCCGTACGCCATGGCCGACAACCGCGGGCGCCACGCCCCCGACCCCGACGTCGGCCACGTGTTCGTCCCGAACTACGAGGGCACCATCCAGACGCGCGAGTACCGCGTGCACTTCCGCAGCAACTCCCAGGGCGTGCGCGCCGACCGCGAGTACGGCCCCCGGCCGGACGGCGTGCGGCGGGTGCTGTGCGTCGGCGACTCGTTCACGGCGGGCACGCAGGTGCCCGTGGAGCAGGCCTACCCGGGCACGCTCGAGCGGCTGCTGAACGAGGCGGACGACACGGTCGCGTGGGAGGTCGTGAACGCGGGGTTCCCGGGCTACTGCACGGAGCAGGAGGCGACCTGGGTCGCGAAGTTCGGCGCCCGGTTCGACCCCGACGTGGTCCTGCTCGCCCTGACGCCCAACGACTTCCGCGAGATCGAGACCCCCGGCTACATCACCGCCCGCGACGGCGCGCTGGTGTCGCGGCACGCCACGCCGGCGCAGGAGCGCTCCTGGTACGCGCGCTGGCAGTGGTGGAGCCTGCCCGGCTACGTGTGGCGCTCGCGCCTGGCGGTGCTCTACCGCCGCTCGGACTGGCGCCGCGAGATGCGCGGCCGCCCCGAGTACGCCCACGCCTCCGCCTACACGCCGGACCCCGACGAGCGCGGCCAGGAGCAGCGCGAGGCCGTCCGCGCGGCCCTGCTGAAGGCCCGCGAGGCGGCGGCCGAGCTCGGCGCGAGCTTCGCCGTGCTGGTCGTCCCCTTCCGCGAGCAGCTCGGGGAGCTGCCCGGGGACCTGGACGCGACCGCGGTCGGCCGGCGGGTCCTCGCCTTCGCCGACGAGCACGGCTTCCCCGCCGCCGACGCCCTGCCGGCCTTCCGCGCGCACCCCGACCCGCCCAGCCTCTACTGGCGCGAGGACGGCCACTGCACCGCGGAGGGCTACGCCCTGCTCGCGGCGACCGCGCGCGAGCTGCTGCTGAACCACGCCGACGCGCTGGGCCTGCGGTAGCCCGTCCGCGTTGCCGGATCCGGCGGCCGCGGGTAGCGTCCGGGGATGCCCCCCGCCGCTCGTCGCGCGCTCGCGATCGCCCTCCTGGCCGTCGTCCTGGGCGCGGGTGGCGCGCGGGCCTGGCGCGCGCACGAGGCGGCCTCGATCGACGGGCGCCTGGCGCGGTTCGACCCCGCGGAGCTGTCGCCCGTCGGCCGGCGGGCCTACGCGGGGCTGCTCGAGGCGGAGCTCGTCGAGGACACGTTCCGGTCGTGGACGTTCGAGAGCGTCCGCACCACGTACTGGCTCCTCGACCTGTGGGACGAGCCGCCGGAGGCGTCGACCCGGGCGCTGCTGGCCCTGTGCGAGCGCGGCACCCCGGCGGCGCGCTTCTACGCCCTCGCGGGCCTGTCGCAGAGCGACCCGTGGACGTTCCGGCGCGCCGTCGCGCGGTACGGGGACGGCGAGCGCGAGCTGAGCCTCCAGCTCGGCTGCTTCCACTTCGGCGGCACCGACGGCGAGCTGGTCCGCGACCACCTGGTCGAGGCCGGCGGGCTGGCCGAGGGCTGGCGCGGCGTCTGGAGCCGGACCGTCCGCCGGGACGACGGCCCGGACCCCTGGCGCGACCTGCGGGAGTGAGGGCGGCCGCCGCCGGGCAGGGTTCGGGCGGGGTTCGGAACGGGTTCGAGCGGACCCGGGGCGGAGGTTGCCCGGGCTCGGGGGCGGGAACAGACTGGGGGCGCGCAGGAGGGGCCCCGGAGGGGCTCAGGCGGGTCGGCGGGGGCCGACGATGAGGTCTCCGGGCGGCCGTGCGGGCCGGAGCGGCTCGCTGCCGGCGCGTCCGCGGGTTTCCCTCCTCGCCCCTCCTCGATGTCCATGCCCCCCGAGCCGTCCAGCGCTCCCCCGGCGCAAGCGCCGGGGAAGCCCGCCACCACCACCCCGGGTGCCGCTGCGCGGCTCCCGGGGTGGTGGTGGCGCCTCCGCCTGCGCGACGTGGTGGTGTTCACGCTGCCGCTGGCGCTGCTGGGGGCCTACGTGTTCGGGTCGGCCATCGGCGACTTCCGGCTGCTGAACCAGTACGACGACTGGTGGTCGCGCGCCGCCCACGTGCCGCGGCTGGGGTGGAACCGGGTCAAGGCGATGGTGACGCTGCCGCGCCGGCTCCAGCTCGAGCACCGCCTGGCGCCCGAGGCCGAGGACGCCGCGACGTTCCGGCTCCGGGTGGACCGGACGCGCTTCTGGGCGCTGTCGAACGGCATGCCGGCGACCCGCGGCGAGTGGCTCGAGGCCGAGCTGGTCCGCGGGAGCGAGCTGCACCCCGTCGAGGTGCGCTTCCGCGGCGACACGAGCGTGCACTGGACCGCCGACAAGAAGTCGCTGACCGTCAAGACGGGCAAGCGCGACTTCTACAAGGGGCACCGGCGCTTCGCGCTGACGCTGAAGGACGTGCTGCCGCAGTTCCTGGTCAACTCGCTGGCGCGCGACTTCGACCTGCTGGCGCCGGAGACCGCCGTGGCGCCGGTGTACGTCAACGACCGCTTCCACGGCGTCTACCGCTTCGTCGAGGACGTCGACGAGTCGTTCCTGCGCCGCCACGGGAACATGCCGGGCAACGTGTTCCGCGGCGACGCGGCCGAGCGCGGCGAGTACTTCAAGAACGTGCCGCGCGAGCTGTTCCTGAACCCGTACATCTGGGACCGCGTGGCCTTCAACGACCGGCCGGGGTCGATCGGCGACGCGGCCCTGGGGCGCTGGATCGCGGACCTGAACGGCGGGACGCACGCGGACCACGAGCGCTTCCTGTCGTGGCTGGACCTGGACGAGATGGCGCGCTACGTCGCGCTCTCCATGGCCGCCGGCGACCCCTACCACATGAGCGGCGTGCACAACCAGCTGTGGTACGAGGAGCCCTCGTCCGGGAAGCTGCACCCGGTCGTGTGGGACCTGCGGCTGCTCCCGCTCGAGCCGGCGCCGCAGCCGGTGAACCGGTTCCTGGCGACGCTGCTGCGCGATCCGCGCGTGATGGCGGGCGCCCTGGAGGAGCTGCACGGCTGGCTGCGCGACGACCGCCTGCTGGCGCTCGCCCGCGAGCGCCTGGCCCGGCCGGCCGAGCGGTACGCC
>JAUIDW010000252.1 GCA_030428395.1 bacterium | reverse complement strand
CCCATCGTAGGCCGCGCGAGCGCGATCTCCGCCCTCGCCCGCCCGCGCCCAGGGCGCCGGACCCGGACCTGGATCCACCGCGAGCTCGCCCCGTCGTGCGCCGGTCCCCGGGCGCAGGGGTGCAGCCGGGCGCGAGCCAGGACGAGCGGGGCCCCCCGCGACGGAGGTCGCGGAGGGCCCGGCGCGCGCCCGGGCGGCGTTGGGCCGCCGGAGCTAGTGCCGCTCGACGCCCACGGGCACGTCCAGCTCGACCGCGCGGCCGGCGCGCACGAGGCGCAGGTGGACCGACCCGCCCACGCCGCGTTCCTCCTTGGCGCGGTTCAGGTTGCCGGTCGTGGCGGGGCGCCCGTCGATGCTCGTCAGGACGTCGTGGACCGCGAGGCCGGCGCTCGCCGCCGGACCTCCCCGGGTGAGCTTGGTGATCAGCAGCGACTGGTGCCGGTCGATGCCGAGCTGGGCCGCCAGGGCGCTGCTCGGACGCTCGGTGTAGACGCCGATGACCTTGCGGCCGAGCGCCGGCAGGCCGGTGCCGGGCGGCAGGAGCACCGCGTCGATGGCGTGGATCACCCCGTTGGTAGCCTGCACGTCGTTCGCGAGCACGCGCGCGCCGCCCGCGCGCAGCATTCCGTCCTCGAGGCCGAAGCGCACGGCGTCGCCCTGGAGGGTCCTGGCGGAGCCGGCGGCGAGCGCCTCGGCGCCGAACACGCGACCGGGGATCACGTGGTACTTCAGGATCTCGCCCAGCGCGTGGGGGTCGGCCAGGAGGGCCTCGAGCGTCCCCTTCGGCAGCGCGGCGAAGGCCTCGTCGGTCGGAGCTAGCACCGTGAAGGGTCCGTCGCCCGCGAGGGCCCCGGGCAGCCCGGCGGCAGTCGCGGCCTGCAGCAGCGTCCCGAACGAGCCCGCCTCGGCGGCGACCTCGACCAGGTTGCCCGTCGACGGCAGCAGCACGCGGTCGATCGCGTGGACGATCCCGTTCGAGCACTCCACGTTCGCCTGCACCACGTTCGCGTCGCCGACGACGACGCGCCCGCCCGGGGTCGCGACGCCGAGGCGCTGGCCGCCGAGCGTGTCCAGCCCGCGGGCGCGGGCGACGTCGGCGGCGTCCAGCCGCCCGGGCACGACGTGGTAGGTCAGCACGGTGACCAGGTCGTCGCGGTTCTCGGGACGCAGCAGCGACTCGAGCGCCCCCTCCGGCAGGGCGGCGAAGGCCTCGTCGGTGGGGGCGAACACGGTGAACGGGCCGTCGCCGCGCAGCGCGTCCACGAGGCCGGCGGCCCGGAGGGCCGTGGCGAGCGTCTCGAACGAGCCGGCCGCCTCCGCCGTCTCGACGACGTCGCGGGCCTGGACGGCCGAGTGCGCGGCGCCGTGGGTGGAGGTGGCGAGGGCGGCGCCGCCGAGGGCGACGACGGCGAGGAGGGAACGCGTGAGGGTGGAATGCATGGTCTGGAGCCTCTGGATGTCGAGCACGGGGCCGCTCCCTGCGGCCGCCGGGACTTCGCGCCGCCCGCGAGGCCGGATGCAGCCCGCGCATGCGCTCGATCCACCGGGCGAAAGGGGCGAGAATGGTGCATCCCCGCCCGGCGGGGCACGAACATCGCCACGACGTGACACGGTCGCAGGACGTTCCCACGACGCTGCCCGAGCGCGCGCTCCGGCGCCTTCCGCGCGAGCTGCTCGACGCCCCGGTGCGCGGCGTCGGCCTGCGCGGCGACACGGTCGCCGCCGAGGTGGGCGACGAGCCGACGGTGTGGATCTTCCTGCGCCACTTCGGGTGAGTGTTCTGCCGCCAGACGGTCGCGCAGTTGCGCGAGCTCCACGAGTCCGCCGGCCTCCCCCGGCCGCTGCTGTTCTTCCTCGGCGACCCCGAGGCGGGACGCGAGTTCTTCGCGCGGGCCTGGCCCGCGGCGCGCGGAGTCTCCGACCCGGACCTGCGCTTCTACGCCGCCTTCGGCCTCGGCCGCGGCCGGGTCGGTCAGCTGTTCGGCCCGGGCGTCTGGCGCGCCGGGCTGCGCGCCGCGCTCCAGGGGCACGGCGTGGGCAAGCCGGTCGGCGACCCGCGCGTGCTGTCGGGAGCCGCGGTCGTGCGAGGCGACGAGGTGTTCTGGGAGCAACCCTCCGAGCACGCGGGCGACCTGCCCGACTTCGCCGGGTTGCTGCGCGCGGCGCGGGACCTCGGCGCGTGACCGGGCAGCGAGCCCCGCACCCGCGCGTGGCGTTCCTGGGCGGCAACGGACACGCGGCGGCCCGGCTCGAGCCGGCGCGCGCCGCCCTCGGCGACCTGCCCGCGGCGCAGCGCTTCGAGCTCGACGACGTGGCGTACCCGGGCTTCGAGGGGCGCGCGCGGGCCGCCACCTGGAGCGAGTTCCTCGACGCGGTGGCGCCGCAGGTCGCGGGCGCCGACCTCGTCATGTCCACGGGCATCGGCGGGCTGATCGCGCTGGCCCTGCGCGCCGCCGCGCGGGGGCCCGCGCTCCCGCCGGCGCCGCTGGTGATCCAGGGGGGCGTCCTTTGGGGGCTGGAGCACCGCGCGTTCCCCCGGCTGATGAAGGGGCCGGCGCCGCGGCTCCTGCAGCGCGCGTTCGCGTTCCCGCCGCTCCAGCGGCGCTTCGCGCGCAGGCACTTCGAGCGCGCCCCGGAGCCCGCGACCCTGCGCGCCTTCTTCGCCGGCTACCGCGACTGCGCGGCGTTCCCCGACTTCTTCCGCTGGTTCCGCGCGCCGCTGCTGCGCCAGCTCGAGCGAGCGTTCGCGTCGGAGCCCGAGCGGCTCGACGGCGTCCGCTGCTGGTGGGGCGCGCGGGACACGGTGGTGGGGCTGGACGAGCTGCGCACCACCGAGCGCGCGCTCGGCCGGACCCTGCCGTGCCGCACCTTCGACGGCTGGGGCCACTACCCCATGCTGGACGACCCCGCGGGCTGGGTGCGCGCCGTGGCGGAGGAGCTCGCGTGACCGGGTGGCGGCCGCTGTCCTCCGGCCCGCGGCCCGCGGCGCCGAAGCTGGCGCGGCTGCGGGCGGCGGCGGCGCGCGGATTCGTCGTGCCGCCGACGCGCTGGGCGCGCGCCGCGGACACGCCCGCCCTGGACCCGCCCGACGAGCTGGGCCCGCCGTGGATCGTGCGCTCGGCGGCGCAAGGCGAGGACGGGCACGAGTCCACGGCCGCGGGCCGGTACGTCAGCCTCCCGGTGCACAAGCGCGACGCGTTCGCCGCCGCGGTGCGCGAGGTGGTCGACGCCCTGCCCCCCGACGGCGAGGTCTTCGTCCAGCCGCTGCGGCGCGCGCGCCGCGCGGGCGTCGCCTTCTTCGACGGGTTCCACTACGAGGTCACGACCGCGGAGGGCTCGAACCGGCGCCTCACGGCCGGCGAGGAGCGCGGCGACGTGCGCCGCGGCGGGCTCGAGCGGGGCGACCGCTGGTCGGACTGGCTGGCGCGCCTGGGGGACGCGTTCCTGTCGCGCGAGGTGCGCACCCTCGACGTGGAGTTCGCGGACGACGGCGGCGAGCCCGTGCTGCTGCAGGTCCGCCCGGCTCCGTTCGAGGTGCGCCGCAACCCGATCCTCAGCCTCGCGAACCACGAGGAGATCCTGGGCGACCCTCCGAGCCCGTGGATCGTGTCGACGCTCGAACGCGCCGGCCGCGACGCGCTGGACTTCTTCGCGAAGGTCGATCCCGAGGTCGCGCGCTGGCGCGAGCGCTACGCCTGGGTCGTCGCGGGGCGCGCGTGGCTGAACTTCTCCGCCTTCTACCGGCTGATGGACCGCTGGGGCCTGCCCCGCACGTTCGTCACCGAGGGCGTCGGCGGCGCGTCGGACGACCCGGCCGACGGGCAGGTCGTGTGGCGGCGCTTCCTGCGCAGCGGGCCACGCCTCCTGCGGCTGCAGGCGCACAGCCTGCGCACGGTCGCCGCCGCGGACGCCGGCCTGCGCGCGCTCGATCGCGCGCTCGAGTCCGCGCGCGGCCTGCCGGCGCTGTTCGACGTCGGCGTGCAGGGGCTCGCGCTGGCGCTGCGCACGAACTTCGCGATCAACGGCGCGCTGTCGGGCGTGAACCGCGTGCGCCGCGTGCTGCGGTCGAGCGCCCGCGCCGGGGTCGTCACCGAGCGCATGATGGTCGGGTACGAGGAGCTGCGGCGCCTGCCCCCGGACGAGCGCGCGACCGGCCTCGAGGCGTGGCTCGCCCGCCACGGGCACCGCGGGCCGTGGGAGAGCGACCCGGCGCGCCCGAGGTTCGCGGAGCTCGCCGACGTGCTGGCCGCGGACCTCGCGCGCGGCGCCCCCGCGCCGGGCGGGCTCGCTCCCCGGCCGGCGGCGTCCTCGCCCGCGGGTTCGCGCCACCCGCTGCTGTTCCTGGACCGCCGGCGTGAGAGCTTCCGGGACGAGCTGATGCGCCGCTGGCAGACCTGGCGAGCGCGCTTGCTCGAGGAGGCCCGGGCGCTCGTCGCGAGCGGTCGCCTCGAGCGCGTCGAGGACCTGTTCCTGCTGCGCGGCGACGACCTCGGGGATCCCGCCGGCTACGCGGACGCGGCGGCGCGCAGCCGCGCGGAGCTGGAGCGCTGGCGCGCCCTGGACCTGCCGCGCACCGCCACGCTCGACGAGATCCGCGCCCGCGTCGAGTCCGCCGTGCCCGCGGACCGCGCCGGGGAAGGCGCGCGCTTCCCCGGGATCGCCCTCTCCACCGCGGTGGTCGAGGGACCGGCGCGGAAGGCGTCGGACCTCGTCGAGCTGCTGCGCTCCGAGCGCCCGCTGGACCCCGCGACGATCCTCGTCGTGCCGGCGCTGGAGCCGTCGTGGTCCGTCGTCTTCCCGCGCGTCGCCGGCGTGGTCGCCGAGATCGGCGGCGAGCTCAGTCACGCCTCGATCCTGCTACGGGAGGCGGGCGTGCCCGCGATCGTGAACTGCCGCGGCGTGTGGCCCGCCGTGGCCGACGGCGACCGCCTGCGCCTGGACGGCGAGGCCGGCGCCGTGCTGCGCGCGTAGGGCGAACGAGAGACCCCCCGGCCCGCGCGGGCGGTCCGGGGGGCGTGGCCGGCCTCGCCGCGTCTGGCGGCTAGGGCTGGATCTCGAAGCGGAGGCCGTCGGTCAGCCCGACGCCGAACGGGTCGTTCGGGTCGCGCTGCCACAGCTGCATGGTGACCACCCGACCGGCGGTCAGGAACGGATCGGTGCCGCTCTGGATGTAGGTGTTGAAGTTGCGCAGGATCCGACCGGTCTGGGACTTCGTCGGGCACGTGTAGGACGTGACCGACGAGGCGACCTTCGGCGGATACCAGCGGCGGAACGGCGACTTCACGCACAGCTTGCCGCCGAAGAAGTTCAGGTTCGCCTTCTTGGACCCGTAGATGAAGAACCCGGCCTGACCGACGACCATGTCGTTGCCGACGACACGGTAGGGGTTGGGGTTCGTCACGCTGGCCAGCCCGGAGGTGGACAGGAAGGGCAGGCACCCGTCGGAGTTGGTCTTCGCGGTGCAGTAGGTGAACCCGCATCCGTCCGGGACCCCGTTGGCGTTGCTGTCGGCGAGGCCGCCGAACAGGATGTCGAGCGCGTCCTCGACGCCGTTGCCCTCGCAGTCGAAGAACGGCGCGATCAGGACGTCGAGGGCGTCGAGGTCGTCGCCCTCGAAGAAGTGCGTGCGGAAGGTCCGCAGGCCCAGCGCCTCGGCGGCCACGAAGATCGCCGGGTACGGGGAGATCGCGCTGCCCGCGATGGGCGTGGTCAGGATGTCGCCGGGCTCGATGGGGGCGCCGCCGCAGTTGCTCGCGGGCATGCCGACCACCGGGGAGCCGGGACGGACGGAGAAGAGCACCATGTCGTGCCCCCCGCTCAGCCAGTCGAACGGCGACATGGACGGATCGAAGACCCCGTTGCCGTTCTCCCACACCGCCAGGGCGTCGAGGTCGTCCGTGTCCGGCACGCCGGTGACGAGGTCGAGCCCGAGCTGCGGGGCCGCGGCGAACAGGTTGATGACCCCGCTGCCCGGCACGGTGGTCAGCACGTCGCCGCCGGCGAAGCCGTTCGCCGCCGCCGAGCCCAGGCCCGTCGGGGCGTTGAAGGTCGCGTCGAGCGAGAAGTACACCAGGCCGCCGGGGACGTTGAGCCCCAGCTCGTCGAGGTCGGCGGCGTCGAGGTTGTCGCCGTCGTCAGCGGGCGGCATGGACTGGACCATCGGGTTCGGCTCGATCAGGCCCAGGCCCGGATAGGCGAAGCCGCTGGCGCCGGGAGCGCCGTTCCCGTCGATCGCACCCACGTTGCCGATGTAGCCGGCGGTGGGGCAGACCGGGGGTGAGGGCATCCCGAGGTCGAGGAAGAGATCCCCGCAGGCCTCCATTCCGTTCGGTCCGGCGGGGTCGGGCCCCTCCGTCCAGACCTCCGGGACGATCGCGGGGTTCGGGTTCTGGATGCCGAACGACAGCTTGTCGACCGAGAACCAGAACGTCCCTGGAGGCGGGACGTCCTGGACCGGCCCGTCGAAGCCGTAGGACAGGCCGTCGACCTCGAGCGCGGCGTGGACGCCCTCGGGGTGTCCGCGTCCGCCGGTGTCGCCGAGCAGGCGCAGGCCGGAGGGGCCGCTCGAGATGTAGATCGTGGGCGTCCCGACCGGCGCCACGCGCGGGATGCCGTGCGGACGCGTGGGCCGCAGGATGTCGCCCTCGGTGATCGCGACCAGCGACCCGCCGTCGAGATCGGAGATCGTCTGGGCCTTGTAGTCGATGCTGAACGTGGTGGCTGGCGTCTGGGCCGCGGCGAACCCGGCCGCGAGGGCCAGGATCAGTCCACCGCGGACCGCGGATGGAGCGTTTGGAAACGTCATGACGAGCCTCCTTCGAGGTGAGAGAGACCCTTCACCGTAGCCGGGACGTCCGCGCGGGTCTGCGCGGCGAGCTGCGTACCGGGGGCGCGACGAGGGCGGTCGCGCGGCCAGCACTGGAACGGTCGTCGACTACGACCCAGGAGGCCTGCGCCTACGCTTCACGCAGGGCTTGCATGCTGAACGACCTCGTCGAGACCAGCGCGCGCGTCGCGGCGACGCGCTCGCGGGTGGAGAAGACCGCGCGGCTCGCGGCGTGGTTCCGTGGGCTGGCGGGCGACGACCGCGCCGTCGGAGCCGCCTTCGCCGTCGGCGAGCTGCGCCAGGGCAAGGTCGGCCTGGGGCCCGCTGCCGTGCGCGGGATCGAGGTGCCGGCGGCGTCCGCGCCGACCTTGACCCTGGCGGAGGTCGACCGCGCGTTCGCCGGGATCGGGGCCGTCTCGGGCGCGGGCTCGAAGGGGCGCCGCCGCGCGCTGCTCGAGCAGCTCTTCGCGCGCGCCACCGCGGACGAGCAGCGCTTCCTGCGCCGCCTGATCGTCGGCGAGCTGCGCCAGGGCGCGCTCGAGGGCCTGGTGGTCGAGGCCGTCGCCGCGGCCGCCGGGCTGGAGGCCGGCGCGGTGCGGCGCGCGGTCATGCTGGGCGGCGAGCTGCGCGCCGTCGCCGCGGCCGTCCTGGGCGAGGGCGAGCACGGGCTCGAGCGCTTCCGTCTCGAGCTGCTGCGCCCGGTCCAGCCGATGCTCGCCGGCACCGCCGAGTCGCCCGCGGACGCGCTCGCGAGGCTGGGCCGCGCGGCCTTCGAGTGGAAGCTCGACGGCGCGCGGGTGCAGGTCCACCGGCGCGGCGACGAGGTGCGCGTGTTCACCCGCAAGCTGCACGACGTCACCGCCGCCGTGCCCGAGGTCGTCGAGGCGGTGCGCGCCGCGCCCGAGGCCGAGCTGGTGCTGGACGGCGAGGTGCTGGCGCTGCGCCCCGACGGTCGGCCGCACCCGTTCCAGACGACCATGCGGCGCTTCGGCCGGCGGCTGGACGTCGAGACCCTGCGCGCGGAGCTGCCGCTGACGCCCTTCTTCTTCGACGTGCTGCACGCCGGCGGGTCCGACCTGATCGACCGCCCCGCGGCCGAG
This sequence comes from bacterium, assembly GCA_030428395.1. Taxonomy (GTDB): domain Bacteria; phylum Planctomycetota; class UBA1135; order UBA1135; genus JAUIDW01. Next base: position 212 of record JAUIDW010000252.1, on the reverse strand, counting down.
CGGTGGGCCGCGCTGGCCGACCTGCTGCCCGAGGGGGCGCGCGTCCCGCGGGCCGAGCTCGCCGACGCGGCCGACGCCGAGGCGTTCCTCGCGCACGCCCTCGAGCGCGGCCACGAGGGGCTCGTGGTCAAGCACCTCGACGCGCCGTACGAGGCCGGGCGCCGCGGAGGCCACTGGCTCAAGCTCAAGCCCGTGCACACGCTCGACCTGGT
>JAUIDW010000251.1 GCA_030428395.1 bacterium | reverse complement strand
TTCGAGGTCCGCGGCACGCGCGCCCCCGGCGCAGACCGCGTCGAGCGCGGGGAGGCGATCCAGTGACGCTCCGCACCTCGACGCTCGCGGCGCTGGTCCTGGCAACGGCCCCGGCGCTCGCCGCGACCGCCGGCCCCCAGGACGGCGCGACGCACCCCTACGAGACCGACGACCTGCGCGTCCCGAGCTTCCGCACCGGCGGCAGCTGCGTGATCCGCAACGTGACGATCCACTCGGCGGTCGAGCCGCCGCGCGTCGCCGACCTGCTGGTCCAGGACGGCGACGTCGCCGCGATCGGCGAGGTCGGCCCGCTGGCCGGCGTGCGCGAGATCGACGGGGACGGCCTGCACCTGGCCCCGGGGGTCGTGGACAACCACTCGCACATGGCGATCGAGCGCGGGATCAACGAGGGCACGCTCTCGATCACCGCGGACGTGGACATCTCGGACTCGGTCGACGCCGACGACGTCGCCATCTGGCGGGCGCTCGCCGGTGGCTGCACGACCGCGCGGCTGCTGCACGGCTCGGCCAACGCCATCGGCGGCCGGCACGAGGTGATCAAGCTGAAGTGGGGGCGCACCGCCGACGAGCTGCGCTTCCCCGGCGCTCCCGAGGGCGTCAAGTTCGCCCTGGGCGAGAACCCCAAGCGCTCGAACTTCCGCGGCGGCGCGCGCTTCCCCGACACGCGGATGGGCGTCGAGGCGATCTTCCACCGCGCCTTCACGCGCGCGCGCGAGTACGCCGACGAGTGGGCCGCCTACGACGACGCCGTGGCCGCCGGCGCGGACCCCGTGCCGCCGCGGCGCGACCTGCGCCTGGAGGCGCTGGCGGGCATCCTGTCCGGCGACGTGCAGGTCCACTCGCACTGCTACGTCGCCAGCGAGATCCTGATGCTCATGCGCGTCGCCGAGGCCCACGGGTTCCGCGTGCGCACGTTCCAGCACGTGCTGGAGGGCTACAAGGTGGCCGCCGAGATGGCCGCCCACGGCGCGGGCGGTTCGACCTTCGGCGACTGGTGGGCGTACAAGTGGGAGGCCTACGACGCGATCCCGCAGAACGCGGCGCTGATGGACGAGGCGGGCGTGCTGTCGTCGGTGAACTCCGACTCGGACGAGATGGTGCGGCGCCTGTACGGCGAGGCCGCCAAGTCCGTCCGCTACGCGGGGATGGACCCGGTGCGGGCGCTGCGGCTGGTGACGCTGAACTCCGCGCAGCAGCTCGGCGTCGGCGACCGCGTCGGCTCGATCGAGGTGGGCAAGGACGCCGACCTCGTGCTGCTGGACGGGCCGCCGCTGTCGTCGCTGTCACGCGTGCTGCTGACGCTGGTGGACGGCGAGGTCGAGTTCGAGCGCCGCGACGCCTTCGGCCTCGACGACGACCCCCCGCCGGTCCCGGAGCTGTCCGAGCCCGCCTTCCCCGTGACCGCCGACCTGCACGACTCCGAGGCCGGCGAGGTCGTCGCCCTCGTCGGCGGCACGCTGCACCCGATCACGTCCCCCGACGTCGAGAACGGCACCCTGCTCCTGCAGGGCGGCCGCATCGTGCGCATGGGCGCCGACCTGCCGCTGCCCCTGGGCGCCCGCGTGGTCGACGTGACGGGCAAGCACGTCTGGCCCGGCATGGTGGCGGCCTACACGGGCCTGGGCCTGATCGAGATCGGCTCGGTGCGCGGCACCGACGACAAGGACGAGATCGGCGGCGACCAGCCCGACGTGCGCGTGACGGCCTCGATCGACGCGGAGTCGGCGCACATCCCCGTGACGCGCCACAACGGCGTCACGCGCGCCCAGGTCGCGCCCCAGGGCGGCGGCCCGATGATGGGGCAGTCCTGCGTCGTGCGGCTGACCGGTGACACGTGGGAGGAGATGCTCGACGTCGACCGCGACATGCTGCACGTGCGCTACCCGCGCGTGGCCAACGACGCGGAGAAGAAGGAGGAGGGCGACGCCGCCGAGGAGCTGCGGCGCCGCTTTCGCGCGGCGCGCGACCACGACCGGCTGCAGGCCGACGCTCGCGAGCACGGGACGCCGCCGCCGCCCTTCGACCCGCGCCTCGAGGCGCTGGCGCCCTTCGCGACGGGCCGCAAGCGCGTGGCGCTGCACGCCGACAACGCCCAGACGATCCTGTTCGCGCTGCGCTTCGCCGAGGAGCTCGAGCTGCAGCCCGTGCTGTTCGGCGTGCGCGAGGGCTGGAAGGTCGTCGACGAGCTCGCCCGCTCGGGCCTCGAGTGCGTCGTGGGCCCCGTGCTGACCCTCCCGAGCTCGCGCTACGACCCCTACGAGGCGCCGTACGCCAACGCCGCGGTGCTGGCGCGCGCGGGCGTGCCCGTCGCGATCATGTCGCGCGACACGCAGAACCCGCGCAACCTGGCGTTCCACGCCGCCATGGCGTGCGCGTACGGGCTGCCGCGCGAGGAGGCGCTGCGCGCGATCACCTACTACCCCGCGCGGGCGCTGGGGATCGAGGACCGGGTGGGCAGCCTCGCGCCGGGCAAGCTCGGCGACGTGATCGTCACCGACGGCGACCTGCTCGAGATCGCCTCGCCGGTCGACTACGTCTTCGTCGACGGCGTCCAGCAGAGCCTGGAGACCCGCCAGACCCGCTTCCACGACCGCTACCGGGCGCGCCTGCGGCGCCTGCAGCCCGCCACCGCCCCCGCCGGGAGCTCCCGATGACCCCCATGGACCTGACCCCCCGCGTCGAGCGCCTCGAGGCGCGCTGCCGCGTCCTCTCGTTCGCCGCGGCCGCGGCCGGCGTCGCCGCGCTGCTCGCCGGCACCGCCGCGTTCCGCGCCCCCCAGGACCGCGAGGTGATCGGCGCCGACGAGGTCGTGCTGCGCGACGACGTCGGCCGCCCCCGCGCCGTGCTGGGCGTCGAGGACGGCACCGTCGGCCTGCGCCTGACCGACCCCGGCGGCAACGTGCGCGCGCGCCTCGCCGTCGACCCGGCCGGCGCGCCGCGGTTCGACCTGCTGGACGACCTGGGGCGCGTGCGGTCGTCGCTGCAGCTGGACGCGGAGGGGGCCGTCGCCCTGCGCACCTACCCCGAGTCCGGCGAGGGCGGCGCCTGGATCGGCGTCAACGAGGGCGGCAACCCCGTCTGCGCCCTCGAGGTGCCCGGCGAGGAGCCCAGCCGCGTTCTGCTCGGCGCGTCCGCGCAGCGCAGCGGCCTCACCATCCTGGAGCGCGGGGAGGTGTCCTTCCGTGCGCCCTGAGCCCGTCCGCGCCGCCGCCTCGTCCCCTCCGGCGCCGCGGCTCGACCGGAGGGATCGCCCACGGCCATGAGGGTCCCACCGCTCGCCGCGCTCGCCGCCCTGTCGCTGCCCGGCTGCGGCAGGGACGACGCGCCTCCCACCGGGCCGGCGCCGACGCGCCCCTGGTTCGTGGACGTCGCGGGCGAACTGGGGGTGGACTTCGTCCACCGGACCGGCGCGCGCGGGGACTGCCACTTCCCCGAGGTCATGGCGGGCGGCGTGGCGCTGTTCGACGCGGACGGCGACGGGGACCTGGACCTCTACTTCACGAGCGGCCACTCCGGGCTCCCCGGCGCGCTGCGGGCCGCGCAGCCCGGGCACCGCTTCTATCGCAACGACGGCGACCGCTTCGTCGACGCGACCGACCGCGCCGGCCTGCGCGAGGAGGGCTACGGCATGGGCGTGGCCGCCGGCGACGCGGACGGCGACGGGGACGTCGACCTGTACGTCTGCAACGTCGGGCCCGACCGCCTCTACCGCAACCGCGGCGACGGGACCTTCGAGGACGCGACCGCGGAGGCGCGGATCGAGGTGGACGGGTGGTCCTCGTCCGCGGCCTTCCTCGACGCCGACGCCGACGGGGACCTCGATGTGTTCGTCGCGCGCTACGTCCGGGCCGACGGGTCCCAGCGCTGCTCGGACCCGTCCGGACGTCGCGACTACTGCAACCCGCTGAGCTATCCGCCCGAGCACGACGTGCTGCTGCGCAACCGCGGCGACGGGACCTTCGAGGACGCCACCGGGCCGGCCGGCCTCGCGGCGGTGCCCGCCTGCGCCGGTCTGGGGGTCGTGTGCGCGGACCTCGACGGCGACGGCTGGCAGGACGTGTACGTGGCCAACGACTCGTACCCCAACCACTGCTGGATCAACCGCGGCGACGGGACCTTCGGAGAGGACGCGCTGACGCTCGGCGGGGCCTACAACTCGTACGGCAAGTCCGAGGCGGGCATGGGCGTGGTCGCCGCGGACCTCGACGCCGACGGCGCGCTCGACCTGTTCCTGACGCACCTGCGCGGCGAGACGAACACGCTGTACCGCAACCTCGGCAGGTCCGGGGGTTTCCGCGACCAGACGACCGTCGCCGGCCTCGGCGCGAGCAGCGTGCGCTACACGGGGTTCGGCGTGGCCGCCTTCGACCTGGACCTCGACGGCGACCTCGACCTGGCGCTCGCCAACGGCCGCGTGACGCGGCAGGACCCGCTGCCCGGTGCGCGCGGGGGCGACACGTGGGGCGGGTACGCCGAGCCGAACCTCCTGTACCGCAACCTCGGCGCGGGGCGCTTCGAGCTGCTCGAGGGGCCGGAGGCCGCCGTGTTCGCGACGGTGGAGGTCTCGCGCGGGCTCGCGGCGGGGGACCTGGACGGGGACGGCGACATCGACCTCGTCGTGGTGACCGCGGACGGTCCGGCGCGCGTCCTGCGCAACGACGCGCCGCGGGAGGGCCGCTGGCTGACCGTCCGCGCGCTCGACGGGGCCCGCGACGCCCTCGGCGCCCGGGTGGCGGTCGAGGTCGACGGCACCCCGTGCGTCCGGACCGTCACGACCTCGGGCAGCTACCAGTCCAGCAGCTCGCCGCTCGCGCACTTCGGCCTCGGCCGCGGCGCCGCGCCGACGCGGGTCGACGTCCGCTGGGCGGACGGCGCCGAGGAGGCGTTCGACCTGCCCGGCGTGGAGCGCCTCGTCGTCGTGCGGCGCGGGGAGGGGCGGCCGTGAGCGGGCGACGAGCGCGCGCCGGCGCGCCGGGTCGCCGCCGGTCGCTCGGCGGGCTGGCGCTCGCGCTCGTGGCCGCCGCGCTGCTCGGCTGGCTGGCCTTCGCCCCGTCGGGCGCGGGCTGCCGCGGCGGCGTGCCGGGCCTGCCCGCGCCGGACACGTCGCGCATGGAGCCGCGCGTCGCGCACGCGGTCGAGGAGGCGCGCGCGCGCGTCCTCGAGGCGCCCGGCGACGCGAAGGCGTGGGGCTCGCTCGGCGCGGTGCTCGACGTCCACGGGCTCACCGGGGATGCGCTCGTCGCCTACCGGCGCGCGCGCGAGCTGGACCCCGGGAGCGTGCGCTGGGCGTACCAGCTCGCGCACCTCTCGTCCGCCGGGGAGGCCGACCCCGCCGAGGTGCGGGTGCTCTTCGCGGAGGCCGCGGCGCTCGCGCCGCAGTACGCGCCCCTGCCGTGCCGCGAGGGCGACTACCTCGCGCGCCTCGAGCAGCACGAGGAGGCCGCGCGGGCCTACCGCCGCGCGCTCGAGCTGGACGCGCGGTTCGCCCTGGCGCACCGCGGGCTGGGGCTCGCGCTGCTGGCGGCGGGCGAGGACCCCGAGGAGGCCGTCCGCCACCTCGAGCAGGCCGCGGAGCTGGTCCCCGAGGACGCGCTGTCCTGGTCCGGCCTGGCCCGCGCGCGCGCCCTGGTCGGCGACCGCGAGGGCTCGGAGGACGCGGCCGCCCGCGCCCGCGACCTCGAGCCCCTCCGCGAGCTGCCCGACGCCCTGCGGCAGGAGGTCGCGGCGCTCGGCGTCAGCGCGGCGCTGTGCGCGCGGCGCGCCAGCCGGTACATGCAGGCGGGCCGGTACGACGAGGCGGCCCGCGAGCTCGCCGTCGTGGTCGAGACGAGCCCCGACGACCCGCGGGTGCAGCTCCAGCTCGGGATCGCGCTCGACCGCGCCGGTCGGCCGGACGAGGCCGCGCAGGCCTTCCGCCGCGCGATCGGGCTCGACGCGAGCCGCGCCGACGCCCACGTCGTCCTGGGGCGTCACCTCTCCCGGCGCGGCGACGCCGCCGGCGCGGAGCGCAGCTTCCGGGCGGCCGTCGCCGCCGACCCCGGGTCGCTCGAGGCGCACGTCGCGCTGGCGTCGGAGCTGTACCGCGCCGGCCGGAGCACCGCGGCGGTGGCCGAGTTCGAGGCCGCCGACCGCCTCGGCGACCTGGACGCGCGCGCGCTGACCGACTGGGGCCTGGCGCTGCTCGCCGCGGGCCAGCCGGAGCTGGCCGTCGCGAGGTGCCGCCAGGCGCTGCGCCTCGAGCCCGGCTCCGCGAGCGCGAACCGCGCCATCGCCCGGATCTTCCACCGCGGGGACCGGCTGGAGGAGGCGGTCGTCTACTACCTCGACGCGCTGCGGGCCGCGCCCGACGACGTCGAGGTGCGGCTGGACGCGGGGCGCGCGCTGGAGGCGCTGGGGCGCCCGGCCGAGGCGCTCGAGCAGTACTACCGGCTCCTCGAGGTCGACCCGGAGCACCCGGTCGCGCGCCAGCTGCCCGCGCTGCACCGCGCCTCGGGGGCGCCGACGCCGGACCCGGCGGAGGAGCTCGCGCGGGTCGCGGCGCGCCTGCGCGACTCCGACCAGCGCTACCTGGGCGAGCGGCCCGCCGCGCGGCTGCGCGAGCGCGTCGCCGACCCGCGCCGCACCACCCTGGACCGCGTCAACCTGCTGGCCGAGCTCGCGGGCGAGGAGCTCGAGCTGGGGCGCGTGGAGCAGGCGGTCAGCGCCATCGACGCGGCCTTCGAGGAGCTGGCGAGGATCCCCGGCATGCAGGCGAGCCCCGTGCTGGTGCGGCAGCGCGCGCGCGTCTACCTGCGGCTGGCGGAGGTCGAGAACTGCATCCGCCGGCGCAACGCGAGCTGCTGCATCTTCCCGCTCGCGGGCGGCGGCGTGCACGGCGTGCGCGCGCCGATCGAGCGCGCCTTCGCGGACTACCGGGCGCTCCTGCGCGACGACCCCGACGACCTGGGGCTGCGCTGGCTCCTGAACGTGTGCGCCATGGCGATGGGCGAGTTCCCCGCGGCCGTCCCCGAGGAGCTGCGCCTGCCGCCCGACGCGTTCGAGCGCGGGGAGCCCTTCCCGCGGTTCGTGGACGTGGCGCCCGAGCTGGGGGTGGACGCCTTCAACCTCTGCGGCGGCGTCGTCGCCGAGGACCTCGACGGGGACGGGTGGACCGACCTGGCCACGAGCTCCTACGACCCCGACGAGCCCCTGCGGCTCTACCGCAGCGACGGCGCGGGCGGCTTCGAGGAGCGCACCGAGGCCGCGGGCCTCTCCGGGCAGCGCGGCGGCCTGAACTGCGTCGGGGCGGACTACGACGGCGACGGGGACGTGGACCTGCTCGTCCTGCGGGGCGCCTGGCTGCTCGACGACGGGCGCATCCGCAACTCGCTGCTGCGCAACGAGGGCGACGGGACGTTCACCGACGTGACGCACGCGGTCGGGCTGGCGCTGCCGGCGCGCCCGACCCAGGCGGCCGCCTGGGCCGACTTCGACCTGGACGGCGACCTGGACCTGTACGTCGCGAACGAGTCGCGCGTGGACCTGGGCGACGCGGGGGGCGACTTCCCCTCGCAGCTCTTCCTGAACGACGGCGGGCGCTTCCGCGACGTGGCGAGGACCGCGGGCGTCACGAACGACCGCTACGGCAAGGGGGTCGCCGTCGGGGACTACGACGACGACGGGGACCCGGACCTCTACGTGTCGAACAACGGCCGCAACCGGCTCTACCGCAACGACCTGGACGCGGGGAGGGGGCTCACGTTCACCGACGTGGCCGGGCCGCTCGGCGTGGCGGAGCCGTCGCGGCGGAGCTTCGCGACCTGGTTCTTCGACTACGACCAGGACGGCCGCCTGGACCTGTTCGTGGGGGCCTTCGAGACCTCGATCGCCGACCTGGCGGCCGAGGCGCTGGGGCTCCCGCCCGCCGGGGTCGCGCCGCGGCTGTACCGCAACCTCGGCGGGACCTTCGAGGACGTCACCGCGCGCGTCGGCCTCGACCGCATGTTCCTTCCCATGGGGGCGAACTTCGGCGACGTGAACGGGGACGGCTGGCTCGACGTGTACCTGACGACCGGCGACCCGGACTTCGAGACCCTGGTGCCGAACGTGATGCTGCTGAACGACGGCGGCGAGCGCTTCGTCGACGTCAGCGCGGCCGGCGGCTTCGGCCACCTGCAGAAG
>JAUIDW010000250.1 GCA_030428395.1 bacterium | reverse complement strand
GGCACGCTGGGGCGCGCGGTCTGCCTGCTGTCGGGGGGCATCGACTCGCCGGTCGCGGCCTGGCTGGCGATGAAGCGCGGCTGCTCGACGTCGTTCGTGACGTTCCACTCGCCCCCGTTCCTGGGCGAGGCCTCGCGCAAGAAGGTCGTCGACGTGGTGCGCCGCCTGGCGCGCTACCAGCCGCGCAACCGCCTGTTCGTCGTGCCCTTCACCGAGGTCCAGCTCGCGGTCCGCGCCGGCGCGCCCGAGCCGTACCGCACGGTGCTGTACCGCCGGTTCATGCAGCGCATCGCCTCGATCGTCGCGTGGCGCGACAAGGCCAAGGCCCTGGTGACCGGCGAGAGCGTCGGCCAGGTCGCGAGCCAGACGCTCGAGAACATGACGTGCATCGCCGCCGCCGCGCGGCCGCTCGTGCTGCGCCCGCTGCTGACGTACGACAAGGAGGAGACGATCGCCCTCGCGCGGCGCATCGGCACGCTCGACGTCTCCTCGCGGCCCGAGCCCGACTGCTGCACGGTGTTCATGCCCCGCAAGCCCGTCATCTACGGCCGCGTCGAGGACTGCGAGCGCATCGAGGCCGAGCTGGACGTGGCGGGCCTCGTCCAGGCCGCGGTCGACGGCATCGAGGTCGTCGACGTGGCGGCGGACTGAGCCCGCGCCGCGGAGGCCGGTCCTTCCCGCGGCCGCGGCGCGCGGGCTCGGCGGGCGCGCGGGCGGGCCGGCGCGCCGACGGACGCCCGGCCGCCCGTGCACGACGGAGCCGCGGCGGTTAGGTTCTGGCCCCGCCGGGGCCCCCATGAACCGAACGATCGCGCTGTTCCTGGCGATGGCGATCCTGCTCGCCCACGCGCTCGCGCTGCACGTCGACGCGGACGGGAGCTTCGCCTACCCCTACGACCTGCCGCACGTCGCGTACCGCCTGGCGCGCAACTTCGTGCACCACGGCAGCTTCGCCTGGGACCCGCTGCTGCCGGCGGCCGAGAGCTACCCCTCACCCCTGTGGGTGGCCGTCGCCGCGGTCGCGGAGCAGCTCTACCGCCCCGTCACGACCTTCTGCCAGACGGTCGGCATCGCCTGCGCCCTGGTCACCGTCGTCGTCCTCGCGGGCTTCAGCCCCGGCCGGCTGGCGGGCGTCGTCGCGCCGCTCCTGCTGGTCGTCAGCGGGGCCATCGCCGCGGCGGCGGCGAGCGGGACGGAGATCCCGCTGCTCGGGCTGACGCTGACGGCGGCCTTCCTGGCCTACGAGCGCCGCCGCCCGTGGGCCATGGGCCTCGCGCTGAGCCTGGCGTGCCTGACGCGCCCCGAGGCGGTCTGGGTGGGGCTGACGCTGCTGGCGATCGAGCTGGTGCGCACGCGCTGGCGCCGCGGCGGATCCGGCGACGAGCCGCGGCCGCAGCCCGTCCTCCGCGGCTTCGCCCTGCCGCTCGCGGTGCACCTCGCCGTGATGACCGCGCGCTTCTCCCTGACCGGGTTCGTCGTGGCCCCCGCGACCGCGGGCCTGTTCCTGCTCGAGCCCGAGGAGCTGCGCCGCGGCGGCCTGTACCTGCTCGACTTCTTCCTGGCCTCCGGGGCGCCGCTGCTGGTCCTGCTGCCCGCCTGGTACGCGCTGCGCGGCGCGCTCGGCGGCATGGGCACGCGCGCCCTCGTGCTGACGCTCGTGTGGTGCGCCGTGCTCTGGCTCTCGGGCGGCGGCACGCTGCCGATGAGCATGGAGATGGCGCCCATCCTCCCGGTGCTCTACGTGTCGATCCAGGAGGCCATCACCGTGTCGCTCGACAGCCGGCGCGCCTGGCTGACGCCCGTGGTGTGGGGCCTGTTCGTGCTCGGGCTGGCGACCTCGGCGCTCGCGAGCAAGTACCCCGGCGACCTCGGGCCCTTCCCCACCGAGACCCTGCACCGGCGCCTGATGGAACCCTTCGCCTCGCCGCGCTTCGGCGCCGACGGCCACAAGGGACGCGTCGGGATCGACGAGGAGATCGACCTGACCGGCCGCGTGCGCGACGTCGGCCTCTTCCTGCGCGACCACCTCGACCCGAGCCACACCGTGCTCACGCCGTGGCCGGGCGCCATGGGGTACCTGTCGCGCCTGCGCGTCATCGACGTGCTCGGGCGCACGTCGCCGCTGCCCGGGCAGGAGCGCGTCTCGACGTGGGCCGGCGTGTCGCGCGCGGACGTCGCCCAGGCGCTCGCGCTGGAGCCCGACTACATCGTCCCCCAGGTGCGCTTCACCGAGGCCGCCCCGAACGAGCAGGAGATCGCGTCCCTCTGGATCAAGGAGCTCGACATCCTGCACCACAAGCCGCGCCGCAAGCTCGAGGTGCGCGAGCAGCTCCTGACGTACGAGCTGATCGCCGTCCCCATCGGGGACCTGCGCTCGCGGCCGGGCGGCGAGCGCACGCGGCCCTTCTTCCTGATGCGCCGGCGCTCGCTCGGCCTGGCCCCGAAGCTCTACGTCACGATGGACGGCGACGAGTTCGCCGTCGACGTGCAGCACCGCGGCCACGAGCAGCTCGCCGACCTGCGCGTCACCGCGGGCGGCGCGGGGCGGACGTGGACCATGCGCCCCACCGGCGAGTGGACCGACACCGGCCCCGTCCTGGCGCGCACGCGTCTGCTGCTGTTCCCCACCGGCACGCGCCGCATCCGCCTGGCCTCCGGCTCGCTCGCGAGCCTGCCCGACGCGGCCGAGCTGCGCGTCGTCCTGCTGAACCCCGGCGCCCGCGACAGCGGCTCCTTCGCCCGCGCGAGCGACCCGGTCACCGTGCGCGTGGCGCGGTAGCCCGCGACGAGCCGGCGGGGCCCCGCGACGTGCGCGGGACCCCGCCGGACGGTCGGGCGACGGGCGCTACGGCGCCTCGACGCGCACGGTCGTCGGGCCGTCGGCGACCTCGAAGGCGACCTCGGTCGACGCGCCGTTCGCGGCGGTCGCGCGCAGGACGTAGGCGCCCGGCGGCAGGAACGCGCGCGCGGTGCCCGCGGGCGCGGCCTCGTCGGCGAGGACCGGGCGGTCCTCCGCGTCGCGGATCTCGAGCGACCAGGCGGCGTCCGGCGCGCCGTCCTCGCCCGCGGCGACGGTGACGTCGACCGGGCGCAGGGTGCGCAGGTCCAGCACGTGCTCCGCGTTCTCGCCGGCGCGCACGGTGAAGGGGAAGGCGGGCGTGCCGAAGGAGCCGCTGGAGGCGTACACCAGGTAGTCGCCCGGCGGCAGCGCGGCGCGGATCGGCGCCTCGACCGGCCCCGTCGCGGAGACGGAGTCGACCTCGGTGCGGCGCAGCAGCGCGACCGCCAGCGCCTCGTCGAGGTCCTCGGGCGGGACGGCCGTGAAGCTGACTGAGGCGGACGGCGGCAGCGCGAGGCCGGCGACCTCCACGACCTCGCCCGCGGCCACGACGACGTCCGCCGTCACGTACCCGCCGTAGGGCGAGCCGGCCACCAGCCGGTAGCGCCCCGGCGGGACGTGCCCGCGCACGTGCGCGCCGCGCTTCGCGTCGAAGCCGAGGGGCACGCCGCGCCCGCTGGACTCCTGCCACAGCAGCACCTGCACGTCCTGGGCCGGCTCGCCGTCCGCGCCGGCGACGCGGGCGACGACGCGGCCCGGCTCCAGGGCCGCGGCCGGCACGACCAGCTCGACCTCGCCGGCGCCCGGGAGGACGTCGGGGAACACCCACGTGACCAGGCCGCCGCCCTCGGGAGCGCGCACCTGCACCGCGCCCGCCCGGTCGGGCAGGTTCGGGATGGCGAAGCGACCGTCCGCGCCGGTCGGCGCGACGTCGTGCCAGGGCAGGTCGTCCTCGGCCCGCAGGTACGCGACGCCCCAGTCGTCCAGGGCGCGGCCCGTGTCGTCGACCAGGCGGCCGACGAGCTCGTGGCCGCGGTCGAGCAGCGGGTCCCAGCTCGCGACCGCGCCGCCCTCGAGCTCGCTCAGGTCCAGGTCGGTGCGGTCCTGGCCGTGGTCGCCCCCGCCGGCGCGCAGCTCGTACACGCCCCCCGGCGGCAGCCGCAGCGAGAAGGCGCCGTCGGCGTCGGCGATCCCCGTCGGCCGGTGCTCGAGCCCGGGCGCCACGACGACCGCGCCGGGGACGGGCTCCCCGCCGGCGTCGCGGACGACGCCCTGGACGCGGACGAGCTCGTCGGACTCCCCGAAGGAGACGTCGATCAGCTCGAACGTGTTGTCCTCGGGCACGAGCCGGATGCGGTGCAGGCGCGTGCCCACCACCAGCTCGACGTTCGCCGACACGACCTCCTGGACGGTCTCGGCCGGCCAGCGGAACAGCCTGCCGGCGACGCCGGCCGTGCTCTCGCGCAGGCACGGGCCCTCGACGACGACGTTGGCGCCGCGCTCGACGAAGGACGCGCGCTCGTGGAGCTCGACCGCGCCGCGGACCTCGGTCTGCAGGCCGAAGCGGACCTCGTTGCCGGAGGGGTCGCCCGCGCGCAGCCGGTAGCCCTCGTGCACGGCGACGCCGTCGACGACCTCCACCAGCGGCTCCGCCACCTGGCCCAGCGTCAGCGGCCGCAGCGCGAACCGGCGCCGGGTCGTCGTCCCGGCGCGGCAGTCCAGCCGCCAGATCGGCGCGTCCGGGGCGCTGCGGATCCCGACCGCGAGCACCTGGGCCGGCGTGTGGCCGCGCCACTCGACGCGCAGCTTGCCGTCGAGGCCCGTGGTCCCCCAGCTCGTCCAGGGGTGGCCCGGCGGCGCCACGTCGACCTCGACGCCGGGCGCGGGCAGGTCGTGCGCGTCGAGCACCTCGAGCTCGACCGCGAACGCGTAGGGCCCGGCCACGGGCCCCTCGAGGATGCGCCCCGGCGTCGCGGTCGCGGCCACCGCGACCCGACCCTGCCCGGGGGCGGCCTCGTCCTCGTCGCCGGGCGCCGCGGCGATCACCGCGCGCCCGCCCTCCGCCGCGGAGGTCGCAACGACGCGCCGGCCCTCCGAGCCGCCCGGCAGCACGTCGGCCAGCGCGCCGCCGGCGCCCAGCTCGACTCCCACGTACCCCACCGCCGCGAGTCCCGCGACGGCCATCGCCAGCTTCCACTCCATGGCCAGACCTCCGAGCGAGGCGCCGGTGCCCGCGGCCGTCGCGGCGGCGGGCAGGGCGCGGTCCCAACCGAAGACGCCGGCCAGGGCGAGGGCCCACTGCCCCCGCTCGCCGACGGCGCCGTCGAGTCGATCGCGGAGCTTCGCGCGCGCCCGGTGGAGCTGACTCTTTACCGTGGCGACGGGACAGCCGAGACGTTCGGCGATGTCCCGCGGCGGGAGGTCCTCGTAGTAGCGCAGCACGACGACGGTCTGGTACGGCTCCTCGAGGGAGAGCACCGCCTCGACGACGTGCCGCAGGATCTCTCGCCGTGCGAGCTCCTCGTCGACCGAAGCGATCGGCTCCTCGCGGGCCACCCGCCGCTCGCGCTCGTCGCGGCGTCGCTCGCCGCGACGGCGCTTGCGCGCCAGGCGCCGCGCGACGCCGCCGAGCCACGCGCCGACGCCGCCCGCCTCCGCGCCGGGGCGCGGGGCCGGGGGCGTCCGCAGCGCGGCCAGCCACGTCTCCTGCAGCACGTCCTCGGCCGCGTGCTCGTCCGCGACGAGGCCGCGGGCGAGCTGTCGGAGTCCGTTCGCGTGGCGCAGGAGCAGATCGGCGGGCATGGCGGGCGGGGGCATCCGGGGGTCCTCTCGCTTCTACCTGCTCCTTCCCGGCGTGGCCGGATCGGTGGCGCGGATTCCGGCGATTCCGGGGCCCGGGCCGACCCCGCCCCCCGCTCGCAGCGCGCGTCGCTAGACTGGGACGCGGTCCCGCAACGCAGAAGGAGTCGCCCATGCACCCGTCCGCCCCCGCCTCCGCGCTCGGCCTCGCGGCCCTGCTCGTCCCCGCCGTCGCGGCCGCCCAGTCCGCGGACGAGGTCCCCGCCGCCCTCGCGGCGCGCGCGGCCCGCACGACGCCCCCCGCGGCGACCGAGCTCGCCCCGGCCGCCGCCGGCCCCGCCGGCAGCCAGCTCTTCTTCCTGGTCGGCGCCGACAACTCGCCGTGCGTGCGCGCGGTCGACGACGTCACGGGCGACGGGCGCGACGAGGTGCTGGCCGGCATCGACGAGTCCAACGTGCCGAACGTGTTCGCGCTGGACGGCGCGAGCGCCGGCGCGGCGACGGTCGCGTGGTCGTACCAGACCGCCGACGGCGTCTCGGGCGGCTCGCCCTACGGCGACCAGGCGATCGTCCCGATCTCCGACACCGACGGGAACGGCGCGCCCAACTTCCTGCTGGGCACGGCCTGGGGCGGGCGCACCGCGTACAACCTCGACGCCCAGACCGGCGCCGTGTCGTGGCGCTTCGACACGTACCTCGAGCCGAACTCGGGCTGGGTGTACTCGCTGGCGGAGATGAGCGACACCACCGGCGACGGCGTGCCCGAGGTGGCCTTCGGCGCCGGCTCGATGAACGACACGCTGTACTACGTCGACGGCTCGCCCCAGGTCGGGCAGGCCGCGGTGCTGTGGCAGTACAACGCGCTCGACGCGGTCTACTCGGTCCGCAACCTGGGCGACGCGAACGGCGACGGCGTGGACGACGTGCTGGTCGCGGTGGGCGACGACGTCGACCGCCTGGTGTGCCTCGACGGCGCCTCGCCCGGCCCCGGCGCGACCGTGCTGTGGCAGGTCTCGCCCGGCGTCACCGTGTACGCCTGCGGGGTCCAGCCCGACGTCACCGGCGACGGCGTGAACGAGGCGCTGGCCGTGCTGTGGACCACCGCCGGCTCGGCGATCCGCTGCCTGGACGGCGCCACCGGCGCGCCCGTGTGGAGCAGCACGACGGTGCCGGACTACGGCATGATGGTCGACGGCATCGCCGACGTGACCGGCGACGGCATCCAGGACGTGGTCGTCGCCTCCTGGGAGAACGCGGCGCAGGTGCTGTCCGGCGTGGACGGCACCCAGGTGTGGAAGACCACCGTCGGCACGACCAACGGCGGCGACGTGTGGACGGTCGCCGCGGTCGACGACCTCGACGGCGACGGGCTCCAGGACGTGCTGGCGGGCTCGTTCGACCTGCACGCCTACGCCATGAGCGGCGCGGACGGCTCGGTCCTGTGGTCGTTCTTCACCGGCAACCGCGTGTTCAGCGTGGCGCCGGTGGGCGACCTGGACGGCGACGGGATCGCCGAGGCCGCGGTCGGCACGCAGGACACCAGCAACAGCGTGGTCGTGCACGTGCTCGACGGCAACGCCGGCCTGCCGCCGCCGCCGGCGAGCTACTGCACCGGCAAGACCAACTCGAGCGGCTGCGTGCCGTTCCTGACGTCCACCGGCCTGCCCAGCGCGTCGGCCACGGCGCCGTTCCGCGTCGTGGCGAACGACCTCGTCCCCGACGAGGCGGGCTTCTACCTGTACGGGTTCGGCAAGTCGAACCTGAACTTCCACGGGGGCAAGCTGTGCATCAAGGCGCCGCTGACGCGCCTGCTGCCGCCCAAGAACGCGGGCAGCGCCGGCACGCCGCCCTGCGCCGGCGTCGTGAAGCGCGACTTCAACGTCCTCATCCAGTCCGGCTCCGACCCGCTGCTCTCGGCGGGCGCCACGGCGCGCGCGCAGTTCCGCCAGCGCGACCCCGGCGACCCCGCGGGCTTCGGCGACGGCCTGACGAACGGACTCGTCTTCACGATCGCCCCCTAGACGTCCAACCACCAGCGAGGGTTCCAGCAAGCGGGCCCGGCCGCGGAGGGCCGGGCCCGCACCTTTTCCTGCGCGCGTGCGCCGGCTCAGCGCAGCGCGAGCTCGACCTCGGCCAGGCCGGTGGCGGGGTGGCCGCGGCCGCGCGCCTGCTCGAGGATGGTCAGCTCGAGGCGGTGGATCGACACGGGGCGCTCCAGCTCGAGCACGGCCTTGTCGCGCGCGTCGGGGCGTAGCGTCAGGACGCGCTCCGGGCGGTCGTTGACGCGCACGGCGATCGCGATGGGCCGCCCGAAGAAGCGCGGGCGGTGCGGCACGGCGCGCGCGGGCGCGATCCGCAGCACGTCGGCGATCACCGCGCCCTCCAGCTCGATCCGCAGCGCGGGCCGGTCGTCGCGCGGGTCCGCCAGCCACGGGGTGCGCAGGCGGCCGTCCACGGCGAGCTCGGGGCCGTAGGGCCGCTCGGCCAGGCCCACGCCGCCGGGGAACACCGACGACGCCGCGACCCGCGTCCGCGCGCGGGCCAGGAGGTTCG
>JAUIDW010000249.1 GCA_030428395.1 bacterium | reverse complement strand
CTCGAGCTCGAAGCGGCGCGACAGGTAGCCGAGCAGCGCGTACCACGCGCCGAGCACCAGCACGAGCACGGCGCCGAGGCCGAGCTCGCTGTCGGGGAAGAGCGCCGCCGCGATCAGGTCCGCCGCGAGGAAGAACGCCGCGGACCAGGCCACGAACACGAGCACGTGCCGCCGCCGCGCGTGGCCGATCTCGTGGGCGAACACCGCCGCGAGCTCGCGCAGCGGGAGCTGGGCCAGCAGCGAGTCGGAGAACAGCACGAAGCGCCCGCGCGGGTGCACGCCGACGATGGCGGCGTTCGCGAGGAGGTTGCCGGTGCGCCAGACGAGCAGCTCGCGGCAGCGGAACCCCGCGCGCCGCGCGACCGACTCCAGCAGGCTGCGCTGGACGCCGGGGCCGAGCGGAACGGTCTCCCACGTGTTGCAGAGCACCCACGGCAGGATCGCGAGGAAGCCGAGCGCCACGGCGGTGGTGAAGAGCGCGCTCCAGACGGCGACCTCCTCCACGCGCACGCGCACGCCGGGCACCAGGCCGGCCAGCCAGGTGACGACGACGTACAGCGCGACCGGCACCAGCGCCGACAGGAACATGCGCGCCTGGAAGCGCCGCAGGTGGGGCACGGCGGCGCTCCCGCCGACGCGCGCGCGGGCGTCGATCGCGAGCAGGCCGTAGACGAGGAAGGGCGCGAAGCCGAGCAGCTGTGCGGGGTGGGGCCAGTCGAGCAGGCGCGGCGAGACGCCCAGGCGCGTCTCGACGAGGGCCATCCAGCCGCCGGCCGAGACGGCGACGAAGTGCAGCGCGGGCGGGCTCCACACGAGCACGTGGTGCAGCGCGTCGGCGCGGCGGAACCGTCCGCGCAGCGACGCGCGGTGCACGCCCCAGCCCAGGAGGTGCGGCACGGCGGCCAGCGCCGGCAGCAGCCAGGGGTGCCCCACGGGCAGCGCCGCGCCGGACTCGGCCAGGCCCTGGAGGCCGACCGCGAGGAGGATGTGGAGCAGGTAGCCCACCGTTGCAGCCTGCGCGCTCCTAGCGCGGCGCTCGCGAGGGCGCGGAGTGCGGGGACCGGGTCATGGGGACGGGACGCCCTCTTCCTGGGCCGGATCGAGGGCGAGGACCAGGGTCCCCTCGCCGAGCTCGACGCAGTCGCCCTCGAGCAGGCTCTCGCCCGCCGGCGAGCGGCCCACGGTCAGGCGGCCGCCGGGGAACTCGAGCGCGAGGACCTCGACGCCGTCCGGCACGAGCCCGCGCGCGCGCGCCGCGGCCTCGACGGCACAGGCGCCCGAGCCGCACGCGGCCGTCTCGCCGACGCCGCGCTCCCAGACGCGCACCGTCCACGCGGCCGCGCCCGCGGCGGCGCGCGCGCGCTCGACGTTGACGCCGTCGGCGAAACCGGGCGGCCCGGCGAGCGCCGCGGCGCCCTCGACCCGCGGGCCGAGCTCGGCCAGCTCGTCCAGCGACACGTCCGGCTCGAACAGCACGGCGTGCGGGTTGCCGACGTCGACCCACACCGGGTCCAGCACGCGCGCCCCCTGTGCGTGGGTGCGCGCGCCGGAGTCCACTTCGCGCGCGCTCCGTGCGCTGGGCTCGGGTGCGCGCGCGCCCAGGCGCAGGGGGCCGCCCGGCACGACGGTCGCGACGCCGAGCGACGCGACGGCGCCGACCACGGGCCGGTGTTCGCCGAGATTCGCGTCGGAGCCTCCGTCGGCGCTCCGGTCGGGACGCCCGGCGGCCGCGCGGCGCAGCGCGACCGCGCGCACGCCCGCGTCGGTGGCGACGCGCACGACCTCGCCGGTGCCGGCCCCGCGCTCGCCCGCGAACTTGCCGACCACGCGCAGGCCGTTGCCGCAGGCCGCCGCGCGGCTGCCGTCGGCGTTCCAGACCTCCATGCGCACGTCGGCGCCCTCGCCGGGGTCGGAGGCGACGACCAGCAGGCCGTCGAGGCGCGCGGGGAGCCCGGCGACGCGCTCGTGGGCATGGGCGCACAGCGCGCGGGCCAGCCGCGGGCGCGCGTCCGCCGGTCCGGCCGCGGACGCGCGCACGACCGCGAAGGTGTTGCCCGCGCCCGCCATGGCGACGAACGGCACGATGCGCGTGGGCGGCGGCCTCATCGGGCGCCCTCCTCCCCGCCGGCGACGCCGATCTTCGCGGTGTTGCGGAAGTGCAGCTTGGCGACCTCGCCCAGCCGGTCCGGGCCGTGCAGCGCCAGGAACGCGCGCCCCGCGTCGTCCGCGGGCGCGCCGGCGCCCTTGCAGAGCTCGACCGCGAACTCCGCCGACAGCTCGTCCAGCGCGCGCAGGAACTCCTCGCGCGCGACCACGCTGGCGGCGGCCACGGCGACGTGCTCCTCGGCGCGCGGGCGCTGGGTCAGGTTCACGTCGAGGCCGCCGAGGGCGCGCTCCACGAGGCGCGGGTCGGCGAACTGGTCGACCAGCACGTCCACGCCCGGCCGCGCCAGGGCGCGGATCGCGCGGGCGTGCAGCTCGGCCAGCAGCGGGTTGAGGCTGCCGTGGCGCTCGCGCTCGCGGTTGTACTCCGGCGGGTCGAGCCGCTGGACGGACACGGCGTAGCGCTCGCGCAGCGCCGGGGCGAGGCGCCGGCAGGTCGAGTCCGCGAGCTTCTTGCTGTCGGCCACGCCGGACCCGGCGAGCTCGGCGACCTGCTCGGGCTCGAGGCGCACGGCGGCCACCACCAGCGGCCCGAAGTAATCACCCTTTC
This sequence comes from bacterium, assembly GCA_030428395.1. Classification (GTDB taxonomy): domain Bacteria; phylum Planctomycetota; class UBA1135; order UBA1135; genus JAUIDW01. The sequence goes on along the minus strand of JAUIDW010000249.1, from coordinate 5,497 downwards.
CGGATTCGTCGCTTCCGACGATCGTCCGCGTCGGCGCGGGGGACGGGGCCGCGGCCGGCGGCGCCTCGCGGCCCGCGTAGCGCAGCAGGAACCCGTCGGGGTCGGGGCCCTGCACGACGAGCTTGCCGGACGTGTAGAGCGTGGCGACCACGCCCTCCCCCTTCACGCTGAAGGCCGCGTGGGGCACGGAGCGGAACTCGAAGTCGCCCTGCTCGAGCCGGCCCCGCAGCGCCCGACCTTCCGCGGACGCGAGCTTCAGGACGACGGTTCTCTGCGGCAAGGGGGTTCCTCCGGGCGCCGGGCCCAGTCTCGCCCATAATGCCGCCGGCCTCCACGCCATGGACGCACCCATCGACGATCCTCCCCGCGGCGGCGGACCGGACGGCGAGTTCGACACCGGCGTCTTCGCCGCGGACATCGACCCGGCGCATCCGGTGCCGGCGGACACGCCCTGGGGCACCGTCGCGCTCTACGCACTCGAGGGCGAGGTGCGCGCCTTCGAGGCCTTCTGTCCACACATGCTGGGGCCGCTGTTCGCGGGGTCGATCGCCGATGGCGTCGTCACCTGCCCGTGGCACGCCTGGCGCTACAGCCTGGACGACGGCACGCGCGTGGACGACGAGCGCCCCGCGGAGGGACCCGAGGCGCGACCCCTGAAGCGCTTCGGCGTGCGGACCTCGCCGCGCGGCACCGTCGTGGTCCTGGAGCGGCCCGGCGACGCGGGCCCCTGACGGGCCCTCGCGACGCGCGCAAGATCGGGTCGCGGACACTAGAATCCGGGACTCGGCGGGGCCGGTCCATCTCCAGGAGGGCCGCTCCCGCCCGGTCGCCTGCCCACCCGGAGAGCTCCCCGATGGCCCAGATCTACGACTCCATCCTCGAAGCGATCGGGGAAACGCCCCTCGTCCGCCTGCGCAAGGTCGGCAAGAAGACGGGCTGCGAGTTCCTCGCGAAGTGCGAGTTCGTCAACCCCGGCGGCTCTGTCAAGGACCGCATCGCCAGGCGCATGGTCGAGGAGGCGCAGCGCTCCGGCCGCATCAAGCCCGGCGACACGCTGATCGAGCCCACCAGCGGCAACACCGGCATCGGGATGGCGCTCGCCTGCGCCGTGTACGGCTACCGCTGCATCATCACGATGCCCGAGAAGATGAGCCGTGAGAAGCAGGTCGTGCTCGAGGCCCTCGGCGCCGAGATCATCCGCACGCCGACCGAGGCCGCCTGGGACGCCCCCGAGAGCCACATCGGCGTCGCCAAGCAGCTGCGCGACATCCTGCCGAACGCGCACATCCTCGATCAGTACTCGAACCCCGACAACCCGCAGGCGCACTACGAGGGCACCGCCGAGGAGATCCTGCGCCAGACCGACGGCCAGTTCGACGTCTTCGTCGCGGGCGCCGGCACCGGCGGCACCATCGCCGGGGTCGCCAAGCGGCTGAAGGAGGCCAAGCCCGACGTCCACATCGTCGGCGCCGACCCGGTCGGCTCGATCCTCGCCGGCCCGGAGCCGGTGGGCTCCTACAAGGTCGAGGGCATCGGCTACGACTTCATCCCCGACGTGCTCGACCGCAGCCTGGTCGACGAGTGGGTGAAGACCGAGGACCGCGAGTCGTTCCTCATGGCGCGCCGCCTGATCCGCCAGGAGGGCATGCTGGTCGGCGGCAGCAGCGGCACGGCCATGTGGGCCGCGATCCAGGTCGCCAAGCGCATGGGCCCGGGCAAGCGCATCGTCGTGATCCTGCCGGACTCCGTCCGCAACTACATGACGAAGTTCCTCGACGACCAGTGGATGCGCGAGAACGGCTTCACCGAGGAGCGCTGGGAGACCAGCGACCTCGCCAGCCTCCTGCAGAGCCTGCCGCCGCGCGAGGTCTGCACCACGACCAGCTCGGCCCTCGTGGCCGACGCGGTGATGGTGATGAAGGACCGCGGCATCAGCCAGCTGCCGGTCGTCGACGACGGGCGCCTGGTCGGCATCGTCACCGAGTCGGACCTGCTCGGCCGGCTGGTGGAGGGCAACGCGACGCTCTCCAGCGCGGTGGCGGAGGTCATGTTCCGCAACGTCCGCACGGTGCACGCCTCCGAGGACGCGGGCGCCCTGACCGAGCTCTTCCAGCACGGCCTCGCCGGCCTGGTCGTCGACGACGAACAGCGCCTGCTCGGCATCCTCACGAAGATGGACCTCGTCGACTACCTGACCAAGCCGCTCGAGACGCCGGCGGCGGTCTGAGCCAGGCGCGCTCCGCCGGTCAGCGGCGCGACCACTCGACGAGCGAGAGGCCGCCGACCCAGGCGAAGCCGACGAGGAACAGCATCAGGAAGGGCAGCGTGCCCCACAGGCCCAGCGAGGCCGCGGACACGACCGCCCACGCGAACCAGCCCGCGAGGAGCAGCTCGACGCCGGGGACGCCGCGCAGGCGCGTCAGGTACGGGCGCTGCTCGCCGGCCTCGCCGCGCTTGGGCGTGCGCACGAACGTGCCCGTGCGCCGCGTCAGGCCCTCGAGCACCGCGCGCGTCTGGCTGACGCACATCCCGATCCCCAGCGTCATGGCCGCGAGGATATCGCCGAGGCGCGCGCGCAGCGGGCGGCCCAGGGCGCGCTGGCTGGTCTCGTAGAACACCACGACCGACAGCGTGCAGACCGTGAAGGCCGCGAGGTGGACCCACTGGGGCAGGCGCTCCTGGGTCGTGGCCACGAGCGGCAGCAGCAGCGCGATCAGGAGCACGAGCGGGTAGCCGACGTTGCCGGTCAGGTGGGCCAGCGCCTCCAGCTTCACGCGCCACGGCTCGCGCGCGCCGAGAATCGGCCGGCCGAGCTTGCGGAACACCTGCACGCTGCCCTTGGCCCAGCGGTGCTGCTGCGACTTGAACGCGCCGATCGTCGGCGGCACCTCCGCCGGCGCGACGACCTGGGGCGCGTACACGAAGCGCCAGCCGCGGAGCTGTGCGCGGTAGGACAGGTCCAGGTCCTCGGTCAGCGTGTCGTGCTGCCAGCCGCCCGCGTCCTCGATCGCGCGCCGGCGCCAGATCCCGGCCGTGCCGTTGAAGTTGAAGAAGAGCCCGGCGTCCGCGCGCACCTTGTGCTCGACCACGAAGTGGCCGTCGAGCAGCGTGGACTGCGCCCGCGTCAGCAGGCTCTCCTCGCGGTTCTCGTGCCCCCACCGCGCCTGCACCATGCCGACGCGCTCGTCCCCGAAGAAGCCGACGAGGCGCTCCAGGAAGTACGGCGGCGGCGTGAAGTCCGCGTCGAACACGCACAGCAGCTCGCCGCGCGCGGTCCGCATGCCCGCGCGGAGCGCCCCGGCCTTGAACCCCGTCCGGTCGTCGCGCCGCAGCACGCGCGCGTCGACGCCCGCCGCGACCAGGCGGGCGACCTCGGCGTCCACCAGGTCGCGCGTCTCGTCGGTCGAGTCGTCGAGCACCTGGATCTCGAGGCGCTCGCGGGGATAGCGCAGGGCGCCGGCGGCGCGGACGAGGCGCCGCGCGACGGTGCGCTCGTTGTAGACCGGCAGCTGGACGGTGACGGTCGGCTCCTCGCCGTCGACGGGCGGCCCGGCCGGCGCTCCACCCGCCCAGCGGAACGAGCGCACCATCCACAGCCGGTGCAGTCCGTAGAAGCCCAGCAGGACCATCGCGCCCAGGTACGCCCAGGCCAGCAGCTGGCTGCCTTCCGCTTCCATCGCTCCGTCGCTCAGCGGCTCGGGTCGTCCAGCCAGCCCGCCTCGAGCACGGCGTCGAAGACGCGCCGGGCGACGATCCCGTAGCCCTCGGGATTGGGATGGTAGCGATCCCCCCGGATGAACAGGCGCGGCTCGGGCTCTTTCGACCGCACGTGCCGGCGGAACTCCTCGGCCAGGTCGACGAACACGACGTCGAGGCGCTCGCAGGCCTCCCGGAGGCGGTCGATGGGCGTCGTGTCGTACTCGTCCCGGTAGACCTGGCTCTCGTAGGGGAACAGGAAGACCGCGACCTCGGCCCCCGCCGCGCGGGAGACCTCGACCAGCTCGCGCAGGTACTCCTCCTGCTGGGCGAGCGCCTCGGCGTAGCCCTGGTCCTGGACCTCGGCCGCCAGCTGCTCGGCGCGTGCGTAGGCGGCCTCGCGCCCCATCTCGTAGTACGTCGAGCGCGCCAGCCGGACGATCGCCAGCCGGCCCAGGGCGTCGCGGACGCCCTTCGGGACCGCGCGCCGCACGCCCCCCGAGCCCTTGTAGAGCTGGCGGTCGACCTTGCGGATGACGTTGGGGAAGTCGTTCAGGTTGTAGCCGACCAGCACCAGGTCCGGCTGCAGGGCCAGGCCGCGCAGCTCGACCATCCGCAGGTAGTCCTTCCCGGAGAAGCCGTTCGTCCCCAGGTTGGCGACGACGGCGTCGCGGTCCGGGGCCAGGTGCTCGTCCAGCAGCGCCTCGAGCTGGCGCGGCCACGTGTCCTGCTCGCGCACTCCCTTGCCGAAGGTGCAGGAGTCCCCCACCGCCACCACGCGGACCTCGTTCGACGCCGGCTCGTCCGCGATCTCCGGACCGCGCAGGCCGCGCGAGTCGATCTCGTACCACGTCCCGTCCCAGCGGCCGGAGAACCCGGCCGCGTGGACGTGCGGGAGCTCCGGATGGTGCTCGTAGGGCCGGCGGTCCCAGAGGGAGAACGGTCCGGGCTCGAGCGCGCGGGCGACGATCTCGGCGAGGACGAACATCACCAGCAGGCTGGCTGCCGCGAGGCCGAGCTTGGGGAAGAGCTTGCGGAGCATGGGGGGGCGGGATCCCAACATGGCCGAGCCGCGGCGCGCAACCGGGCCGGGCCGTGGCGGATACGTCGGCGCTAGAAGAGGCGGCCCTGACCCTCGACGCGCACGCGAGGGGCCAGGCGCGGGAAGGCGGCGAGGAGCTCGGCCGGCGCGGGAACCGGCTCGCCGGTCAGGCCGACGGCGATCTCGATGGCGTTGGCGACCGCCTGGCCGCCGAAGTGGTTGTTGGTGACGACGTACGTCTCGTCGCAGGCCCCGGCCAGGCGCCGGGCCTTCTCCACGACGCCGGCGACCTCGGGCTCCGAGTACAGGTAGTCGTAGCGGTCGTCCCGGCCCACGCCGCGCGTGAACCAGGTCGCCGCGTTCCGGCCGTGGAGCCGCAGGTACCCCAGGGCACCGGTCGGCTCGTGCCACTCGGGAGGATGTTGAGGTGAGCTTGGCAGGTCGATGTGCGCCACCGACCAGCCCTGGTCCCCCAGGAGCCGCAGCGCCGCGGGCGTGAACCACGAGCGGTGGCGGACCTCGACGGCGCGCGGCCCCTCCCCGAGCAGCTCGGCGAGGTCCGCGAGGCGCCGGCGGCCCGGCTCGTCGTTGCGGAACCCCGCCGGGAACTGCGCGAGCCAGCCCCCGAGGCGCCCCGCCTCCGCCAGGGGAGCCAGGGCGGCCAGGAAGGCCTCCATGCGCGGCCCCGCGCCGGCGGGATCCCAGGGCTCGTGGGTGAAGCCGCCGTGGAGCTTGGCGAGGAACCGGAAGCGCGGCCGG
>JAUIDW010000248.1 GCA_030428395.1 bacterium | reverse complement strand
GGCCTCTGCCTGGGCGCCGCGCCGCGCCACGAGCCGCGCCAGGGGCAGCAGCGCGGGCGGGTAGCCCGGGGCGAGCTCCGCCGCGCGCCGCAGGTGCTGCTCGGCCGGCCCGAGCTCGCCGGCGCGGGCCAGCGCGAGCCCCAGGTTCGTGTGCGCCTCGACGCTGTCGGGGTCGGCCCGCACGCAGCGCTCGAAGGCGGCGCGCGCCTCCGCGTGGCGCCCCAGGTTGCCGTACAGCGCCCCGAGGTTCAGGTGCAGCGAGGCCGACTCCGGCTCGAGCCGCGCCGCCTCCTCCATGTGCGCCAGGGCCCCCGGCCCGTCCCCCTGCTCCGCCAGGTGGAACGCGAGGTACTCGTGGGCCTTCGGCGTGTCGGGGTAGGTGGCCAGCACGTCGCGCCACAGCGTCCCGTCGTCGCGCCACACGGCCGCGCGGCGGTGCGACGCGACCGCCAGGGCGAGCGTCAGGACGGCCGCGACGGCGACCGCCGCGGTGCGCGCGGCGACGCCGGCGCGGCGGGCCGCGTTCCACGCGTCCCCCGCGGCCGCCCCGGCGACCAGGAACAGGCCGACGTGCGGCAGGTACGTGTAGCGGTCGTTGACCAGCGAGCGCTCGCCGAACGGCACCAGCTTCAGCACCAGCGCGATCGTGACCGCGAACCAGGCGGCGCCCGCCAGCACGAGGGCGCGCCGCTCGGGGCGCCGCCGCGCGTAGAGGACGAGCAGCAGGACGACGCCGGCCGTCGTCGCCGCCTCCGGCAGGCCGACCGCGAGCGCGCGCTCGTCGTAGTAGACCGAGAGCCCGACCGGGCGGACCGTGCGGTCGACGTAGAACAGCAGCGAGTCCCAGGCGTCGCCCAGCGCGCGGTCCAGCCGCGCGGGCTCGGCCTCGACGATCGCCGCGGTCGCCTGCCCGCGCAGGTTGACGAGCCCCACCGCGACGCTGCCGAGCAGCAGCAGCGCCTTGGACGTCACCGTGCGCGCCGTGACCCGACGCGTCCGCAGGGCGTCCACCACCACGAGCACGACGGGCAGCGTGACCGCCGTCGGCTTCGAGAGCAGCGCGAGCGCGAACAGCAGGGTCGTGCTCCACGCCGGGCGCGCCTCGGCGCGGTCGGAGCGCACGTGCGCGAGCACCGCCCCCAGGTAGAGGCACGTCGAGAGGACGTCCTTGCGCTCCGCGACCCAGGCGACCGACTCGACGTGCAGCGGGTGCAGCGCGAAGAGCAGCGCCGCCGCCGCGGGCCCGACCACGCCGCCCGGCAGCAGGCGCGCAGCCAGCAGCAGCACCAGCACCGCGGAGGTCGCGTGCAGCGCCAGGTTCGTCGCGTGGAAGGCGGCGGGCTCGAGCCCGAACAGCCGGTGCTCGACCGCGTACGTCCAGAGGGTCAGCGGGTGCCACGTCGACTGGGTGAAGTCCGTGGCGATGCCGCGCCAGTCGAACGCCCGCACGGTGGCGTTCCCGGTCACGAGCTGGGGGTCGTCCCAGCCCACGAAGCCGTTCGTCAGGCTCCCGGCGTAGGCCGCGACCGTGAGCGCCACCACCAGCGCCGCGGCGGCGCGCAGGCGGCGATCACGGGGCGCCGGCGCCATCCTCGGAGCTCTCCTCCAGCGCGCCGTACAGGTGCGCGCGGGCGACGCGCCACTCGCGCTCGACGGTCGACAGGGAGGTGCCCAGCACCCGCGCGACGGCCGCCATCTCCAGGCCGCCGAAGAAGCGCAGCTCGACCACCTGCGCCTGGCGCGGGGCGAGCTCGCGCAGGCGCTCCAGGGCCGCGTCCAGCGCCAGCACGTCCAGCCCGTCGCCGGGGCGCAGCAGGCGGGAGTCCAGCTCGACCCGCCCCCACTGTCCGCCGCGCTTGGCGGCCCGCTTGCGCCGGGCGTGGTCCACGAGCACGCGCCGCATGGCCTGCGCGGCGACGGCCAGGAAGTGCTCCTGGTCGCGCAGCTCGGCCCGCGTCTGGTCGACGAGCCGCAGGTAGGCCTCGTGGACGAGCGCCGTCGGCTGCAGCGTGTGGTCGGGGCGCTCGCGGTCCAGGTAGGCCGCCGCGAGCCGCCGCAGCTCGTCGTAGGCGAGCTGCAGCAGCTTCGGGCCGGCCTCGACGCCCCCGCCGGCCGCGGCCCGGAGCACGCGGGTCACGTGCTCGCGGTCCGGGCTCGGTCGCTCGTCGCCGGGGGTCGAGGGCATCGGATCTCCGCCGGGGGGGAGATCCAGCCTAGTCCCTCGGGGTGGGGACGGGCTAGGGCAGGATCGTGAACGAGACGGCGTCGGTCAGCGAGTCCCCGAACCCGGCGGGGTCGGCGGGGTCGCGCTGGTACATCTGCACCTTGATGTTGCGGCCGACCGTCAGGGTCGGGTCCGAGCCGTTCTGGATCACGTTGTTGAAGTTGCGCAGGAAGGTGCCCGAGCACGGCGGGGTGCCGGACGTGCTGGCCGCCTTCGGGGGCAGCACGCGCTTCAGGGGCGCCTTCAGGCACAGCTTGCCGCCGTGGAAGTTCAGGTTGGCCTTCCCGCCGGAGTAGATCATGAACGCGGCCTCGTTCGGGACCATGTCGTTGCCCATGATCCGGAACTGACCGGCCGTGACGCTCGGCGCGCCCCCGGTGGTCAGGAACGGCACGCAGCCCACCGAGTTCAGCTTGCCCTGGCAGTAGATCGTGACGGCGGCGTCGCACTGGTCGGGGATGCCGTTGCCGTCGAGGTCGGTCAGCGTGCCGTTGAGGATGTCCGTCGGGTCGTAGATCCCGTTGCCGTTGCAGTCGGACATCGCCGCCAGGTCGACGGCCGTGAAGGCGTTGACGCGGCCCCAGCCCGCCGCGATGTCGAAGCCCGGGGTGCCCAGGTCCTCGGCGGTGTCCTTCAGGATCTGGTCGATCTCGTCGGGGGTCAGGCCCGGGAGCACGGAGATCAGCAGGGCCGCGACGCCGGCCACGTGCGGCGCGGCGAAGGAGGTCCCGCTGGAGGTCGTGTAGGCGTTGCCCAGGTCGCAGCCCAGGACGGACTCGCCCGGCGCGACCACCCAGACCTCGGGACCGCGCCCGCTGAAGCTCGAGACGCCGTCGTTGCGGTTGGTGGACCCGATGGCGGTCACGTTGGGGTTGTTCGCCGGATACGACACGAACGAGCCGCTGTTCCCGGCCGCGCAGTCGACGTAGACGTCCGCCGTGTTGCGGGCGTAGTCGACCGCCATGTCGATCGCCGACGACGTGCCCACGGTCAGGCTCATCGTGATGACGCGCGCGCCGTTGTCGGCCGAGTAGAGGATGGCGTCGTCCAGCACCGAGCCCAGGGGGCCGAAGCCGCCCACGCCGCCGATCAGCATGCGGCAGCCGTCGCCGTTGCCGAACCCGCCGCCGGCGGTGCCGGCGATCCCGATGCCGTTGTTCGTGCGCGCCGCCACGATCGAGGCGACGAAGGTGCCGTGGAAGAACGGGCCGGGCACGCCGTTGTTGTTGTTCTCGAAGTCCCAGCCGAACACGTCGTCGACGTACCCGTTCGAGTCGTCGTCCACGCCGTTGCCCGGGATCTCGCCCGGGTTGTTCCAGATGTTCGCGGAGAGGTCGCTGTGGGTGTTCTCGGTGCCGCTGTCGAGCACGGCGACGACCACGGACGGATCCCCGCCCGTGATGTCCCACGCCTGGTCGAGGTCGAGGTCCGCGTCGGGCGTGCCGCCGCTCTGGCCGGTGTTGACCTTGGACCACTGCGTGCCGAAGGAGGGGTCGTTCGGCGTGTTGACGTACGCGCCGATCGTGTTCTCCTCGGCGAACTGCACGAGGCCGGTCGCGCGCACGGCGGCGACGACGGCGAGCACGTCCGAGCCCGCGGGGATGCGCAGGTCGTAGATGCCCAGCACGTTGCGGCGCAGGGGCTCGAGGGCGGCGATCGTCTCCGCGGCGGGGTCGCCGGCGGCCTGGACGCGGGCGACGAAGTCGGCGAGGTCGGCGACCGACTCGTCGAGCAGCACGGAGATGACCTCGGGGTCGACCTGGAAGGTCTCCCCCCAGGGCTCGGTGCGCCACCACGAGCCGTCGCGCTGCTCGTACTCGAAGGGTTCGGTCTGGGCAGCCGCGGTGGCGGACAGGGCCAGCGCGGAGACGAAGAGGGAGAGCGTCTTCATGAGGGATGGGAGCTAGGGGTCAGCGGGGCGGGGTTTCCCCCGGATGGCCGGAGGTCCCACGGTACACGCAGTCGGGGGGACCGGCGACCCCGGAGCGGCCGCCGACGTCCCCGCGGGGCGTCCGGAGCGGTGCCGGGGGCGTCATGGTCCGATCGTGAACTGGACGGCGTCGGAGAGGCTGTCGCCGAAGCCCGCGGGGTCCAGCGGGTCGCGCTGCTCCCACTGCGCCCGGATGCGCTGCCCGACGGACAGCAGCGGGTCGACGCCGCTCTGGATGCGGTTGTTGAAGTCGCGCACCAGCACGCCGGTGCAGGGCGGCGCGCCCGAGGACTTCGCGGCCTTGGGCGGCAGGGTGCGGATGAACGGGTTCACGCACAGCTTGCCGCCGTGGAAGTTCAGGTTGGCCTTGGAGAGCCCGTAGATCAGGATCCCGCTCTCGCCGTCCAGCACGGAGTTCGCCGCGATCTGGAACGGCAGCGTCGACGTCGCGCTCGGCAGTCCGCTGGTGCTGATGAAGGGGACGCAGCCGAGCGAGTTCGTCTTGCCGACGCAGTACGTCTGCACGGACGGGTCCAGGAACACGTAACCCGCGCCCGACATGAAGCCGTTGTCGTCGCGCAGCGGAGCTCCGGCGAGGACGCGCCCGCGGTCGGTCGACACCGAGTCGCCGAGCTGGTCGCCCGCGACCGCGCCGGCCGGCACGAGCGTCTGCAGGTGGAGCCACGCGCCGGCCGAGCGCTGGAACACGCAGGCGCGCCCCGCGTCCATGCCCGCCGCGTCGTTCAGCGGCGCGCCGACCACCAGCCGGTCCTCGAACACACCGACCGCGCCCCCGAAGCGGTCGCCCGTGGCCGGCGCGAGGTCGACCACCTTGTCCTCCTGGTTCCAGTTGAAGCCGGTCCGGCGGTACACGTACGCCGCGCCCGCCCCGGGCGCCGCCTGGTCGGCGCCGATCGCGCCCGCGGCCAGCGTGCGGTCGTGCAGCGACACGGCCCCGCCGAACTGGTCGTTCGCGGCGCCGTCGGCGGGCACCAGCTTGGCCTCCTCCATCCAGGTCGTGCCGAAGCGCGCGAACACGTAGACCGCCCCCGTGTCGACCCCGAGGTCCTGGTCCTGGGGGGCGCCGACGGCCAGGCGCCCGCCGTGGATGGTCACCGCCGCGCCGAACAGGTCGTTCACGGCGAGGTCCGCGGGCAGGACCTTCTGCTGCTGGACCCACAGGGTCCCGACGCGCAGGAACACGTAGGCGGCGCCCGACTGGGCGTTGGGGTCCCCGGGCATCGCGTCGTCGTCCAGCGGCGCGCCGACGACGGCGTAGTCGCCCCACAGGTCGACCGACTGCCCGAGGAAGTCCCCCACCGCGCCGTCCAGGGCCAGGAGCTTGGCCTGCTGGCTCCAGGTGGTCCCCGAGCGCACGAACACGTAGGCGGAGCCGGAGGAGGCCCCGAGGTCGTCCGTGCAGATCGCGCCGACGATGGCCGTGTCGCCGTCGACGGCCACGGAGGTGCCGAACTGGTCGGAGGGCTGGCCGTCGAGCGGCGTCAGCCGGCCCTGCTCCGTCCACGTCGACCCCGCGCGGACGAAGACGTAGGCCGTGCCGGAGTCCAGCCCGAACGTGTCGGCCAGCGGGGCCCCGACCACCGCCGTGTCGCCCGAGAGGTCGACGGCCGAGCCGAAGCGGTCGTCCAGGGCCCCGTCCGAGGCGAGCAGCGTCGCCTCCTGCGCCCGCACGGTCCCCGCGAGCGCCGCCGCGAGGAGCGCGGAGACGACGAACCGCGGCGCCGGACACCGGTACCGGCGCCCGCGGGAAGGTTCCAGCGGGAGCATTCTGGGGGGAGAGGGAGAGGAGAGATGAGGGCCGGATCGGCGGGTCGCCGAAGGTGCCCAGCGAAACCTAGAAGCGGCTCCGCGGGGAGGCAACTCGACCGGGTCCGGGATTCGCGAACCCTGAAAGAGCTTCCCGGTCCGTGCGCGCGGCGTCGCAGTCCCCTCGGCGCGCGCGACGGAGGTGGGCTCTCACGGACAGGGAACGAACTCGATGGCGTCGGTCAGGCCGTCGGCCCAGGTCGGGTCGCCCGGGTCGCGGAACAGCCACTGGGCCTGGACGGGCACGCCGATGGAATGGGCCACGGCGGGGTCGCTCTCGAGCAGCTCCGCGAGGCTCGCCGACAGCGCGCCCTGGCACGTGTTCCCGGCGCCGGGGGGCAGGAGCTCGAAGCGCCGCGGCCGGAAGATGCGCTGGTTCTGCACGCACAGCGAGCCGCCGTGGTACGCGAGGTTGCGCCGGCCGTGGGTGCCCCACAGCAGGACGCCGAGGGCGGCGCGCGGGCCGGGCGCGTCGCCGACCACGATGTTGTGGCCGGTGATCAGGAACGCCTCGGCCGCGGACACGCTGGGCACGCGCGAGCCGCCGGCGGAGATCGCCGGCAGGCACGTCCCGTCGGGCTGCGTCAGCGAGCTGACCTTCGCCTGGCAGAACGTCTCGGTGACGACGTCGGCGGGCGCGAACACGTAGGCGGTGCCGGTGTCCAGCGCGTACGGGCTGCCGGAGAAGTAGTCGTTCGGCGCCCCCACGAGGACGCGGTTCCCGTCGAGCGCCACGGCCTGCCCGAACAGCGCATCCGAGTCGGCGTTGTCGCTGCGCAGCGGGTCGACCAGCAGGTCCCAGGAGAAGCCGGCGCCCTCGTACAGGTAGACCTTCTCGGCCACCAGCGAGCCCACCGCCACGCGCTGGCCGTCCACGGCGACGGTGCGGCCGAAGCGGTCCCCGGGCTGGCCGTCGTGGGCCGTGATGAAGCCCGTCTCGATCCAGGCGCCTCCGACGTCCTCGAAGACGTAGGCCGCGCCGTACTCGTCGCCGGGGTTCTGGTCCCAGCCGCTGGCGCCCACCACGAGGCGGTCGCCCTGCATGTCGAGCGCGCGCCCGAACTGGAAGCCCGAGCCGGCGTCGCTGGCCGTCAGCTTCTGGATCGGGTTCCAGGCGCCGGCCAGGTCGCGCTGGAACACGTACACCGAGCCGGCGTTCAGGATGGCGCCGACGTCGTCGAAGTCCGCGCCCACCGCCAGGTACTCGCCGTTCAGCACGACCGAGGCGCCGAAGGAGTCGTTCAGACCCGGGTCGGGCGCGGTGACGTGGGCGGCCAGGTTCCACAGGCCCGTCACGAAGTCGCGCTCGTAGACGAACACCGAGCCGGTGTTCATCTGCGCGCCGGAGGCGTCGTCGTCGAGGTAGGAGCCGACCGCGACGGTGTCGCCCTGCACGGCGACGGTCCAGCCGTAGAAGTCGTCCGCGCCCGGGGTCGTGTCGCGCAGGACGGTCTCGAGGTACCACGAGCCGTCGGCGGCCCGCGAGTACACGAGCGCCGACCCGGCGTTCGAGGTCCCGGAGTGGTTGTCCGCCGGGCACCCGACCACCACGCGGGTGCCGTCGAGCGCGACCGACTGCCCGAACAGGTCGCCGACCTGCGGGTTGGCGTGGAAGAGCGTGTCCTCCATGACCCAGCGCTCGCCCAGCGGGCGCGACGTGTCGAGCCGGAACACGTAGGCACCGCCGACGCGCGGGATCGAGGAGCCGGTCTGCGCGTTGACCCAGTCGAGCTTGGGGGCCCCCGCCACGACGAAGTCGCCCTGCAGCGCCACGTCCGCACCGAACTCGGTCGAGTTGTTCGTCACCTCGAAGATCGGCCGGAGGCGCTGCTCCTCGCACGGGACCTCGGCCGCGACCTGCGCCAGCGACGGGGCCGCCAGCACGGCGACGAGAGCGCCGGCGAGACCGCGCGGCGCGAGGGTGGGATGGACTGCCATTCAGGGGCTCCGGTGCCTGGGGGTCGGGGCGACCGCGGGGGGATCCGGCCGGCCCTCCGAGGGTAGGCGAGCTTCCCGATTCCGGCAATGCGGTTTCGTACTCCCGGGGCCTCCCGCAAGTCCCTGCGTCCCAGGCACTTGGCGCCCCCCGGGGAGCGCCCGCCGGCCCCCCGCCAGGGGGCCTCCGGGAGGGGCGCGTATGCTCCCCCGCGTGCCGCCGCGCCACCCCGTCCCCTGGCTCGCCGCCGCGCTGCTCGCCGCCGGCTGCGAGACCCCGGCCCGGAAGACGTACGAGGACTACGCCCG
>JAUIDW010000247.1 GCA_030428395.1 bacterium | reverse complement strand
CCTGGCCGCCTTCCGCCGCCAGCGCGCGCGCTCGATCGAGGCCGGCGTGAAGTACTTCCTGCTGGGCGCCTTCGCCACCGCGATCTTCCTGTACGGGGCCGCGCTGATCTACGCGGACACCGGCACGGTGTCGCTGGTCGACCTGCGCCGCCAGGGCATCCACTCGGAGCTGGGCTGGACCGGCGTGGCGCTCGTGGCCGCGGGCCTCTTCTTCAAGGTCAGCGTGTTCCCCTTCCACCTGTGGGTGCCCGACGTCTACCAGGGCGCGCCCACCCCGGTCACCGTGCTGATGGCCACCGGCACGAAGGCCGCGGCCATCGCCTTCCTGGTCAACGCGACCTTCCTGCTGCCCGCCTCGGCCGCCACGACGGTGGCGATCCTGGCGCTCCTGACCATGGCGGCCGGCAACCTGGGCGCGCTGGTCCAGGACGACGTGAAGCGCATGCTCGCGTACTCGGGCATCGCCCACGCGGGCACGGTCCTGCTGGTCGTGGCGGGGTCGCTGGCCGGCGACCCGCTGCCCGACGGCGCGCTGACGGCGGCGCTCTACTACATGGGCGCGTACGTCTTCACCAGCGCCGGCGCCTTCGGCCTGCTGGCGCTGCTCGAGCGCGACGGCGACCACTTCACCGCGCTGGAGTCCCTGCGCGGCCTGGCGCGCACGCGCCCGGGCATCGCCGCGGGCATGACGCTCTTCATGCTGTCGCTGGGCGGCATCCCGCTGACCGGCGGCTTCCTCGGCAAGTACCTCGTCTTCTACGTCGCCGTGCGCGCGGACATGATCGCGGTCGCCGTGGTCGCCGTGCTGCTCTCGGTCGTGGCCCTGGGCTACTACCTGCGCGTCGTGATCGCCATGTACATGCAGCCCGCCCCCGAGGGGCTCGAGGCGCCCCGCGCCGAGGGCTTCCCCGCCATCGCCGCCGCGGCCTTCTGCGCCGTCATGGTGCTGGCCATGGGCGTGCTGCCGCAGACGTTCCTCGGCGTGCTGCCGTGAGCGCCTCGACGCACCCGCACTTCGACGACCGCGGCGCGCTCGAGTGGCACGCGAGCTGGGCCGACGCCTGGGCCGCGGCGCGCGCGGCGCGCAAGCCGATCTTCGTGGAGGTCGGGCGCGAGTTGTGAGGGGGCTGCCGCTCCCTCGTGCAGGGAGTCGTCCCCCACCCGGAGATCGCGCCGCTGCTGCGCGAGCACTTCGTCGCCCTGGCCGTCGACGCGGACGAGGCCGAGGACGAGGTCGTCTCGCTGATGATGAAGATGCCCGACGCGCAGATGCTGCCCTTCGTGATCTTCACCGACCCCGAGGGCAACTTCCTGACCGGCTCGTCGGGGGCCGTGAATCCCGCCGCCTTCAAGCAGACGCTCGAGGACCTGATCGCCGACCGCCCATGACCGCCCCGTACCCGCAGCTCGACCCGCCCACCCGCACCCTGCTCGGCCCCGGTCCCTCCGACGTCGCGCCGTCGATCCTGACGGCCATGGCGCGCCCGACCCTGGGGCACCTGGACCCGCGCTTCCTCGAGGTCATGGACCAGATCCGCGCCATGCAGCGCGAGGTCCTCGGCACGCGCAACGAGGCCACCATGCCGATGTCCGGCACGGGCTCGGCGGGCATGGAGACGTGCTTCGTCAACCTGGTCGAGCCCGGCGACGAGGTGCTGGTGGGCGTGCACGGCGTCTTCGGCACGCGCATGGCCGAGGTCGCGGCGCGCTGCGGCGCGAAGGTCACGACCGTCGAGCAGGAGTGGGGCCGCCGCATCCCCAGCGAGGCCTTCGCCGAGGCCGCCCGCGGCAAGCGCTTCAAGCTGCTGGCCGTGGTGCACGCCGAGACCTCCACGGGCGTGCTGCACGACCTGGAGGGGCTGCGCGAGGTCGCCGACGCCTGCGGCGCGCTGCTGCTGGTCGACGCGGTGACGTCCGTCGCCGGCATGCCGGTGCGCGTGGACGACTGGGGCGTGGACGCGCTCTACAGCGGGACGCAGAAGTGCCTGTCGTGCCCGCCGGGGCTTTCGCCGGTCACGTTCTCGCCGCGCGCCATGGACGGGGTCGCGAAGCGCGGGTCGAAGGCGCAGAGCTGGTACCTGGACCTGTCGCTGATCGGCCAGTACTGGGGCTCCGAGCGCGCGTACCACCACACCGCGCCGATCAACATGCTGTACGGGCTGCACGAGGCGCTGCGGCTCGTGCTCGACGAGGGCCTCGAGGCGCGCGTCGAGCGCCACCGCCGCAACGCGACCGCCCTGTGGGCCGGCCTCGAGGCCCTGGGGCTCGAGCCGCTGGTCCCGCTCGCCGAGCGCCTGACGCCCCTGACGGCCGTGCGCGTCCCCGAGGGCGTCGACGAGGCCGCCCTGCGCCGCCAGCTGCTCGAGCAGTTCGGCGTCGAGATCGGCGGCGGCCTCGGCCCGCTGAAGGGCCGCGTGGTCCGCATCGGCCTGATGGGCGCCGGCTCCACGCGCCGCAACGTCACCCTCTGCCTGTCCGCCCTCGAGACCGCCCTGCGCACGCAGGGCGTCCGCCCGCGGGACGACGCCCTGGCGGCCGCGGACGCCGCCTACGCGGGCTAGGGGTCGCCGGACGGCGCCTGCGCGCGGGACGGGCGCCCTACAATGCGGGCGCGATGCTCCCGACGCCCGGCGACCCGGCGAGCTCCCCCGAGCTCGACGCGACCTACGACAAGCTGCGCGCCATGGCGCGGCGCTGGATCGCCGAGTTGCCGCCCGGCCAGACCCTGCAGCCCACCGCGCTCGTCCACGAGGCCTGGATCCGGCTGGAGGGGCGCGAATCGCAGCTCCCGCCGGGCTCGCGCACGTTCCTGTTCCTGATGGGCCGCGCCATGCGGGACACGCTGGTGGAGAGCTCGCGGCGCAAGGGCGCGCTGAAGCGCGGCAGCCACGCGGCGCGGGTCGAGCTCGGCGAGGACGAGGCCGCGGAGGAGCGCGCCGCCCTGGAGCTCCTCGACGTCCACGAGGCGCTGCTCGAGCTCGAGCGCGAGGACCCCGAGAGCGCCCAGGTCGTCCTGCTGCGCTACTTCGCCGGCCTGACGGTCCCCGAGATCGCCGAGGGCCTGGGGTGCAGCGTCAGCAGCGTCGAGCGCCGCTGGGGCTACGCCCGGGCGTGGCTCCGGCGGCGGATGTCCGACCCCGGCGACGGTCCGGACCGCTAGCGAGGGAATCCGGGATTCCGTGAGGGGTCCGGGCCGCCGTTCGCGGCCCAGGAGCATGCGACGTGGCCCGAGGACCCTGCTGCTGTCCGCCGCCGCGGGCCTGGCCTGCACCGGCTGTCTCCTGCCCAACGACACCATCGACGGGGCCGACCGGGACACGACGTTCGGGGCGCTGCGGGCGAGCTGGATCCTCGGCGAGACGCCCACGCGATCGGGCTCCGGCACGGTCCGGACCCTGATCGACGTGGAGGTCTCCGGCAGCTCCTCGGGGTTCGAGCAACGCCTGGCGAGCGGCCAGGCGATCGCCGTCGGCGGCACCCAGTTCGTCGGCCCCGGGGACGCGGACGTGTCGTTCGACCTGGTGCGGGTGACGGCCGGCGTCCGCGGGGAGCTGCGCTCGGAGGGCGGCCTGGGCGTCGCGGGCCTCGCCGGCCTGGGCCTCAGCGACCTGGACCTGTCGGCCGAGCTCCTCGGCCAGGGGGGCAGCGAGAGCTTCACCGGCTACGGGCCGCTGCTGGGCGTCGGGGTGTTCTACGAGCCCGCCGGATGGGTGCGCCTGTTCGTCGAGGGCAGCGTGAACCCGACGATCGGCCCGGACCTGGAGGACCTCGTGCACCTGAACGCGCTCGACGCCGGCGTCCGCTTCCGGCTCGGCCGGCGCGTCGAGCTGGACCTGGGCTGGCGCGAGGTGAACTACCGCACCGAGAACGACCCGTTCACCTCGGACCTGGACCTGACCGCCTCGGGTCCGGCGTTCCGGCTGGGCCTGGTCTGGTGAGGTTCGCCGGGAATCCGCGAGGGGCTCCGGCCGCGGTCGGCGGCTGAGTCCGCGGCGCGCATCCGCGCCCACCGAAACCCCTCGAACGGGAGCATCCCATGAGACCTCTCTTCCTCGTCCTGG
This sequence comes from bacterium, assembly GCA_030428395.1. Lineage (GTDB taxonomy): Bacteria > Planctomycetota > UBA1135 > UBA1135 > JAUIDW01. The sequence continues at coordinate 4,171 of JAUIDW010000247.1, read as the reverse complement.
CCAGCGCCCTGCTCGCGCCCGCGGCGGCGTCGCAGACCCGGCCCGCGTTCACCGACCTCGTCGTGTTCGGCGACAGCCTGTCGGACAACGGCAACCACTTCGCCCAGACGGGCCAGCCCGCGGCGCCCTACTGGCGCGGGCGCTCCAGCAACGGCCCCGTCTGGGTCGAGCAGATGGCCAACCACCTGGGCCTGCGCGCGCTCGAGATCGACGACCGCGCCGTCGCCTTCGCGACGACGCAGGACGCGCTCCTGCTGCAGGTCCTGCCCCACGTCAGCTCGCCCGCGGGCGTCGACCCCGGCGCGCTGCACGTCTGGTGGGCGGGCGCCAACGATCTCTTCGGCCTGCTGGGCGCGCCCGGCGGGGACCCGGCGGTCGTCCTCGGCGCCGCGATGCAGAACACGGCCGACGCGCTGCTCTCGCTCCTGGGGAGCGGAGCGCAGCACGTCCTCGTGGTCAACCTGCCCGACCTGTCCGCCACGCCGCTCGTGGTCGAGCTCGGCGACCCGCAGCTCGCCGCCACGGTCCAGGCCCTGACCCGCGCGTACAACACGGCGCTCTCCAGCACGATCGCCGCCCTCGAGGCCGCGACCGGCGCGGAGATCCTGGAGGTCGACGCGTACGCGCTGACGCGGGCGCTCGTGTCCGCGCCGCGCACCGGCGGGTTCCTGGTCGTCGACGCGCGCGCGCTCGACCCCGTCGCCGGCGTGACCGGCGACCCCGACCGCTTCCTGTTCTGGGACCACGTGCACCCGACCACCCGCGGCCACAGCCTGGTGATGGGCGCCGCGCTCGCGCAGCTCGGCCTCGTCCTCGGGGACGTGAACGGGGACGGGTCGGTCGACGACGCGGACGCAGTCGCGCTCCAGGCGGCCCTGGGCCCGTGCCCGGCGGGCACCCCAGCCGACCTCGACGGGAACGGCCGCGTCGACCTGGAGGACCGCGAGCTGCTGCGGATCCTCCTGCAGGCGTAGTCTGGCGCCGTGGAACGGGACCGGGTCCGTCTGGCCGAGCTCCTGCACGTGGCGTCGCGCCTGCCCGCCGCGGAGCGGGAGTCGTTCCTGGCCCGCGCGGAGCCGCGCCGGCCCGACCTCCGGGCCGAGGTGCTCTCGCTCGCCAGCCACGACCTCGGCTGCACCGAGCTCGCGGCCGCAGGAGTCGGCGAGGTCCCCCGGACCGGACCGTGGGTGCTGCTCGAGCCCCTCGGCGAGGCGCCGCCCGCGCGCCTGTTCCGCGCGCGCCGGCGCGCGGCGCCCGGGCGGCGGGCGGTGCTCGCGGTCCTCGACGCACCCGGGGCGGCGGCCTCGATCGCCGCCGCCCTGGACCGGCAGGCCCGCGGCCAGGCGGAGCTGGACCACCCTCGTCTGGCGCGCCTCGTCGAGGCGGCCAGCCCCGACGGGCGCTGGGTCCACGCCGCCTTCGACGAGCTCGACGGCATCCCCCTCGCGCAGCTCTGCGACGCGCTGCGGCTGCCCGTGCCGGAGCGCATGCGGCTGGTCGAGGACGCGGCCCACGTGGTGGCCCACGCACACGCCCGCGGCGTCTGCCCGCTCGGGCTCCTGCCCTGGTCGGTGCTCGCGACGTGGGCGGGCGGCGCCCCGCGCGCGGCGCTGCTGGTCTTCGACCCGTGGCCGCTGCTGGCCGTGCTCGACCCCGACGCGCGCCCGCGCCCCGACGTCCTGGCGGCCCTCGAGACCTCCGCGCCGGAGGCGCTCCGCGGCGAGCCGCGCGGCGCGCACACCGACGTGTTCGCACTGGGCGCGCTCGCGTTCGAGCTCGCGACCGGCACGCTGCCGCTCGGCCTGCGGGAGCTCGTCGGCCGGCGGAGCCTGCGCGAGGAGCTGCGTCTGGCCTCGACGGTCCGCGCCCCGCTCGCCTCCGAGCGGCTGGCCGCGCTCGGTCCGGAGGCCGGACCCGCCGCGGCGGCGCGCGGCACGACCGTGCGCGGCCTCGCGCGCGAGCTGCGCGGTTCCCTCGACTCGCTCCTGGCGCGGGCGATGGACCCGGACCCCCGCGGGCGTCCGGCGTCCGCCGCGGACCTCGCGGACCAGCTCGCGCGCTGGCGCGACGCGCGACCGGCGGGACGTCGAGCCCTCGAGTCGGTCCAGCGCCTCGCGCGCCGTCTGGGACGGGGCCGGAGGGAGTAGGCTGGTGCATCCCTCGATGGACCCGCCCCGAGCCGAGCCGAGCCCCGAGTCCCTCTCCGAGCGCCTGGCGCGGCTCTTCGGGCCCGGGATCGACCCCGGGGTCGCGCTGACCCCGGGCGAGCACGCCGCGACCACGACCGAGCTCGTGCAGGAGCTCCTGCGCGGCGGGGACCTCTCGGAGCGCTACGAGGTGCGGGGCGAGATCGACCGCGGCGGCATGGGCGTCGTGCTGGACGTCTGGGACCGCGAGCTGCGGCGCCCGCTCGCCATGAAGGTCGCGCTGGTGGACGGACCGGGGACCGGAGGCCCTCCCGCGAACGAGGCCGGCGCCGGCCTCCAGCGGCGGCAGATCGTGCGGTTCCTCGAGGAGGCCCAGATCACGAGCCAGCTCGATCACCCCGGGATCGTCCCGGTGCACGAGCTCGGCGTGGACCCCCGGGGGCGGATCTACTTCACGATGCGGCGCGTGCGGGGTCGCGACCTGCGGGAGGTGTTCCACTGCGTCCACTACGGCCTGGACGGCTGGACCGTCACGCGCGCGCTCGGCGTGGTGCTCCGCGTCTGCGAGACGCTCGCCTTCGCGCACTCGCGGAACGTGCTCCACCGCGACCTCAAGCCGGCCAACGTGATGGTCGGCGCCTACGGCGAGGTCTACGTCATGGACTGGGGGCTCGCGCGGGTCGTCGGTCCGGAGGTCGCCGAACGGAGCCGCGGCGCGCCGCCGGACACGGTCCTCGCCGACGAGCGCCAGCGCGCCCCCGGCTCGCCGCTGGTGACGACCGACGGGGACGTGCTCGGCACGCCCTCGTACCTGGCGCCCGAGCTGGCCGGCGGCGAGCCCGGCGCGCCCTCCGCGCGCAGCGACGTGTACTCGCTCGGCGCGCTGCTCTACCACCTCCTCGGGGGACGCCCGCCCTACGACGGCGAGCTCCCCGCACCGCACGCCGGCGAGGTCCTGGCGGCGCTGCGGGCCGGTCCCCCGCGGCCGCTGCGCGAGCTGCGGCCCGACGTGGCTCCCGAGCTCGCGGCCATCACCGAGAAGGCCATGGCGCACGACCCCGCGCGGCGCTACGCCGAGGTCGACGAGCTGGCGCGCGACCTGCGCGCCTGGCTCGAGGGGCGCGTCGTCGCGGCGCACGAGCAGGGCGCCTGGGCGGAGGCGCGCAAGTGGGTGCTGCGCAACCGGTCCCTCTCGGCGGCGCTGGCCGGCGTGCTGCTCGCGCTGGCCGTGGGGCTCGCCGGCACGCGCTCGCAGTACCTGCGGGCGGAGGAGCGCGCGTCCGAGGCGCGCGAGAACGCCGAGGTCGCGGTCGCGCGGGCCGCGGAGGTCCTGCGCCTCGCCGACCTCAAGCGCCTGACCGAGCTGGAGGAGGACGCCGACGAGCTCTGGCCGGCGCACCCGTCGCGGGAGGCCGCGCTCAGGGACTGGCTGGACCGGGCGGAGGCCCTGGTCGTCGGGCTGCCCGCGCACCGGGCCACCCTCGCGGCCCTGCGCGCGCGGGCTCCGCGGACCACGCCGGACGGCGTCCGGTTCGCGGACGTCGAGGACCAGTGGCAGCACGATCTGCTCTCCGAGCTGGTCGTGGGCCTCGAGCGGCTGGCCGGAGACGACCCCGCGGTCAGCCCGCGGGCGGACGTCCTCCGCCGGCTGGAGTTCGCCACGAGCCTGGAGGAGCGCACCGTGCGGTGCGCGGACGCCGCGCGGGCCTGGTCGACGGCGAGCGCCGCCGTCCTGGCCGATCCGCGCTACGGCGGGCTCGCGCTCGCGCCCCAGGTCGGGCTGCTCCCGCTCGGTCCCGATCCCGACTCGGGCCTCCAGGAGTTCGCGCACCTCGCGTCCGGCGAGCCCGCGCGGCGCGGGAGCGACGGCCGGCTCGTGCGGACCGCCGAGTCCGGCGTGGTGCTGGTCCTGCTCCCCGCCGGCACGTTCCTCATGGGCGCGCAGAGCTCCGGCCCCCGCCTCCCCGGCCACGACCCCCGGGCCAGGCCGGACGAGGGTCCGCCGCACACGGTCTCGGTGCGCG
>JAUIDW010000246.1 GCA_030428395.1 bacterium | reverse complement strand
GGGGCCACGGCCAGCAGCGCGAGCGCCGCGGCCGGCGCGCCGGCCAGCAGGCAGGCGCCCGCGGCCAGCGCGGCGAGCCCCAGGCCGACGCCCCAGGTCGCCGAGCTCCGGCGCGCCAGCGCGACCGCCGCCAGCGCCAGCGCGAGGGGCAGCAGCGACAGCAGCACGGCCCCCTGGGCCGGCGCGCCGCCGGCGACCGTGCGGGCCAGGGCGCTCACTCCGTGGGCGAGCGGGATGGCGGCCAGGGCCACGCCGGTGGCGGCGAGCCCGGTCCTCTCGAGTCCATGTCTCATCGCGGTCCTCCGTGAACGGGTTCCGCGAGTCCTGGCGCAGGGCGCGCCCGAGGACTGCCACGAGGCCCGCTCGGAGCGCGCGAAACTCTGCCCCGCCCGTTCCCCGGGCCCGCCGCGGGCGGGCGGGGGACCCCGGTCAGGCGCCGGGGAACGCCGAGAGGCCCGCCAGGTAGATCCGCGCCGCGCGGCGCTGGAGGAGGCGGCCGAGGGGGCCCGCCAGGGCGAGGAGCCGCGTGGACGGGCGCGAGACGGCGGTGATCTCGAGGCGCACCTCGCCGGACGGGAGCCGGCGCGCGAGGAAGAGCTCCTCGCCGACCTCCGGGTGGTGGGGCAGAGTTCCGTAGGCGAACCCGAAGCGGTCCGGCTCGTCGATCGCCGCGACGACGCGGCAGGCGCCGGTGACCCACAGCGGCGCGGCGGGCAGGCGCACGGCGAAGGCCAGCGTGGTGCCGACGGCGAGCTCGGGGCGCTCGGGGGAGAGCGCCATGCCGAGGGCGCGGTGCCCCGCCCAGGCGCGCAGGGCCTCGCGGGCGCGCTCGAACGCCTCCGGCCCGGCCCCCGCGGGCGCGCTCCCGGACAGGTGGGCGGAACCGCGGGGCAGAGTTCCGCTGGCGCCGGGTCCCGAGGCCTCGGGGCCGCGGTCGGGCCGGCGCAGAGGGTCGCGGGGCGGAGTTCCGAGCGTCGCGCCGACCTCCCGGTAGCTGGGGGTCTCGCGCGCCTGCTGCTCGCGGAGCTCGTGCAGGAAGTCCGCGCGGGGTCGGCGGAGGTGCAGCAGCTCGGCCGTCGTCGGGCGGCGCGGGGCGGGCGCGGCGGTCACTTCGCGCCGGCGAGGGTCACGAGGCCGTCCTGGAACCTCACGTAGACCTCGCGCTGGTAGCCGCCCTCGGCGGCGTCGTGGCCGTCGCCGTAGATCCAGTGCGTGCCGCGCTCGTTGCTCCAGGACTCGGTCGGGGCGCCGAAGCGGTCGATGACGTCGCGGTAGCCGAGGAGGCGCAGCTCGCCGGTCGCGCCGCTGTCGTCGCCGCGGAAGCGCCGGCGGAACTCCTCGAGCGACTCCCAGTCCGCCTCGCCGCGCTCGCGGGCGAGCTCGGCCAGGCCGGCGTCGGGGGCGAGCTCCACCAGGCGCTCGCCCTGCAGCGCCAGCAGCCGCTCGACCTCGCGCAGGCGCGCGGCCACCTCCGCGAGCTCCGTCGCCGGCGCGCGCGCGTCCGGCTGGCGCGCGGCCGCGGACTCCAGGTGGCCGAGGCGCGCGTCGAGCCGCTCGAGCGCGGCGAGCACGGCGCGCAGGTCCGCGGGCGACGTCGGCGACGCGTCGGGACGATGCGGCTCGTCGAGGGCGGGCACCAGCTCGGCGGGCGGCCGGGCGCGCGCGGCGAGGGAGTCCGGCGCCGACCCCGGCGCGAGCGGCTCCCGGTGCGGGGGCTGCCGGTCGGGGCCGGAGCCCGCCCACCACCACGTCGCCGTCGAGCCGACGAGGATCCCGCACAGCACGAGGGCCAGCGCGCGCGCCATGGGCCCATCGTGACCGTCCCCGCCGGGACCGGCAAGGACGTCCCGGTCAGGCGGAGATCTCGTGGGCCTCGCCCGCCCCGCGCGGGATGCGGATGTCCTCGATGAGGCGCTGGACGGCCTGCGAGGGCGGCGGGAAGAGGCGCGACACGACCGTCGCGACGACGAAGTTCACGACCATGCCGAGCGCGCCGATGCCCTCCGGCGAGATGCCGAACCACCAGCGGTCCGGCGTGTTGGCCTCGGGCGCCACGAACTTGAAGTACACGATGTACGCGGTCGTGAAGCCGATGCCGGTGACCATGCCGGCCACGGCGCCCTCGCGGTTCATGCGCTTCGAGAAGATGCCCAGCAGGATCGCGGGGAAGAACGAGGAGGCCGCCAGGCCGAAGGCGAAGGCCACGACGGCGGCCACGTAGTCCGGCGGGTTCACGCCGAGGTAGCCGGCGACCCCCACGGCGACCGCGGCGGCGACGCGGGCGGAGATCAGCTCGGCGCGCTCCGAGATGCCCGGCGCCAGCGCGCGCTTCAGCAGGTCGTGGCTGACGGCGGACGACACGACGAGCAGCAGTCCGGCGGCGGTCGAGAGCGCCGCGGCCAGGCCGCCGGCGGCGACCAGCCCGACGACCCAGTCCGGCAGCCCGGCGATCTCGGGGTTGGCGAGCACCATGATGTCGCGGTCGATCTCGAGCTCGTTGCGCTCGGGGTCGCCGACGTACTGCACCAGGCCGTCGCCGTTGCGATCGTCGAAGCGGATGAGGCTGGTGGCCTCCCACTGGCGGAACCAGTCGGGCAGCTCCGCGTAGGGCTGCTCCGAGACCGTGTTCAGCAGGTTGGCGCGCGCGAACACCGCCACGGCGGGCGCGGTCGTGTACAGCAGCGCGATGAAGAGCAGCGCCCAGCCCGCCGACGAGCGCGCGTCGCGCACGCGCGGCACCGTGTAGAACCGGACGATGACGTGCGGCAGGCCCGCCGTCCCCACCATCAGCGCCGCGGTGATGCAGAACACGTCGAGCATCGCCTTCGACCCGTCGGTGTACGGCGCGAAGCCGAGCTCCGCGTGCAGCCCGTCCAGCTTGTCGAGCAGCGGCGTCGTGGTCCCGACCTCGGCGGCCCCGAACCCGAGCTGGGGCACGGGGTTCCCGGTCATCAGGATCGAGATGAAGATCGCCGGCACGAGGTAGGCGAAGATCAGCACGCAGTACTGCGCCACCTGCGTGTACGTGATGCCCTTCATGCCCCCGAGGACGGCGTAGAAGAACACGATCCCCATGCCGATGAAGACGCCGGCGTCGATGTCGACCTGGAGGAAGCGGCTGAACACGACGCCCACGCCGCGCATCTGGCCCGCGACGTAGGTGAACGACACGAACACCGCGCAGAACACGGCGACGACGCGGGCGACCTGGGACTCGTAGCGGTCGCCGACGAAGTCGGGCACGGTGAACTTGCCGAACTTGCGCAGGTACGGCGCCAGCAGCAGGGCCAGCAGGACGTACCCGCCGGTCCAGCCCATCAGGTAGACCGAGCCGTCGTACCCGAGGAACGAGATCAGCCCGGCCATCGAGATGAACGAGGCCGCCGACATCCAGTCCGCCGCCGTCGCCATGCCGTTGGCGATCGGGTGCACACCCTTGCCGGCGACGTAGAACTCGCCGGTCGAGCGCGCCTTCGACCACATCGCGATGGCGATGTAGAGCGCGAACGTCAGCCCGACGATGGCGAAGGTCCAGCCCTGGACGTTCACGCGCCCGGCTCCCGCGGGTCGTCGCCGGCGGCCGGCTCCTCGTCCTCGGCGACGCCGTACTCGCGGTCGAGGCGGTTCATCCGCCCGACGTAGGCGAGGATCAGGCCGACGAAGACGTAGATCGAGCCCTGCTGGGCGAACCAGAAGCCGAGCTTGAAGCCCGACCCGGGCAGGCGGACGCGGTTGAGGGGCTCGACCAGCAGGATGCCGAGGCCGTAGGAGACGACGAACCAGACGATCAGCAGCCCGGTGACGATGCGGACGTTCTGGATCCAGTAGTCGCGCCGGCTCTTCATCGCCTGCCCCCCCGGCCGCCGCGCGGGCGACCGCCGCGTTCTACCCGATCCCGGGACCCCCCGGAACCGCGCCGCGGCGGCCGGCGCAGGGGCGGACCGGGCCGCGGGACGGGGGGCCTGTCCGGAGGAGCTCGTCATTAAAGGTGCCCCGCCCGGGCGGACGATCGGCTGTCCGGACGGGGTGCCGCGCGCGTGCGCGGGTCCGTCCGCGGGGCCGCGGCGCGGCTCCACCGGAAGTCGAAGGAGCGAGGCCGGCCGCCGCGGCGCCCGGCGTGACGAGGCGAGCATGGTCCAGGAGTGGATTCCGTTCGCGTCCGCCGGCAGCGGCGGGCGCTTCCCGTGTCGCGTCGCCCTCTGGGCGGCCCTGCTGCTCGGCGGCGGGTGCTCGGAGGGCAGCGGGCCGCGCGCGTTCGACGCGCCGCGAATGGTCGAGGGCGCGGCGGCCGAGCTGCGCTGGGACGCGACCACCGCCGAGCGCTTCGGGCTGGCCCCCGCGGGGGCTCCGGGCGACGACGCGTCCGGCGCCGGCCTCGCGTGGACGGTCCCGGCGGGCTGGATCGAGCTGCCCGCCTCGGCGATGCGCGCCGCGAGCTTCCGCGTGGCCGGCGACCCGCGCGCGGAGTGCTCGCTGGTCCTGCTGCCGGGCGACGCCGGCGGCCTCTCGGCCAACGTGGACCGCTGGCGCGGGCAGATGGGGCTCGCGCCGCTCGGCGCGGACGAGCTCGAGGCGCTGCCGCGCGGCGAGCTGCTCGGCGGACCGGCGGTGCGCGTCGACTTCGAGGGCACGTACTCGGGGATGGGCGGCGAGGCGCGCGCGGGCCAGCGCATGGTCGGCCTGCTGCGCGTCGAGGCGACCGGCTCGAGCTTCCTGAAGATGGTCGGCCCGGCGGACGTCGTCGCGGCCGAGCTGGAGGCGTTCGACGAGCTGGCGCGCTCGCTGCGCCCCGCCGCGGGCGCGGGCGAGCACGGCCCCCACGACGGTCACGACCACGGCGCGCCGGCCGGGCCCGCCGCGCCGGCGACGCCCGCCCAGGGGCTCTCGTGGGAGGCCCCCGACGGGTGGACCCGCGGGCCCGAGCGCCCCTTCCGCGCCGTCAGCTTCGAGCTGGGCGAGGGCGGCGCGGTCGAGTGCTACGTGTCCGTGCTCAACGGCGACGGCGGCGGCGCGCTCGCCAACGCCAACCGCTGGCTCGGGCAGATGGGCGCCCCCCCGATCGACCGCGGGCAGCTCGCGCAGCTCGAGCGCCTGCCGATGGCGGGCGCGGACGCGCTGCTGCTCGAGGCGCTGGGCGCCTACCGCGGCATGTCCGGCGAGACGGTCGCGGGCGCGCGCCTGCTGGGCGCGCTGGCCATCGGGCCGGACCGCTCGGTGTTCGTGAAGATGATCGGCCCCGCCGCGGACGTGGACGCGGCGCGCGGCGAGTTCCTGACGTTCTGCCGCTCGCTGCGGCTCGCGAGGTGACCATGCGGGCGCTCTCGAGGAAGCTCGTGGACGGGCTGGGGTCCCTGACCCTGGCCAGCGTGCTGCTGGCGCTGCTGGGCCTCCTGACGTGGCTCGGCACGCTCGAGCAGGTCCACACCGGCCTGTACGAGGTCCAGAGGAAGTACTTCGAGTCCTTCGTGCTCGTGCACCACGTCGGACCGATCCCGCTCCCCCTGCCGGGCGCGAACCTGGTGCTGTCGCTGCTGTTCGTGAACCTGCTGGTGGGCGGCGTGGTGCGGCTGCGGCGCGACTGGACGCGCGCGGGGATCCTGGTCGCGCACCTCGGCATCGCGGTGCTGCTGCTGTCGGGCTTCGTGAAGCTCTACTTCTCCGAGGACGGCCACGTCACGCTGTTCGAGGGCCAGCGCGCGAACTGGTTCCAGAGCTACTACCGCTGGGAGGTCGTCGTGTCGCGCGAGCTGCCCGACGGCCGCGTGGAGGAGCACGTGGCCCCGCAAGAGACGTTCGCGAGCGCCCTGGGCGCGCGGCCGGCCGTCCTGGAGTCGCCGGAGCTGCCCTTCCGCCTCGAGCTCGCCCACTACCGCCCCAACTGCCGCCCCCTGCCGAAGGGGCCGCGCTTCGAGGTCGCCGTCCCGGTCGTGGACGGCGTGTTCCTCGACGCGCGCCCGCGCGACGCCGAGGCCGAGCGCAACCTCGCCGGCGTCTACGCGCGCGTCGTGGACCGCGCGTCCGGGGAGGCGCGCGACGGCGTCCTGTGGGGCGCCGACGCCGCGCCCTGGACGGTCGAGGTCGGCGGCGAGCGCTGGGCGGTCGACCTGCGCCACGAGCGCTACCCGATGCCGTTCACGGTCGTGCTGGACGACTTCACCAAGGTCGACCACCCGCGCATGAACATGCCGAAGTCGTTCGAGAGCGACGTGACCGTGATCGAGGGCGGCGCGCCGCGGCCTGTGACGATCTCGATGAACGAGCCGCTGCGCGACGGCGGGCTGGTGCTGTACCAGGCGTCCTGGGGGCCCTCGACCGCGGGCCCGGGCGACCGGCTGTTCTCGACCTTCTCCGTGGTGCGCAATCCCGCCGACCAGATGCCGCTGGTCGGCTGCCTCGTGCTGACCGCGGGACTGCTGCTGCACTTCGGGCGCGGGCTGCTGCGCTTCGTGCGGCGCGAGCTGCGGCGCGGGCGCGGCCGGGTGGCGGGTCGCGTGGCGCCCGCGGCGCGTCGCGCGGCCGGCGTGGCGGCGCTGACCGCGCTGGCGCTGGGCGCGGGGGCCGCACGCGCGGACGCGGCGCCGCAGGACGAGCCGGCCCGCATGCGGACGGCGCCGTGGTCGCCGCGCGTCGTCGAGCTGGCCGAGAGCCTGCCCGTGCAGGACGGCGGCCGGGTGAAGCCGCTGCACACGTTCGCGGGCTTCACGCTGCTGCGGCTGCACGGCAAGCGCAGCCTGGAGACGCCCCAGGGCGAGCGGCTGACCCCGGTCGAGTGGCTGCTGGACCTGCTGTTCTTCCCCGAGGCCGCGGGCAACTACCCGACCTTCCTGGTGCAGAACGACGAGGTGATCCGCGCGCTGGACCTCGACCTCGCGGGCAAGCGCAAGCGCGACCGCTACTCGATCAACGAGCTGCGCCCGGGCATCGGCCGGCTGCTCGACCTGGCGCACGAGATCGGGGCGATCGACGAGAAGTCCCGCACCGGCGTCCAGCAGCAGCTGATCGCGCTGGCCGGCAGCGTCGACGCGTACCTGCGGCTCTCCGCCCACGCGGACTACGCCCGCTACGCCGTGCGGCGCGGCGCGGGCGCCAGCCTGGAGGCGATCTTCGGGCCGCACGAGCACGTCGCGTACAGCGAGGTCGTCGAGCACGGCCGCAGCCTGCGCGTGCTGTACGAGCAGCTCTCCGGTCACACGAGCTCCGGCGAGGGGCGCGAGCTGGCCGTCCTGCTGAACGACGCGTCGGAGGTCGCCAGCGGCTCGGCCTCGCTGGCGCTGCTGCCGCCCGACGCGCCCGCCGACCTGGAGGAGGCCTGGTGGACGCCGGCCGACCTGCTGGGGCGGGCGTTCCAGGGCGAGCCGGTCGACCCGCGCCACCTCGCCGTCCTGCGTGGCTTCGAGGCGCTCGTGGAGCACCGCGCGAACCCGGCGATGTTCGAGGAGGCGCTCGCCGGCGTGCACGCCGCGGTCACCGACCTGGCCGCCGCGCGCGGCGAGACGGGGCGCGTCGGGCTCGAGCTGCGCTACTACAAGGCGCGCCTGCTGACGTGGAGCCTGACGCTGTTCCTGGCCGCGTTCCTGGGCCTGGCGGCGCTCTGGCTGCGCCCGCGCAGCCGCGTGGCGTACGGCCTCACGTCCGGCCTCGCCGCGGTGGGCGTCGCGCTGCTCGTCGCCGCGATCGCCTGGCGCTGCGTGATCCGCGGGCGGCCGCCGGTCAGCACGCTGTACGAGACGGTGCTCTTCGTCACCGCCGTCGGCGGCCTCGTGGCGCTGTTCGTCGAGTGGGTCGGGCGCCAGCGCATCGCGCTGTCCGCCACGGTCCTGCTGGGCGCCATCGGGCTGTTCGTGGCCAACGGCTACGAGCTGCTCGACAAGAAGGACACGATGCCGAGCCTCGTCGCCGTGCTGGACACGAACTTCTGGCTGGCGACGCACGTGACGACGATCACGATCGGCTACTCCGCCGGCATGCTGGCCGCGCTGCTGGGCAGCCTGTACGTGCTGGCGAAGGCGCTGGGCGTGCGGCGCGCCGACCGCGCCTTCTTCGCGACGCTGGGCCGGATGGTGTACGGCGTGCTGTGCTTCGGCCTGCTCTTCTCGCTGGTCGGCACGATCCTCGGCGGCATCTGGGCCAACGACAGCTGGGGCCGCTTCTGGGGCTGGGACCCCAAGGAGAACGGCGCCCTGCTGATCTGCATCTCGCAGGTGCTGATCCTGCACCTGCGCATGGCCGGTC
>JAUIDW010000245.1 GCA_030428395.1 bacterium | reverse complement strand
CCGGGTGCCCAGGCGTGGCCGGCCCGTCGCCGCGCGGCTCCGCGGGCGTCGCCCCGGCGTCGCGCGCCGGGCGGGTCAGGGCGTCCGGCGCGACGGTCGCGGCGGGCTCGGGCTCGAGCCGCGCGTACCAGAGCGCCGCGCCGAGGAGGGCGAGCAGCGGGGCGAGGATCGCGAGCCGGCGCAGCATGGGCCGGGGACGCGGCGCGCGCCGCCGCGTCCCTCTGCGATGCTAACGGCGCGGCCGCGGCCCGGGTTGGCGCCGATGGCCGCAAACCCGCGCGGAGCGCTCAGGCCGGGGTGAGGACGCGGTCCATGCGGCGCGAGACGTCCGCCAGGCGCCGGCGGTCGCCGCCCGGCACCTCGGCGGAGGCCCAGCCGGAGTAGCCGACCTCGTCGAGCGCCGCCAGCACGGCGGGCCAGTCGCAGTCGCCCTCGCCGAGCTCGACGCGGAAGCCCTCCCACAGGCCGTCGTCGTCGCGCTTCTTGCGGCTGAACTCCTTCACGTCGAGCTTGAGGATCCGCGGGCCCAGGATGCGGATCCACTGCTCGGGCCAGCCGTGGTTGACGACGTTGCCGACGTCCATGTACCAGCCGACCATCGGGCTCTCGAGCTCGTCGACGTAGCGCGCGGCCTCGAGCGGCGACAGCAGGAACTGGTTCCACACGTTCTCGATCGCGATCTTCACGCCGAGCTCCTCGGCCAGCGGCAGGACGGCGCGGATCTCCGCCTGCGAGCGCTCGTAGGCGGCGTCGTAGGGCACGCGCTGGTTCACGACCGCGGGCACGAGCAGCACCGTCGACGCGCCGTAGGCCGCGGCGTCGCGCAGCGCCGTCTCGAGCGCGGCGCGCCCGGCGTCGCGCACGTCCGCGTCGGGCGAGGACAGCGGCTTGCGCCAGTGCAGCGAGTCGACCACGCCCGGGACCTCGATCCCCGTCGCCTCCCTGGCGGCCAGCACCTCGTCCAGCGACAGGTCGTTCGGGCTGTCCAGCTCGACGCCCTCGAAGCCGACCTCGCGCGCGACGCGGAAGCGCTCCGCGAGCGTGTCGCCCTCCTGGATCATCCCGATCTTCAGGCACTTGCGCAGGCGCGGGGCCCGCGCGCCCGGCGCCGCGTGCGCGAGGCGCGCGGCGGCGAGCACGGCGGCGGCCTGCAGCAGGCGACGGCGCGACGGCGCCCCGGCGAGGGCGAGGCGAGCGGGAGTCGAAGGCGTGCGTGCGGTCACGGCGGGTCCTCGGGGCTGGACGCGGACGGGGCGGAGTCGGAACGGGGTCGGCACCGGGCGGCGCGCCGCGACCCCCTGCTCAGGACGGGCGAAGTCGCGTACAGTCTAGGTGGCTGGAGAGTCCGACGGGTGCCGCGCGACCCCGCGCGCGCCCGGATCCCGCGTACGGAGATCCCTCAGATGTCGCGGACCCGTTTCCTCCTGGCCGCCGCCCTCGCGCTGGCCACCCCCGCCGGCCTGGCGCAGACCTGGACCGCCACCAGCGCGCCCGGCTTCGGCAACCTCAACAACGACGAGCTGGGCTCGCTCGAGTACGGGGGCTTCCTGTACTCGGCCGGGCTGAACACCGCCACCGGGATGGAGGTCTGGCGCTACGACGGCGTCGGCCCCTGGACGCCGAGCAGCACCGGCGGCTTCGGCGACGCCAACAACACCGAGCTGCAGGGCGCCGCGATCTTCGGAGGCAACCTGTTCGTCGCGGCCGGCAACTCGGCCACGGGGCTCGAGGTGTGGAGCCACGACGGCGCCACGTGGACGCAGGTGAACGTCGACGGCTTCGGCAGCGCCTTCAACGCCGACGGCGTGCTGCTGGTCGTGAACGGCACGCTCTACGCGATCACGTTCAACTTCGTCACGGGCTTCGGCGTGCAGCGCTACAACGGCGGCTCGTCCTGGACGCCGATCGCCACCGGCGGGCTGGGCAACGCGAACAACACCGAGTGCGACCTCGAGTTCTGGAACGGCAACCTCTACGCCAGCACGTACAACTTCGTCACCGGCTGCGAGGTGTGGCGCTACGTGTCGGGCACGACCTGGACGCGAGTCGACCCGGGCAGCGGCTTCGACGCGTCGGGCGTCGACAACGAGTCCGCCAGCCTGTACGTGCACGGCAACGTGCTGTACGCGGGCACCGAGAACTACGCGACGGGCACGGAGGTCTGGGAGTACCAGGGCGGCACGAGCTGGGTCCAGCGCAACGCCGACGGCTTCGGCGACGCGCGCAACGCCGACATCGAGCCGGTGACGGCGTACGGCGGGGCCCTGTACCTCGGGACGATCGCCGACCCCTCGGTCGGCGGCGAGGTGTGGCGCTTCGACGGCGGCTCGACCTTCGTGCAGGTCTCGCCGGCCGGCTTCGGCGCCGCCGCCAACCTGGCGGTCGCCACGCTCGAGGAGTGGGGCGGCGACCTGTACGCGACGACCTTCAACGCCGCCACCGGCGCGGAGGTGTGGCGCTACGAGACCGGCACCACCTGGACGCGCGTCGACCCGGGCGCGCCCGGGCCCGGCAACGGCGGGTTCGGGGACTCCGGGGCCGTCGTGGGCCAGCTCGCGCTCTACAGGAACGAGCTGTACTGCACCCTGCCGCAGGTGGTCTACCGGCTGGAGCCGGCGCTGACGTACTGCACCGGCAAGACGAACTCGGCGGGCTGCGTCCCGTTCCTGACCAGCGTCGGCGCGCCCAGCGCCACCAGCACGGCGTCCTTCGACATCACGGCGAACGACGTGGTGCCGGGCGAGAGCGGGTTCATCATCTACTCGTTCAAGAAGGCCAACCTCGCGTTCCACGGCGGCAAGCTGTGCGTGAAGGCGCCCTTCGTGCGCACGACCGCGAAGACGCCGAAGAACCCCGGCGGCGGCTGCTCGGGCTGGATCCTGCGCCGCAACTTCAACAAGACGATCCAGGGCGGCGCCGACCCCAGCCTGACGCCCGGGCGCGTCGTCACCGCGCAGTGGCGCCAGCGCGACCCCGCCGACCCGGCCGGGTTCGGCGACGGGCTGTCCGACGGGATCCGCTTCGTGATCCTGCCGTAGCGGCGCGCGCCGGCGGGGCCCGCACCGGGCGGGCTCCGCCGCGCGGCGGCTACACGAACTTCGTCTTGCCCGGCACGGGCACCGGGCGGAACTCGAGCGGGCCGAAGGCGTACTCGACGGGCCCGAGGGCGTCCTCGGACGCCAGCGCCTGCTCCCAGCGGATCTCCTGCCCGGTGTAGGCCGCCATGCGGCCCATGATCGCCAGCATGCAGCTCTTCGCGGCCCAGTCGCCGTCGTCGACCGGGGTCCCGGCGCGGATCGACGCGAACAGGTCGTCGTGCTCCTGCTGGTACATGTCGTTGCCCTCGCCCTCCCAGAACCACTCGTTCTCGCCGCTGATCTCGTAGATCCCGGCGCCGGCGCGGATCGTGGCCACGCCCTTCTCGCCGTGGATCCAGTCGCTGTTGTCGTTGGCGCACCCGGCCATCTGGCGGCACATGTGGAAGGCCTGCACCTCGCCGGGGTACTGCCACGTGACGGAGAAGTGGTCGAAGACGTTGCCGTGCTCGGGCTCGGTGCGCGCCTGGCGGCCGCCGATCGCGACGCACTTCTCGGGCGGCGCGTCGCGCATCGTCCAGGCCATCTTGTCCAGGCTGTGCACGGCCTGCTCGACGATGTGGTCGCCCGACAGCCACAGGAAGTGCTGCCAGTTCTTCAGCTGCCACGTCATGTCGTCCCACTCGGCCTCGCGCGGGTGCGTGGACAGCGGGCTCGCGTTGTACGTGCTGTAGTACGAGCGAATCTCGCCCAGGGCGCCGTCGTGCACGCGCTTCCACAGCTCGCGGTGCGGCGCGTTGTAGCGCCAGCAGAAGCCCGACACGATCGCCTTGCGCTGCGCGCGCAGCTGCTCGACCGACGCCATCACGCTGCGCATGCCGGGCGCGTCGACGGCCCAGGGCTTCTCGGCGAAGACGTGCAGCCCGCGCTCGGCGGCCGCGGCCAGCTGGGCCGGGCGGAAGTGCGGCGGCGAGGCCAGCAGCACGACGTCGACGTCGCCGGCCATCAGCTCGCGGAAGCCGTCGAACCCGGCGTGGCGGCGGTCGGGCTCGACCTGCACGCGGCCGGCGCGCTCCTCGCCCAGGGCGTTGCGCAGGTTCTCGAGGCAGCTCTCCATGCGCTCGGGGAACACGTCGGCGACCGCCGTCAGCACGACGGTGCCGTCCTCGGCCTTCAGCGCCTGGGACGCCGCGCCGGTCCCGCGTCCGCCGCACCCGACCAGGCCGACGCGCAGCACGTCGGGGTCGTCGCGGTGCGGCTGCGGGCGGCGCGCGCCGGCGACCAGCGGGACGAGCGGCACGGCGGCGGTGCCCTGGAGGAAGCGGCGGCGCGAGACGCGGGGCGAGAACGGGCGCGGGGCGGGCATGGGGAGCTCCTGGGGCAGGTCGGGCGGGGGCGCCGAGTATAGGGCGCGCGCGCCGCGGTCCGGGCCGCGGGGCGACGTCCGGCCCCGGGGGGCGCGTCACTCGTCCGCGGCGGGCTCGCAGACCAGGCGCAGGCCCACGAAGGGCGCGTCCGCGAGCCACCACACGCTCTTCGGCAGGTTCGGGTCGGACGCGTTCCAGCTGCCGTGGGGCCGGCGGCGTGCGTCGCACCGCAGCCGCTCGGCGCGGTCGGAGTAGGCGCCGCCGCACAGGACCGGCTCGCCGTCGTCGCCGGTGGCCCACTCGCCGACGTTGCCGTGCACGTCGAACAGCCCGAAGGCGTTGGGCTCCTTCTCGCCCACCGGGTGCGTCGAGCGGTCGGCGTTGTCGCGGAACCACGCCACCGCGTCCAGCGCCGCGGGGTCGTCGCCCACGCTCCACGCCGCGGTCGAGCCGGCGCGGCAGGCGTGCTCCCACTCCCACTCGGTGGGCAGGCGCCACGCGCGGCCGGTGCGGGCGGACAGCCACTCGCAGAAGGCGAGCGCGCCGCCGTACGACATCGACAGCGCCGGGTAGCCGTCGTGGCCGAAGCCGCGGTCGATGGCGATGTACGGCACGGTGGGGCGGGCGAGCGCGTCGACGTCGCGGGCGGCGCCGTCCTCCAGCTCCTCGAACACGAAGGCGTCGAAGACCTCCCAGGGCACCTCCGTCGCGCTGAACCACAGGCGGTCCACGGCGACGGTGCGCTCGCGGTCGCCGCCGCGGCCCCCGACGACGAGCTCGCCGGCGGGGACCAGCACCATGTCGAGCGTGGCCGTCGTGCCGGGTAGGGTGGCGACGAACCTCGCGGGCGCGCCGTCGGTCTCCGCCTCGCCGGGCGCGCCGGGCTCCGGCTCCTGCGCGACCCGCGGAACGGGGGCCAGCGCGCACGCGAGCAGCAGCAGGAGACGCGTCGTCATATGGGGTGGAGGAGCTCGCGGATCGGATCGTGGCGCGCGGGGGCGCTCGCGCTCGCCGCGGTCGCGTGCGCGGCCCCACCGGAGCCGGACGCGGCGCTCGAGCGCTTCGAGTATAGGCGCGTGGTGATGGGGGTCGAGGCGCGGATCGTCGCCTGGGCCCCCGACGAGGAGGCCGCGCGCGCGGGCTGTGCGGCGGGCTTCGAGCGCATGCTCGACCTCGAGCACGCCCTGTCCGACCACGCCCGCGACAGCGAGGCCACGCGGCTCGCGGCGGCGGCCGGCGGGCCGCCGGTCGCCGTGTCCGCCGACCTGTACGACGCGCTGGAGCTCGCCGTGCGGCTCGCGCGCGCGAGCGACGGCGCCCTGGACGTGACCGTCGGCCCGCTGACCCGGCTGTGGCGCGAGGCGCGGCGCGCCGGCGGGCTGCCCGACGAGGCCGCGCTGGCCGCGGCGCACGACCTCGTCGGCTGGCGCGGGATCGAGCTCGACGCGGGCGCGCGCACCGCGCGCCTCGCGCGGCCCGGCATGGCGCTGGACTTCGGCGCGGTCGGCAAGGGGCTCGCCGCCGACGCGGCGCTCGCGGCGCTGGCGTCCCGCGGGCTCGACCGCGCCCTGGTCGAGGTCGGCGGCGACCTGGTCTGCGGCGCCCCGCCGCCGGGCCGAGCGGGCTGGCGCGTGCGCGCGGGCTGCGGCGCCGACACGGTCGACCTCGAGCTCGCCCGCGAGGCCGTCGCGACCTCCGGCGACGCCGAGCAGTTCGTCGAGGTCGACGGCGCGCGCCACTCCCACGTGCTCGACCCCCGCACCGGACGCGCCCTGGTCGGCGGGGCCTGCACGTCCGCCGTCGCCCCGACCGGCGCCGCCGCGGACGCGCTGGCGTCCCTCGCGAACGTCCTCGGCCCCGAGGGCGCCCGCGCCGTGGCCGCCCGGCTGGCGGCCGACCTCGGCCCCGCGCGGATCGTCGACCACGGCTCGCCGTAGGCGAGCCGTGCCCCGGGACCCCCGAGTCGGCATGCTCGACGTCCGGCCGCCGAGCCCGCTGCCCGAGTGCGGACCCCGGCCGCGACCGCCGATCGCGAACCTCGAAGCCGACCCGGAGACCGTCATGACCTCGCCCCGCCCCCTCCTCCTCGCGCTCGCGCTGGTCGCCGGCTGCGCCGCTCCCGGGGAGCCGGACACCGACCCGCTCGCGGACCACGTCGTGGTCGACCTGACGCACGCCTACGACGCCGACACGATCTACTGGCCGACGGCGGAGGGCTTCCGCCTGCAGATCGACGCCCGCGGCTGGACCGAGGGCGGCTTCTACTACGAGGCCAACTCGTTCTGCACCGCCGAGCACGGCGGGACGCACATCGACGCGCCCGTGCACTTCGCCGAGGGCCGCCGCGCACTGGACGAGGTCCCGCTGGAGCAGCTCGTCGGACCGGGCGTCGTCGTCGACGTCGCGGAGGCGTGCGCCCGCGACCGCGACCACCGCGTCACCACCGCCGAGCTGCAGGCCTGGGAGCGCGAGCACGGCCCGATCCCCGACGGGGCGATCGTCCTGCTGCGCACGGGCTTCGGCCGCTTCTGGCCCGACCGCGAGCGCTACCTGGGCACCGCCGAGCGCGGCGCGGGGGCCGTGGCGAAGCTGCACTTCCCCGGCCTCCACCCCGACGCCGCGCGCTGGCTCGCGACCGAGCGCTCGATCGGCGCGGTCGGCCTGGACACCGCCAGCATCGACCACGGCCCGTCCACCGGCTTCGAGGCCCACTGCATCCTGTTCGAGGCGAACGTGCCCGCCCTCGAGAACGTGGCGCACCTCGACCGCCTGCCGGCGCGCGGCTTCTCCGTGCTCGCCCTGCCCATGAAGATCCGCGGCGGGAGCGGCGGGCCCGTGCGCATCGCGGCGCTGCTCCCGCGCTGAGGCCGTCCGGGCCCGGAACCGACCGGCCGCGCCGAGGAGCCGCGGGGGCTCTTCCCGCCCGGCCGCGAAACTCTGCCCGGGCTTCGCGCGGCCTTGACGGCTTCTTCACGCGGCGAGCCGACGTTTCCAGGGACTGTCGACAGCCCATGCCCGAAGCCACCGAAGGTCCCGGCGTCCTCGACCTCTCGCCCGCCCCCGCGCGCCTGCTCGGCCTGCAGCCGAAGCGGGTCTACCGCGAGCTGGACACCCTGTTCGCGGCCCTGCGCCACCCCGTGGAGCCGGGCCACCACGTCGAGGCCTTCCTGGCCGAGCTGCACGAGCGCTTCCACACCGACCTCGGCCTGGCCACCGTCCGGGTCTACGCCGAGATCGGCGGCCGCTTCCGGCTGATCGAGGACCTGGGCGAGGGCGGCGGCGCCGGCCCCGCGTCCCTGGACTCGACCGAGCCGCTGGTCGAGAGCCTGCGCCAGCGCTGGTTCGCTCTCTTCGACGAGCCCGACGCCCTGGGCATCGAGCCCCCGCCCGGGGGCCAGGCCGCGGCGCTGCTGATCGACGGCGCGGCCCCGCGCCAGCTGCTGCTCTTCTTCTTCGACGGGCACCGCGAGACCGACGAGCTGGAGTTCGTCCTGGGCGCGATCCACTCGACGCTGACCTCGCGCCTGCTCGAGCAGCGCCTCGGGCAGTCGCTGCAGGAGGCGGCGGAGATCCAGAGCAGCCTGCTGCCCGCCGCCCCGCCGCAGCTGCCGGGCTACGACGTCGCGGGCGTCTCCATCCCGGCCGAGGAGGTCGGGGGCGACTTCTTCGACTACCTGCCGCTCGACGCCGACACCCTGGGCGTCGCGGTGGGCGACGCCAGCGGGCACGGGCTGCCCGCCGCGCTGCTCGTGCGCGACGTCGTCGTCGGCCTGCGGATGGGCATGGACAAGGACGTGCGCGCCGGCCACGCGCTCGCGCGCCTGAACCGCGTCATCCACGCGAGCACGCTCTCCAGCAGCTTCGTCTCGCTCGTCT
>JAUIDW010000244.1 GCA_030428395.1 bacterium | reverse complement strand
CGCGCTCGACCGGCCAGACCGCGCGCCAGGGGCGCTGCAGCACCTCGACCACGCACTCGGCGTCGGCCACGGCGCCGCCGGCGTAGTACTCGACCACCACGTCCGCCTCGACGGCGTCGCCCGGGCGGAACACGCGCGGGACGCCGTCCTCGTCGCGCGGCGTCTCGACCGACACGCGGAACTCGGGCAGGCGGTACTCCTCCAGCCGGAAGAGCGTCGCGCCGCCCACGCCGCGGTTGCCGGCGGTGAACTCGACGCGGTACTCGCCCAGGGCCATCTCCGGCGCCAGGGCCAGCTCGCCGTCGGCGCCGCCGAAGGCGGAGAGCGTCAGCGTGCCCGCCGCGACCTCGTCGCCGCGCGGGCCGACGATGCGGTAGCCCAGCTCGGCGCCGGCGGGCGTCGCGTAGGCCCCGTCCGCGAGCGTGCGCGCGACGACCTTGAAGCGCGCGGTGTCCTCGGGCCGGTAGGCGGGCCGGTCGGTGGCCACGTGGATCTTCCAGGGCAGCTCGCCGCGATGTGGCAGCCACGCGTTGCCCAGCGCCAGGGCCTGCCGGCCGCCGCGGCGCAGCAGGACGAGGAACTGGGTCGAGCCGTCGGCCGCGGGCAGCTCGACGCTGAAGGTGCCCGGCGCGTCCAGGCGCTGCGGGGACGTGGCGGTCCAGGCCCACAGCTTCTCGGGCCGGTCCCGGGTCCAGAGGCGCAGCTCGGCGTCCTCCAGCGGGGCGCCTGTCACGGCGTCGCAGGCGTAGGCCACGCCCGCACCCCTCGCGCCCGTGCTCACGACCAGCGCGGCGTCGGAGACGAGCACCAGTTCGCGCACGGTCCGCCCGGCGGCCTGCGCGACCAGCACGTACGCGCCCACCGGCAGGCCGGGCTCGCCGCCTGCCGCGGGCGGGGAGATCCGCGCCTGGCCTTGGGCGTGGCGCCCGTCGTCGCCGGTGGCGTGGCGCCAGGTGACGCGCGGGGCACGACCCTCGAGGGCGATCGTGTCGAGCCAGTAGCCCACCGGGGTCTTCCCCTGCAGGTCGACGTCCGCCAGCAGGTCCACGGGGTACAGCGCGAGCTCGACGGCCGCCACGTTGCGCCAGCGCAGGTGCACCTCGACCTCCGAGCCCGGCAGGAACGTGTGCCCCACCGCGGCCGAGAGCTCCGGGGCGGTGATGCGCTCGATCTGGCGCTCGGCATTGTCGCGCCAGGCGCTCTCGCCCTCGCCGAACTCCGCGACCAGGCGCCGGTACAG
The DNA here is from genome assembly GCA_030428395.1 of bacterium. GTDB lineage: Bacteria > Planctomycetota > UBA1135 > UBA1135 > JAUIDW01. The sequence continues at coordinate 7,048 of JAUIDW010000244.1, read as the reverse complement.
CACCAGCGCGGCGGGGTAGTCGGCCTCGACGCGGCGGGTGCCGTCCTCCTCGACCACGGTACGGCCGGCCCGCTCGAGCCACAGGGCGTAGGTCCACAGCGCGTCGTCGTACCAGGCCGCGCCGGGCCCGAGGTCGAGGGCCTCGTCGAACAGCGCCCGAAGCCTGCGCTGGCCCCGCGCGTCGTGGCCCCGCTGGCGCAGGGCGTAGGCCAGGTAGAAGACGGCGCGCGAGCGGTCGTCGCGCTCGACCGCGATGCGGCGCGCGTTCTCGAGCACCTCGAGCGGCACCTGCGTGACGCGCCAGTAGTTGCCCTGGGCGTGCGGCGGCTCGGCCGCGCGGAACACGAGGTCGAGGTAGCGGCGGCGCGCCGCCTCGAGGTCGCTGGACGCGGCCCAGTGCTCGAGCGCGTTGCGGTAGAACGGCCAGGCGTTGCCGAAGTCCTGCACGGAGGCCGGCAGCCAGTAGGAGTCCGCCAGCGACTCGGTCGCCTCGATCCAGGCCTCGTCGCGGTCCTCGACGCGCTCGGTCTCCTCGATCAGCGCGAGCAGCTCGGTGCGGGCGCCCTCGAGCTCGCTGCGGTCCGCCGCCTCCGACGACGTGGCCGAGCGCCAGCGGCAGTCCGCCCGCCGCGCGCGCACCAGCCGCCGCTGCGTGGGGGAGAGCGCCTCGAGGTCGAGCGCGGCGTAGGCCGCGCTCGCCTTCTCCCAGGAGCCGCGCGCGTGCAGGCGCTCGGCCTGCGCGAGCTGCGCGGCGGCGTCCTGGACCGCCGCGGGTCCGCGGGGGGCGGGCCCGGCGGCTGCTCCGGGCGCCGCGGGGACGGCCAGCAGGGCGGCCAGGCAGGCCAGCAGCGCGGCGGCGCGCGGCGCGCGGGAGTCGGGGCGGCCAGGGCGGTCGGGTCGGGTCATCGTTCGGGCTCCGGGTCGTCGTCGGCGGGGACAACGCCGCCGCCGGCCGCGTCCTTGGCGCGCGCTCCGGATTCTCCGGGAGACTCCCCCAGGACGCGCGCGGCCAGGTCGCGGATCGTGGCCGGCCCGTGGCCGGCGTAGTGGTTGTTGGCGAAGGCGTACACCTCCGGCACGCGGCCCAGGGCGGCGCGCAGGACCTCGGCCCAGCGCGCCAGCCGCGGGCCCTGGTCGAGCACCACGCGGTCGAAGGTCTTCGTCCGCGCCTCGACCGCCTTGCGGTCGCCGATCAGGCGGGCGTAGACGAAGTCGGCGGTCACCAGATCGTGCTTGCGCTCCAGCACCCAGGGCGGCGCGACGTAGTGCAGGTCGAGCCACACGAGCGCCGCGCGGTGGCGCCGCAGCAGGTCGAGCAGCGGCGCGTCGATCCACCTCTCGTTGCGCACCTCGACCCCGTAGCGGAACTGCGCCGGCAGGTCACCGAGGTACGCGTTTAGCCGCTCGAGGAACGGCTCGGGCCCGGGGAAGGCCTGGCGGTTGAAGTACGGGAACTGCAGCACCAGCGGCCCGCAGCGGTCGCCCAGGCGCCCCATGGCGTCGAGGAAGCGCCCGGTGTCGTCCGCCGCGTGCTCCGGCACCAGCACGCGCGCCCCGTCCGGCCGCGGCCCCTCGCCGGCGTGCACGATCGAGCGCGGGAACTTGGCGCACAGGCGAAAATCCCCGGGCGTGCGCGCGCGCCAGCGCTCGACCATCGTCCGGTCGGGGACGCGGTAGTACGTCACGTCGGCCTCGACGGCGTCGAACTGCGTGGCGTAGTGCGCCAGGTACTCGCCCGCCGGCATCCCGCGCGGGTAGAAGACGCCGTCCCAGCTCTTCTCGGACCAGCTCGACGTGCCGTGGCGGAGGCGTCCGGTCATGGCGGGGTGGGGTCAGTCGTCGTAGACGATGCGGTACAGCCAGAGCTCGCGGTCGGGGTCGAAGCCCTGCTCGACCGGCAGCGGATGCGCCTCGACCACGACCGGCACGGTCAGGTCGGCGGGCGGGCGCGGGTCGCCGCCGGCGTCGACCACGAGGGCGTGATAGTACGTGGGCCTGCGGGGCAGGAAGAACTCCTTCTCGACCCCCTTGTCGTGCCCGGGCGAGCTGCGCACGCGTGGCGTGTCCGCGCGCAGGGCGACCTCGCGGTCCACCAGGCCCCACTGGTCGTGGACGAAGAGCTCCGAGTAGTAGCCCGCGGCCCCCACGGCCTTCAGGACGATCGACTCGCCCGGCTGCGTGAAGAGGCCCAGGGCGCGGCCCAGCTCGCGGCGGCGCGCGTTGACGCGCACGGTGCCGACCCACTCGCGGTGCTCGCTCTGGTACTTGTCGTTGGCGCGCTTCCAGCGGAAGTGCAGCGCCTCGCGCAGCGCCAGCGGCGTCACGTGGACGCCGAAGCCAGGCAGGACGCTGCCCGCCACGCACAGCCCCGCCAGGCCCAGCGCCGCGCGCCGTCCGGCCGGACCCGACGCCAGGCGCTGCAGGCCCACGCCGAGCAGCAGCGCGAAGAACGGCAGCGCGGGGACGAGGAAGCGGCCCATGGTCAGGTAGTCGCCGCCGACGGCGACGCAGTAGGCCATGCCGCCCAGGGCGATCCCGGCGCTCGCGAGCGCCAGCCCGCAGCGCGGCCGGCCCGGGCGCGCGAGGGGCAGCACCAGCGCCACGAGCAGCGCCGGGAACGTCGCCAGCATCGTCCCGACGTACTTCGCGCCGCGCTCGAGCGTCATGGCGCTCATCCCGACCTTCACGCGCGCGGTGTTGGGCTGCCAGTCGCCGTAGTACGCCAGGCGCCAGCCGGTGACCGCCAGGAACGCGACCGCGGTGGCGAGCCCCACGGCGACGGTCGCGCGCGCCAGCTGCGGGCGGCGCTGGACGCGGGCCGAGATCAGCCCGCCGGCCAGCACCAGGCCCAGCCATACGAAGCCGTCGGCGCGCAAAAGCACGGCCACGACGGCCAGCGCCGCGGCGCGGGCGGTGCGGGGGCGCCCCTCCTCCCCCAGCAGCGCGTCGAAGACCAGCAGCACCACCAGCGCGAACGGCATGGTGGCCAGGCCGCCGGTGGACCAGACCGCCAGCGGCGGCAGCGTCGCCGCGAAGAGCACGGTGGCGGCGAGCACCGGGCCGCCGGGCGCGACGCGCCGCGCCGCGAGCCGGCCGAAGACCAGCACGAGCGCCGCGCCGCACAGCGCCGAGGACGTGTTGGCCCACACGGTCACGTCGAGCCCGGCGCGCTCGAACACGGCGAGCCACAGGACCCACAGCAGGTTCGAGTAGCCCTCGACGCGCGGGTCCTCGCCGACGTTGAAGACCAGCCCGTGGCCGGCGGCGAGGTGCTTCGCGTAGCGGAACGAGATGAACCCGTCGTCGGTCAGGAACGCGAACGCGACCACGAGCGCCGCGAACGGCACCAGCGCGAGCCACGCGACGCCGGGGATCCCGGTGCTTCGCGGAGGCGGGGGGGCGGGCGCGCGGGGCTCCATGGTGGTGCGGCGTCGCGGGGACGCGTCGCGGCCGGCCCCGACGTGGCGGGGCGGCGCCCGCCTAGCCCTCGCCGACCTTCACGCCGTCGGCGTACACGCCCGAGCGCGCCGTGTCGACCTCGCCCGAGTCGTCCCAGAACGTCCAGACGCCCGACTCGCGGCCGTCCTCGAAGGAGCCCTCCTTCTCCTTGGCGCCGGTGTCGGTCCAGAAGGTCCACTTGCCGACCTGCTTGCCGGCCACCGCCTGGCCCTGGCCGAGCGGCTCACCGTTGGGGTGCCAGAGCTTCCACTCGCCCTCGGGCAGGCCATCGCGCATCGTCACGGTCTGGGAGGTCTGGCCGTTCTCGTGCCAGGCCGTCCACGTCCCCGTGGGCTTGCCCTCGGTCATGGTGCCCTCCTCGCTCTTCTGGCCGTTCTCGTGCCAGAAGGTCCAGACGCCCTCCTCGAGGCCCTCCTGGTACGTGCCCGACTTCTGCTTCTGCCCGCCGGGCCAGAAGGTCGTCCACTCGCCGGAGCGGAACCCGTCCGCGAACGAGCCGGACTCGTAGACGGCGCCGTCCTCGTACCAGAGCGTCCACTCGCCGGTCGGGCGGCCGTCCTTCATCTCGCCCTCCTCGGCCTTCTGCCCGTTCGGGTGCCAGCTCGTCCAGGTGCCCTGCTCGAGCCCCTCGACGTACTCGCCCGACTGGGCCTTCGCGCCGCCGGGGTGGTACTTCACCCACGTGCCGGAGCGGACGCCGTCCTCGTACTGCCCCTCCTCGCGCAGCGACCCGTCCTCGTGGTAGCCCTTCAGCTCGCCGACGGGCTCGCCGTCGACGAACTCGGCGACCTCCATGAGCTGGCCGTTCGGGTGGAAGCGCTCGAACTTCCCCGACACCTGGTCGTCCTCGAACTCGCAGCGCTGCTCGACCTGGCCGTTCTCGTGCCACTGGGTCCACACGCCCTGCTTCTTGCCGGCGACGTAGGAGCCCTCGCGCGCCTTCTTCCCGTTGGGGTGCCAGGCCGGCCAGGGGCCCTCCTCGAGGCCGTGCTCGTAGCGCCCCTGGAGGCTGAGCTGGCCGTTGTCGTGCCAGGCCTTCCACTCGCCGTGCTCGAGACCGTCGGCGAAGGTCGACAGCTGGGCGCGCTCGCCGTTGGGGTGGTAGGTGATCCACTCGCCGTCGCGGCGCCCCTGGACGTGGCTGCCCTCCTCGACCAGCGTGCCGTCCTCGGCCCACATCTTGGTGGGGCCCTCCTCCTTGCCGGCGACGTAGGTCGTCTCCTTCTGCTTGCGCCCGTTGGGGTGCCAGAACTGCCAGGGTCCCTCCTGCTGCCCGGCGCGGTAGGTCCCGCGCATGAACACCTGCCCGTTCTGGTGCCAGGTGGTCCACTCGCCCTCGCGGCGGTCGTCGACGTAGTCGCCCTCCTCGAGCTTCATCGTCTGGGCCTCGTCGTAGTACTGCACCGCGTGGCGCGGGCCGGCCGGGGCCGAGCCGGCGCCCTCTCCGCCGCAGGCGAGCGGCACGAGGGAGCAGGCGACGAGGAGGGCGAGGCGGGAGCGAGTCGTGTCGAGCAGGGCCATGGGGGCGGTATCGTAGCTGCGAGAGGGAGGCGCGGCACGCGCCGCGCGGCGGTCGGTCGTCCGGCGGCTCCGCCCGGCGCCCGGGGGCGCGGGCCGCGCCGCGCGGGCGGCCGGGATCGGAAAGGTCGGAGTCGAGACGGTCGGGATCGGGCCGCGAGGTGCGGATCGGCGGACCCGGGAGGGATCGGGATCTTCGGCGGGAGGGCTCCGCGAGCCGAAACGTTTTCGCGGACTCCGCCGCGCGCCGGGCGCGCGGCCGCGGCGCGCTCCCGGTCGGACCCGGTCGGATCCGATGGGAGACGGGCGCGACCAACGGCCGCGCCGCAGCCCCGTAGACGGCGTCGCGCGGCGTGGCGGAGATCCGCGGAGCGCGTACGACCCGGCCCCGGCGCGGTGATAGCCTGACCCGCCGCTTTTCGCGTCCCCCCCCATGCGACGACCCTCCCCCTCGCACCCGACGCGCCGCCGCGCCGGCCCGCTCGCGCTCTCCCTGGCGCTCGCGGTCGGGCTCGGCGGCTGCTCCGACCCCGCTCCCGAGCGCCCCAGCGTGGTCCTCGTGACCCTGGACACCACCCGGGCCGACCACCTGGGCTGCTACGGTTACGGCAAGAACACGAGCCCGCGCCTGGACGGCCTGGCGCGCGAGGGCGCCCGCTTCGACCTCTGCATCTCCTCCGCGGCGGTCACCCCGGTCTCCCACGCCTCGATCTTCTCGGGGCGCGAGCCCCAGAACCACGGCGTGCGCGTGCTGTTCGCCGCCGCCGGCTACCGCCTGCCGGACGACGTCCCGACCCTGGCGTCGGTGCTGCGGGCGGAGGGCTATGCGACCGGCGCGTTCCTGTCGGCCTACCCGGTGTCGGAGGAGTTCGGCTTCGACCGCGGCTTCGACGTCTTCGACAACGGCATCGGCGAGCCGGCCGAGGGCAAGATGCAGGACCAGGACGGCTTCGCCGGCTGGGACACCAACCGCTTCCAGCGGCGCTCCGACGACACGACCGTCGCCGCGCTGGCGTGGCTGGAGACGGTGGACGAGCCGTTCTTCCTGTGGATCCACTACTGGGACCCGCACGACCCGAACCTGCTGCCGCCGGTCGAGCACGTCCGCCGCTTCGTGCCGGGCTTCGAGCGCGCCACGACCTGGAACGTGCCCCTCTACGACGCCGAGATCGCCTACATGGACGAGCAGTTCGGCCGCGTGCTCGACCACCTGGACGCCTCCGGGCGGGCGGCCGACACGCTGGTGGCCGTCACCTCCGACCACGGCGAGGGCTGGTACGAGCACGACTGGCACGCGCACCGCATCCTGTACCAGGAGCAGATCCACCTGCCGCTGATCCTGCGCGGCCCGGGCGTCGCGCCGACGACCGTGCCCGACCTGGTGCGCAGCATCGACGTGTTCCCCACGCTGCTCGAGCTGGCCGGCCTGCCCGTGCCCGACGGGGTGGACGGGCGCAGCCTGGTGCCGCTGCTCGCCGGCGAGCCCGACGAGCCGCGCCTGGCCTACGCGGACCAGCTGAACCTGTGGGACACGAACGCGCGCATGCTCGAGAAGCGCCCCCAGGACGACCTGCTGCACGTGCTGATGGACGCGCGCTGGAAGCTGATCTTCCGGCCCCTGCGGCCCGACGAGAGCGAGCTGTACGACCTCGACGCCGACCCCGACGAGGCCGTGAACCTGTACCGCCCCGACCACCCCGAGGGGCTGCGCCTGCGCGCGGAGCTCGAGCGCCGCGACGCGTTCGTGCTCGAGGGCTTCGGCGAGGCCGCCGGGGACGGCGAGCGCAGCGACGCGCTGCGCGAGCTGGGCTACATCGACGACGGGGACGATGGCTAGGGCCGCGCGAGGCCGGGGCGGCGCCCTCGCGGCGCTCGTCGCGGCGGCGGCCTGCGGCGGCGAGGCGGCCGGTCCCGGCGCGGCCGGCGGCGCCCCCGCGGCGCGCGCCGACGCGCCGCGGCCGAACGTCGTCCTGATCACGCACGACACGACGCGCGCCGATCGCCTGTCGTGCTACGGCTACGAGCGCGACACGACGCCGCGCCTGGACGCGGTCGCCGCCGAGGGCGCGCG
>JAUIDW010000243.1 GCA_030428395.1 bacterium | reverse complement strand
GCGCCGGCGGCCCCGCGCTCCGCGGCGATCCCCGGTCCGCTCGCCCAGGACCCCGAGCCGGCCGCGCAGGACGCGCCCGGGGCCGGTCAGGACGAGTCGCCGCCCGCGCGGGGGGGCCGGGGGCGCGGCCAGCGGGGCAAGCGCCGGCGCGGCGGAGGCGCGGGCGGGCGCGACGCGACGCCCGGGCTCGAGGAGCGGCGCGAGGTCTACGCGCGCGAGGAGGAGCTGCGCCTGGTCGCGATCGAGCGCGACGTCGTGGAGGCCCTGATCCGCTTCCGTCCCTGGCTGGCCGCGGAGCGCGGCGCGTTCGAGCGGGTGCGCGGCCTCGGGGGCTTCACCGGACCGCGCTTCGGCGAGTGGGAGTCCGCGCTCGAGGAGGCCAGCCTCGACCTGGTCGAGGTCCAGCGGCGCGCGCTGCCCGCGGAGCGCCGGCGCGAGGCCGCGTGGCTGGAGGGCTGGCTGCAGAGCGAGCGCATGCTGCTCGCGGCCCTGCCGCGCAAGCGCACCGACCCGTCGTACTACGTCGAGGGTCTCCTGCGCTCGCTGAGCTCGCTGGCGCAGCCCGAGGCCCCGCAGCGCTTCCTGCGCATGGAGCGCCTCGCGATCCTGCTCGCCAAGGTGCCCGACGCCTGCGAGGGAGCGCGCAACAGCATCCGCCAGCCCGTCGGTGCCTGGCTCGACCTGGGCCGCGAGCGCGTCGGCGAGCTGGTCGAGCTGATCGAGGTCGACCTGGCCGAGCGCGCGCGCGCCGTGGAGTGGACCGAGGAGGAGCGCGAGCTGTTCGAGCGCCGGCGCCTCGCCGCGCTCGAGGCCGTGCAGCAGTTCTCGGAGTGGATGGACTCGCGGGTCGGCGAGCGGACGGGCGAGATCCGCGGCCCGGTCGGCGGCCTGTGGGAGAAGCTGATCGAGCTGCGGCTCGGCCTCGTGGTCGACCCCGACGCGGAGCGGCTCGCCGCCCGCGCGCACATCGGCCGCCTCCAGAGCGCGCTGTCCGTCGAGTCGGCGCAGCTGCCGCAGCGCGTGCCGAGGTTCCGGCCGCGCGCGATCGAGCGCGTCGTCCTCGACGAGTGCGAGCGCCTGCGCGGCCTGGTCGCGGGCACCGCCTGGCCGCAGCCGCCGGACCTGGAGCTGCGCGTCGAGGGCCTGCGCGCGGAGCAGCCGGGCGAGCCGTACGAGCTGCTGAACGCCGGGCCGGGGCGGTGGACCCTGGCGCTGGGCATGCCGTCCAATCCGTGGCCCCAGCCGGCGCGCGTCGACCGCGCGCGGTGGCTGCACCCGCACCTGCAGCGCGCGCTGGCGCTGCGGTACGGGCCGACGGGCGAGACCGGACTGCTCGAGTCCTGCGCGCGCAGCACGACGCTGACCCGCAGCTGGATCCCCAACCGCACCACGGTCGAGGGCTACGGGCTGTACGCGACCCACGTCGCGCGCGTCGCGGGCTGGGTCCCCGACGAGGACGCGGGCTACCGCCACGCCCTGCAGCGCCTGCAGCTGCTGGCCGCCGCGCGGTTCGTGCTCGCGATCGACCTGCACGTGGAGAGCGCGCCGCTGGACGAGATCGTGCGCGCCTACATGGACCACACCGGCTGCGACCCGCTGACGGCGCGGCGCGAGCTGCTGTGGACCTCGCGCGACCCGTTCCGCGGGCTCGACTACCTCGTGTTCGTGCGCCTGCTCGAGCTGGAGGGCGCCGACCCCGAGCGCGCCCCGGCGAGCGTCGCCGAGGCCGCCGCGCGCGCCCTCGCCGCGGAGCCCTGCGCCCGCATCGGCGACCTGCTGGTCGAGCTGCGGCAGTAGCCCGGTCCGGGTCCGGACCCCGCCCGCGCGGCTCCCAGGGCAGGATCGGCGCGGGCGCGCCGGCGGGCAGGATCGCCGCGGGCACCCCGGCGGGCGGGAGCGCCGCGGGCGCGCCGGGATCCGGCGACCGAGGCTATGCTCCCGGGTCGTGCGCGCCCTCCGCTGGATCCTCCTCGTGCTCGCCGTCGCCGCCGCGGCGACCCTCCGGGCCCCGGTGGCGATCTCCGCCCCGGCGCCGGAGGAGAGTTGCTGCGTCGAGGGCGACTGCTGCTGCGCGGTCGAGGAGCCCAGCTGCTGCGCGCCCGACGCGTGCGACCCGGCGGCGCCGGCGTTCGCGCCGAGCTGCGGCTGCGGCGGCCACGGCGAGGGGTCCCTGCACGTGCGGGGGCCCGAGCGCTGGATCGGTCGCGCCGAGACGCGGCCCGTGCCCCCGCGCACCGGGCGGCGCGCGGCCCGCGGTGGAGAGCGCCGCCCGGCGTCGCGGCGCGCGGAGCCGGAGACGCCGCCGCCGCGTCCCTAGGGGAACGCGCGCGCTCGAGCCGGCGCTCCGGGACCCGACGCGGGTCCGGGGCCGACGCGCTCGCGTCCGCGCCCCGCGCTCTCGACGCCCGCGGCCACCGCTTCGCCCCCGTGCGAGGCGCGAGCAATCGCCGGCGTCCGCGACCGGACCGCGCCCCCGCGCGCGGGACGGCGCGTCGCGTCCGGACGGCCTCGCGCCGACCGGCGCTCCCCACCGCACGAACCCTCGCTCCGCGGATTCTCGGCCGCCGTCGCGCTGCGGCGCCGGACGTCCGGCCGCCGCGGAGCCCCGCGCCGCACCGAAAGGAACGCCATGCGACAGCGATCGCATCGCCCCCCCGTCGCAGCGCTCGCGCTGCTCCTCCTCGCCCCCGCCGGGCTCGCGCAGTCGAGCGCGGACCTGCGCGGCTTCGAACCCCTGCCCCTCGGAGCCGCCTGGTCCTTCGGCGCGGCCCACGGGGGCGACCCCTGGACCGCCGCGCGCGCCGACGGCCACGCGCCGATCGGCGTGATGGGCGACCACACGCACGCCGCCGGCGAGTGGATGGTCTCCGTCCGCGTCATGCAGATGTCGATGGACGGCCTCCGCGACGGCACGAAGCGCATCGGCAAGAACGACGTGTTCGCCGAGGGCTTCATGGTCACGCCGCTCGAGATGGACATGCGCATGCTCATGGTCGGCGGCATGTACGCCGTCTCGGACACGTGGACGCTGGCCGCGATGGTGCCGTTCGTCGAGATGGAGATGGACCACCTGACGATGGGCGGGGCCGAGTTCACGACCGAGTCCAGCGGCCTGGGCGACGTCCAGGTGGCCGGTCTCTGGAAGTTCCACGACGCGAACGGCCAGCGCGCCCACGCCAACCTCGGTCTGAGCCTGCCCACGGGCTCGGTCGACGAGCGGGACGACACCCCGGCCATGCAGGACGCGAAGCTGCCGTACCCGATGCAGATCGGGACGGGCACGTTCGACCTGCTGCCCGGCGTCACGTACCTCGGGCAGAGCGGCGCGTGGTCCTGGGGCGCGCAGGGGATCGCGCGGCTGCACCTCGGCGAGAACTCCGAGGACTACCGCCGCGGCAACCGCCTCGACGCCACCGGCTGGATCGCGCGCCGCCTGGGCGACTTCAGCACCTCGTTCCGCCTGCGCTGGGGACAGTGGGGCAACATCGTGGGCAGCGACCCGGACCTGAACCCGAACATGGTGCCCACGGCGGACCCCGACCGGCAGGCGGGCAGCCGCCTCGACGCCCTGGTCGGCCTGAACTGGTACGCGCAGGGCGGCGTGCTCGCGGGCAACCGCTTCGCGATCGAGTTCGGCGCGCCGGTCTACGAGGACCTGGACGGCCCGCAGCTGTCGACGGCGTTCCTCGCGACCGTGGGCTGGCAGCTCGCGTTCTGACGCACCGCGGGGGGCGCCCGGACGCGCCGGGTGCCCCCTCGGTTTTGCACAAGGCGAGCGCGACGGAGGTACGATAACCGTGTGGGCTCGCCCGCGCGGGCCCGCGAAGGGGGAGGCGCGCACCGGTCCGCCGAAGACTCGGTGGGAACGGGAGCGCGACCGGACTACACGAGACCTCCCGTGCATTCGCCCCGCGTCCTCGCGATCCGTCCCGCGCCGCGCGCACGAGCGCGCGCATGCAGGCGTGCGCCCGCCTCGCTCGCCGGGTTCGCGGTCGCGCACGAGCGAGCTCGAGCGACGCGCGCCCGCGCCCCGCGCACGGAACCTGCCGCCGCCGGGAGGCCGCGCCGTGGGTGAGCTGCTGCACCGCATCCGGATCTTCGTGTACGCCCTGCGCGATGCGGAGCCTTCCTACCTGCTGCTGCGCGAGGGCGGCCTGGAGAGCGTGTGGGGTCCGGTGCACGGCTCGCTGGGCTTCGGCGAGAAGCTCGAGGCGGCGATCCGCCGCGAGGTGGTCGAGGAGGTCGGCATCGCGCGCCCCCTCGACCTGATCGACCTCCAGATCCCCGGCCGCTGGCTCGTGGGGGACGAGGAGGTGATCGAGTGGAACTTCGGCCTGCGCACGCCGCCCTCGCCGGAGGGCCTCGAGCTCGCGCCGCGCTGGGTCGACTACCGCTGGGCCGCCTTCGGCCAGGCCTACCCCTCGCTCGAGCTCGAGAACGACCGGGCCGCGATCATGCGGCTCCACACCCTGCTGCACGACGCGGCCTGACCCGGCCGCGGGCAGCGCCGGGACTCCCCCGGCGCGGGCGGGAGGACCGGTCGGACGCGCGGGCCGGGTCGGACGCGCGGGCCGGGTCGGACGCGCGGGCCGGCTCGGACGCGCGGGCCGGCTCGGACGCGCGGGCCGGGTCGGACGCGAGGGCCGGTGGGACAGGAGGACCGGTCGGACGCGAGGACCGGGTCGGTCCGCGGGCCGGGGACCCGCGCGGGCCGCGGATTCGCGAGGTGGTGGACCCGCGCAGCCGTCGGGACGAGACTGCTCGCGACGTGCGGGCCGGCCCGCGCCCGCAGCTGCAGCCCCGGAGATCCACCATGAGACTCGTCCCGACGGCCCTGTTCGCCGCGCTCCTCGCCGGCGCCGCGAGCCCCGGCCCCCAGCAGGTCGCCGAGGGAGCGCACCCCGTCCAGATCTACTGGCACGCGCCGGTGCGCGAGGGCCAGTCGCAGGAGGCCCGGCGCGTGGTCTCCCACATGCAGGCGTACCTGGACGCGCACTACGTGCCGCTCGTGCGGCCGCGCGTGTTCCAGGACTACGGGCCGGAGGTGACGAAGGTCGAGTGGTACTACCAGTTCCCCGACATGCGCGCGATGGAGCTCACCATGGGGCAGCTCGAGGAGGACGAGGGCTGGGTGGGGATCCGCGGCCGGGCCAAGGAGGCCTTCGACCTCGAGCGCGAGGCCCTGGGAATGCTGCTGCCCGTCACGGAGGCGAAGCGGGCCGAGCCCGATCAGGCGTTCCGCTGGTGCCGCGAAGGACACGTCCCCCCGGCGCGGTTCGGGGCCGCCGTCGGCGCCTGCCGGCGGCTCGCCGCGCACGTGGAGACGAGCCACCCCGAGGTGCGCTTCCAGGTGTTCGCCGAGGAGTTCGGCGACACGCGCAAGCTGCACTGGATCGTCCACCACGCCAGCCCCGACGCCTGGCGCGAGACCCGGGCCGACCTCCTCGGCGACGCGACGTACCTCGAGCTCCTCGACGCGGCCACGAGCTGCTTCGTCGACGAGACGATCGAGGACCGCCTGCTGATCCGCATGTGACGCCGGCCGCGGTCGCGGCGTGCGGTCCGGCGACCGCCCGGCGCGCAGCGGCTGGCGGGCTCAGGCCTCGCGCGGGAGGAAGTCGAGGGAGCCGTGGTCCTCGCCGAGGACCGCGGCCGGGGGCAGCCCGAACCAGCGCTCCACGACCGTGCCGTACACGGATCGGAAGTCCGTGGTGTGGACCAGGTCGCCCGCGTCGAGCTCGGTCAGCGACGGGTGCTGCCCGAACAGGCCGCCGCGCACGGCGTGCCCCGCGACGAGCATCGGGCCCGCGACCCCGTGGTCGGTTCCGCGCGAGCCGTTCTCGCGCACGCGCCGGCCGAACTCGGAGAAGGCCAGGACGACCGTGTCGCGACCGGCCTGCGAGTGCCGCAGGTCCTCGAGGAACGCCCCCAGGCCGGCGTCCAGGCGCGCCATGAGGCGGTCGTGGGCGCCCCGCTGGTCGCTGTGGGTGTCGAAGCCGCCCAGCTCGACGGAGTACACGCGCGCGCCCAGGCCGGCGTCGATCATCGCCGCCACGTGCCGGAGCGACAGGGCGAACGGGTCGTTGACCGCGTACTCGACCCGCGGCCGGTAGCGGGCCGTCGCGAGCCGGATCGCGCGCGAAGAGTCCTGCGCGTCGGCCAGCACGCGCCGCAGGAAGTCGAGGCGCTCCGCCCGCGCCGGCCCCGCGCCCTCCCCCGCCCCCCCGGCGGGCGAGCCGCCGGAGTCCGCGGCGCCCTTCGCGGCCCCGCTCGCGGCCCCATTCGCAGCGCCGTTCCCGGCCCCGTTCCCCGCCCCGTTCCCCGCCCCGTTCCCGGCCCCGTTCCCGGCCCCGTTCGCGGCCCGGTTCCCGGTCCCGTTCGCGGAGTCGGGGGCGACGGCACGGGGGTCGGCGGCGGCGGTGTACGCGGCGGTCTGGGCGTCGTCCCCGGCCCAGCGGTAGCCCTCGGGCGCGAAGAACGAGGCGGGCGGGTGGTCGGGCGAGTGGAGCGAGAAGGGGACGTCCCGGCCGACGTGGACGACGAGGTTGGGGTCGCGGGAGTCGGGCCAGGCGGCCAGGGACAGGCGCCCGATCCAGCCCGTGCGCGCCAGGCGGCCGCGGGGGTCGGCCGCGTGCCAGATGTCGAGCGCCTTGAAGTGCGAGCGGTTGGGCCGCGGGTAGCCGCAGCCCTCGACGATCGCCAGGTGGCCGTGGTCGAGCTCGGCCCGCAGGCGCTCGAGCGCGGGGTGGAGGCCGCGGTAATCGTCGACGGGGAGGACGTCGTCGGGGCCGCGCGCCAGGTTGGGGCGGGCGGCGTGGTAGGCGTCGTCCCCGTGGGGCACGACCGTGCTGAGGCCGTCGTTCCCGCCGGAGAGCTGCAGCAGCACCAGCGAGCGGCCGGCCGCGCGGCCGGGCGGGCCCGCGGGCGGGCCGCCGCCGGGTCCGGCGCCCGGGGCCCACGGCCAGCCCGTACGGGTCCATGCGCAGGGGCTTCCGGGGGCGCGGGCGAGGGCCGCCGCCGGGCCGAGCGCGAATGCCCCCAGCACGCCCGCCCCTGCGCGGAGCAGACTCCGCCGATCGGCGTTCGGTTGCGCTTTCGCCCCGAGAAACTCCCCGGGCGCGCCGCGGTCGTTCGGTCCGTTCATAGCAGGTGGGCCTCCGGCAGGCTGAGGACGACGTGGGCGACCCGGCGCAGGACGCCCTCGGCCTCGCGCGGGGACGCCAGCAGCTCGTCGGGCGCGATCCCCGCGGCCTCGCGCTCGGCCGCGAGCAGGTCGTGGACGCTCGCCCGCGCGGCCGGGCTCGGCGCGACGGGCAGCAGGTCGGAGAGGAGCGCGTCGGCGACCTGGGCGTCGGTCTCGAGCCCGCGCTCGGCGAGGCGGCGCGCCAGGTAGATGCGCGGTCGGCGCGTGCGGTCGCCGTAGCGCCGCATCTGGCGCAGCGCGCGGTCCATCGGCGGACGCGCCCGCTCGGCGTCCTGCGCGGGGTCCATGCCCTCGCCGCCCGCCATCGACTCGCCGGCCGGCGACTCACCCGCCATCGACTCCCCGGACATGGTCTGCATCGGGCCGCCCATCCCCCCGTCCGCCAGGGTCGGCTCGCCGCCGGTCCCGGCGAGGTCGAGGTCCTCCTCCGCCACGATGTCGTCGAGCGAGATCACGCCGAGCAGGACCCCCGCCAGGTTGCCGCGCGCCATGAAGCGCGAGGTCGTGATCCACGCCTCGCCGCCTGGCCAGCCCTGGACGCTGGGCGGGTCCATCAGGCGCTCGCCGAGGAAACCCGCGGCGAGCACGACCACGCGCCCGGGCGGCTCGACGCCCAGCCGGCGGCAGGCGCCGACGAGGTAGTCGACCGGCGAGGCGATGCGCGCCGCGCGCACGTCGTCGGAGTAGAACCGCGGGTCCAGGAACAGGCGCCGCAGGAACGCCCCGACCGACCAGTCGCTCTCGCGCAGGAACTCCGCGTAGTCGGCGACCCGCTCGGGCGAGGCCGGGCGCCCCTCGAAGTACGCGAGCAGCTCGCCCGCGACGAACGTCGCGCAGGCCTCCTGCTCGAGCAGCAGGTCCACCAGGCCGTCGGCGTCGAAGCGCTGCTTCTGCCCGAGGATCTTCTTCTTGCCGCCGTCGTGCCGTCCGCGGCGGAAGCGGAACTCGTCGTTCTTCGCCCACTGCCCCGTGAGCGCGCGCGCCGCCTCCTTCACGTCGCGCTCCGTGTAGTTGCCCTCGCCCAGCGTGAAGAGCTCCATCAGCTCGCGGGCCAGGTTCTCGTTCGGCTTGCCGCGGCGGTTCGAGTCGTTGT
>JAUIDW010000242.1 GCA_030428395.1 bacterium | reverse complement strand
GACGTCGCGCTGCTGCCGATCACCAAGTACGTGGAGGCGGACGCGGCGGCGGAGCTCGTGCGCCTCGGCCTGCGCGAGCTGGGCGAGAGCCGCGTCCAGGAGCTCGCCGCCAAGGCCGAGGCCCTCGGCGAGCAGGGCGTCGAGGTGCGCTGGCACCTGGTCGGGCACCTGCAGCGCAACAAGGTGCGCGCCGCCCTGCGCCACGCGGCCGCCGTCCACTCCGTCGACAGCCTGCGGCTGCTGGACGCCCTCGAGCGCGTGGCCGCCGAGGAGGGCGCGCGCCCCGAGGTCTTCCTCGAGGTGCGCCTGGTCGAAGACCCCGAGCGCCACGGGTTCGACGCCGGCGAGGTCGCGGCCGCCGTCGACCGCGCCCGCGCCGCGGAGCACCTCGCGCTCGTCGGGCTGATGGGCATGGCGCCCGCGCCCGAGCGGGCCGGCGACGACCGCCCCGCCCGCCGCGCCTTCGCCCGCCTGGCCGAGCTGCGCGAGCGCCTGCCGGCGGACGCCTTCGCCGGCGGCCGCGCGCGGCTCTCGATGGGAATGAGCGCGGACCTCGAGGCCGCCGTGGCCGAGGGCAGCGACCTGGTCCGCGTCGGCTCCGCGCTGTTCGAGGGCCTCCCCCGCCGCACCCGACCGAACCCCGCGACTCCCGGACGCGCCTGACGCCGATGCCTCCCAAGCGCCTCGTCCTGCAGGTCGCCGGCGGCGACCTCCCTCCGACCGAGCTACCGCGCTCGGGCGTGCTGACGATCGGCTGCTCGAGCGACCGCGCGGGCCTCGTGCTCTCGGGCGACGACGTCGCCGACGTGCACTGCGCCATCGGCCGCGTGAAGGGCGGCGGCTGGGCGCTGAAGGACCTCGGCGCGGCCGTCGGCACGCTCGTGAACGGCGCGCGCGTCCAGTCCGTGCGCCTCGAGCCCGGCGACGAGATCCAGATCGGCGCCCGCCGCGTGCGTGTGGTCGACCCCGACGCCGCGCCGGCCCCCGCTCCCCCCGCGCCCGCAGGGGACGCGAGCGCCCCGGAGCCGCGCCGTCGCGCCACCGCGCGCGGCGACTCCGTCGCGCCCCTGCCCTCGCTGACCGGCTACCGCGTCGAGAAGGAGCTCGGCCGCGGCAGCATGGGCCGCGTGTACCTGGCGGTGCAGGAGAGCCTCCACCGCCCGGTCGCGCTGAAGGTCCTGCCGCCCCGCCTCGCCCGCGACCGGGACTTCGTCCAGCGCTTCCAGGCCGAGGCGCGCGCCGCCGCCGCGCTGAACCACAACAACGTGGTCACCGTGTACGACGTCGGCGAGGACGGCGGGCTGCACTTCCTCTCCATGGAGTACATGGCGCGCGGCAGCCTCGAGACCCGCGTGGCCGAGGTCGGGCGGCTGCCGTGGCGCGAGGTCCTCGGCATCCTGATCGACGCCGCGCGCGGGCTCGAGTTCGCCGAGGGCCGCGGGATCGTCCACCGCGACATCAAGCCGGCGAACCTCATGCAGACCGAGGACGGGGTGACCAAGATCGCCGACCTCGGACTCGCCACCCAGCTCGAGG
Organism: bacterium; assembly: GCA_030428395.1. GTDB lineage: Bacteria > Planctomycetota > UBA1135 > UBA1135 > JAUIDW01. The sequence goes on along the minus strand of JAUIDW010000242.1, from coordinate 6,772 downwards.
CCGAGGCCACCGAGACGATGGGCTCGAAGGTCTTCGGCACGCCCCACTTCATCGCGCCGGAGCAGGCGCGCGGCGAGGCGGTGGACGGGCGCACGGACCTGTACTCGCTCGGCGCCTCCGCGTTCCAGATGCTGACGGGCCGCACCCCGTTCCAGGGCGACAGCACGCGCGAGATCCTGCGCGCCCACTTCTTCGACGCGCCGACCGCGGTGCGCGCGGAGGTCCCGGAGGTGCCCGACGAGCTCGACCGCCTGGTCGGCGCGATGCTGGCGAAGGACCCGGCCAGCCGCCCCGCCTCCGCGGCGGCCGTGGTCGAGACGCTCGAGCTGCTGCGCGCCCGCGAGCGCGCCGCGGCTCCCGGCGGCGGCGCGGGCCACCGCATCGCCCTCGTCGTCGTGCTGCTCGCGCTCCTCGGCGGCGCGGCCGCCTGGTTCCTGCTGCTGGGTCCCGGCGCGGGCACCGACGGACCCGACGGCGCCACCGTCGCCGCGGGCGGCGCGACGCACGGGGCCGCCGCGGGCTCGCCCGGCGGCGCGCCGGGGGACGTCCCCGGCGTGGGAGCGGACGCGGCCGCGCCCGGTCCGGACGGCGAGGACGGGGCCACCGGCCCCGGCGCGCCGGACGAGCCGCCGGAGGACGACGACCGCGCGCTCCAGCTGCTGGAGCTCGAGGCGAAGCTGCGCGTGAGCGAGCTGCCGACCGACCTCGGCCTGGCCGCGCGCCGCGACGAGCTGCTCGCGATCGCCGCCGAGTACGCCGGCACGACCGAGGCCACGCGCATCGGCGAGGAGGTCGCCGCGCTGGAGGCGCAGATCGCCGCCGAGGCGGGCGCCGTCGACGAGCGCGCAGCGGCCTTCGGGCCGGTGCTGCAGTCGCTGCGCGACGCCTACGCCGCCGCGCCGGACGACCCGCGCGCGGGCCTCGCGGCCCTGATGGCCGAGCCCGCCCAGGACGCGGTCGTGGCCTATCCCGAGTTCGTGGCGGAGCGCGAGGCGCTCGTCGGCGCGGCGCTCGCCGACCTGTCGGCCCACGCCCAGGACGGACTGCGCGCGGCGCGCGCCTCCGGCGCCGCGGGGGACTTCGACGCGATGCGCGCGCAGCTCGAGGCCACGGTCGCCGAGCTGGCCCCGCTCGAGTGGGGCGAGCGCGCCGACCTGGCCGAGCCGCACGCTCCCCTGCTCGACGAGCTGGCCGCCCTGCGGCGCGAGGCGCGCACGCGCCTGGCGCGCGTGGACTACGAGCGCGAGCGCTACCTCGCCCTGCGCGGCGCCGACGACGCGGTCACCCTCGCCGGCGAGCTCTCCGGCGCGAACGGACTCGAGGGCGAGCTCGCGCGCCTGGCCCTGACCGACGCGCACGACCGGCTCACGCGCCTGGCGCAGGCGCTGCGCGACGACGAGCTGCGCGCGTGGGCCGCCGACGAGGCCGCCGAGGCCGCGCGCGCGCGCGACGCGCTGGCCATGCTCGACGCCACGCTCGCCGCCGGCGAGTGGCGGCGCTACTCGATCCTCGACCCGACCTCCAGCCGCCGCGCCACCGCCTACGACGCGCGCGACGTGCTGCCCGAGGGGATCCGCGTCGACGACGGCGGCTCGCCGCGCGTCCTGGCGTGGGCGGACTTCGCGCGCGACGCGAAGTCCGTCGAGCAGCTCTTCGAGCAGCGCCTCGAACGCGACTACACCCCGGCCGAGCTGGCGGGCATCGCCGCGCTGCTGCGCTACGCCGCCGTCCTGGAGGCCGTCGAGCGCACGGGGACCGTGCTGCGCTCCGCGTCGTACATGCGCTTCGACGAGGAGGCGCAGGAGGCGCTGCTCGCGGCCTTCGACCTGGCCGCCCCGTGGGCGGAGGAGGCCGGCGCCGCGGAGCGCCTCGAGCGCGAGCGGCGCGCCGCGCGGACGCTCGGCGAGGCCCTGTCGCTGGCGGGGCGCGACGCGTGGTCCTCCGCCACCGCCGTGCTCGAGCACCTGCTCGACGACGCCTCCGACAGCCTGCTCGTGCGCCTGCTGTCCGACGGCACGGGCCTCGCGCCCGCGCTGCCGGTCGAGCCACCCCCGCCGGTGTTCGAGGAGGAGCCGCCGCCCGAGGAGGCCCCCGCGGAGGAGCCGGACGACGCGGTGGACGAGGCCGCGACGGCGGACGACGGCGAGGGCGCCTCCGAGGGCTGAGCGCGTCCCCGCGCCGGCTCCGTTCCCCCATGAAGGCTCCCGGGTCCGATCCCTTGCTGGCCATCGCCGGCCTCGTCGCGCTCGGCGTCGGCGCGCAGTGGGTCGCCGCGCGGGTGCGCGTCCCGGCCATCGTGCTGCTGCTGGCGGCCGGCCTCGCGCTGGGCCCGGGCTTCGGCGTGCTCGACCCCGAGGCGCTGCTCGGCCCGATGCTGGACGCGTTCGTCGGGCTGGGCGTCGCCATCGTCCTGTTCGAGGGCGGGCTGTCGCTGCGCTGGTCGGAGGCCCGCAAGCTCGGGCGCCCGCTGCTCGCCATGGTGCTCGGCGGACTCGTCCTCACCTTCGGCGCGGCGACCGCGTGCGCGCACCTGCTGGTCGGGCTGTCGTGGCCCGTCGCGGCCGTGCTCGGGGCGATCCTCGTGGTGACGGGGCCGACCGTCATCAAGCCCATGCTGCGGGGCGCGCGCCTGACGCGGCGGCCGTCCCTGCTGCTCAAGTGGGAGAGCATCGTCAACGACCCGCTCGGCGCGCTCCTGGCGGTGCTCGTGCTCGAGCTGGCCGTCGCCGCCGCGGCTCCGGAGGCCCAGAGCGAGGGCCTGCTGCTGCGGATCGCGCTGCTGCTGCTGCTGTCCGCCCTCATCGGCGGCCTCGCGGCCTGGGGCCTCGTCGCCGCCATGAACCGGGGCTGGATCCCCGAGCACCTGAAGGCGCCCGGCATCCTCGCGGCGGTGGTGTTCGCCTTCGCGGCCTCCGACGCGCTGTTCCACGAGGCGGGGCTCCTGACCGTCACCGTGATGGGCGTGGTGATGGCGAACCTGCCCTCGCCCAGCGTCGAGGGCATCCGCGAGTTCAAGGAGGACCTCGCCACGATCCTCGTCGCGATGCTGTTCCTGCTGCTCTCGGCGGAGCTCACGCGCACCGACGTCGCCGGCGTCACCGGGGGCGCGCTGCTGTTCGTGCTGGCGGTGCTGTTCGTCGTGCGCCCGCTGTTCGCGGGCCTCGCGCTGCTGGGCAGCGGCCTGGACTGGCGCGAGAAGGTCTTCATCGGCTGGGTGGCGCCGCGCGGCGTCGTGGCGGTGGCGATGGGCGCGGCGCTCGGCCCGCTGCTCGTCGACGCCGGCTTCGAGGACGGCGCGCGCCTCGTCCCGGTGCTGTTCGCCGTCGTGCTCGCCACCGTCGTCCTCCACGGCCTGACCGCGGCCCCGCTGGCGCAGCGCCTGGGCCTGGCCTCGCGCGGCGGCGGCGGGCTGATGATCGTCGGCGTCTCCGGCTGGGCGCGCAGCCTGGCGCGGACGCTGCGCGAGCAGAAGGTCGACGTGTTCCTGCTCGACGACGAGCCCCGCGCGGTGTTCCAGGCCCGGCTGCAGGGCCTCGAGACGTACCTCGGCGATCCGCTCTCGGAGGAGACGCTCGACGAGCTGCCGTTCGAGCGCGTGGGGAGCACGCTGGCGGCGACCGAGGACGACAGCTACAACGCGATCGTGTGCAGCGCGCTACAGAAGACGATCGGCCGCGAGCGGACCCTCCAGATCACCCCGGCCGAGTCCACCGAGAAGCAGAGCTCGCACCTGCTCGGCACGCGCCCCTGGGGCGGCGGCGCGACCTTCCGCGAGCTGGCGCGCCGGTACTGGAGCGGCCAGACGTTCCGCGCCTCCAACCTGACCGACGAGTACGACTTCGAGGACTGGCGCCGCGACGCCCCCGAGGCGCTCGCCCTGTTCGTCCTGCGCGAGGGCAAGCTGGCGCCGGTCGCCGAGGGGGCGGCGGTGGGCTCCGGCAAGCTCGTCCACATCGGTCCCGCGGCGTCCGCCGCGCCGCCCGCGTCCACGGGGAGCGACTCCCGCGCGAGGGAGGGAGCGTGACCGACTCCGCCCTCGACGCGCACGTCGCGACGGTGCTCGGCGAGCTGCGCGACCGCGCGGAGCTCGCGGCACCCCGGGCCGTCGCGTGGCTGGCGACCGGCGGCGCGGAGCTCCAGGAGCGCCTGGAAGGCACGTGGCGCACGCCGCTGGGCGCGCTCGGCGCGCCGGCTCCCTGGAAGGACGCCGCGTTCGTCTCCGGCACGCTCGGCGGCACGCCCGTGTGGCTGCTGGAGCCGGCCGACGAGCCCAGCGCGGGAGCGCCGGACCGCGACGCGCCGCCGTGGGCCGCCGCGTTCCCCCTGTGGCTCGCCGCGGCCGCCGGCGCGCGCGTGTTCGTGCTGACCGCGGCCGGAGCCGCCCTCCCCGCCGGCGACGGCGGGACCGCGTCGTTCCCCGAGGGGACGGTCGTCGCGCTGGCCGACCACGTGAACCTCTCCGGCGGCACCCCGCTCGAGGGGCTGGGCGAGAGCCGGCTCGGCCCCCTGTTCCCCGACCAGACGACGCTGCACGACCCCGCCCTGCGCGCGGCGGCGCTGCGCGAGGCGCGCGAGCTCGGCCTGGCCACCGGCGAGGCCGTGGCCGCCTGCGCCCCCGGGCCCGCGATGGAGACCCCGGCCGAGCGCCGCTGGTTCGCGCACGCGGGCGCCGCCGTCTCGGTGCAGGGCCTGGCGACGCCGCTGATCGCCGCGGCCCACGCGGGGCTGGTCGGCGTCGCGCTCGTGGCCGTCGCGGACGTCGGCGACCGGCCCATCGACCTCGCACGGGTGGTCGCCGCGGCGAACGCGCTGCGCCCCGGGCTCGCGGACCTCGTCGCCGCCCTCGCCCCCGACCTGGCCCGCCGCGCCGAGCAGCGCCTGGCGGAGGTGCCGGCGTGACCCACGCGCCCGGGTCCGCCCCGGCGCGCACGGTGGGCGTGCTCGTGTCCGGCGGCGGCCGCTCGCTCGAGAACCTCGCCGAGCAGGTGGCCGCGGGAGCGCTCGACGCGCGCCTGGCCGTGGTCGTGTCGAACCGCGCCGACGCCGGCGCCCTCGAGCGCGCGCGCCGCCACGGCCTCCCCACCGTCGTCGTCTCCCACCGCGAGCACCCCGACGTCGAGGAGTTCTCCGCGCGCGTCTTCGCCGCCCTCGAGGAGCACGGCTGCGAGCTCGCCGTCCTGGCCGGCTTCCTGCGCCTCCTGCGCATCCCGCCCGCCTGGGAGGGCCGCGTCCTCAACATCCACCCCTCCCTGCTGCCCGCCTTCGGCGGCAAGGGCTACTACGGCGACCGCGTCCACCGCGCGGTGCTCGAACGCGGCGTCCAGTTCACCGGCTGCACGGTCCACTACGTGACCAACGAGTACGACGCCGGCCCCGTCCTCCTGCAGCGCTGCGTCCCCGTCGCCCCCGACGACACCGTCGAGACCCTCGCCGCCCGCGTCTTCGAGGAGGAGAAGATCGCCCTCCCCGAGGCCATCCGGCGCCACTTCGCGGCGCTGCGCTGAGTCCGGACGGTCGACTACCGGCGCCGGGACCGCGCGAGCTTGGCGGCCAGGCGGGTCTCGCGTTTCGCGAGGTCCGAGAGGAGGGTGGCGCTGGCGGCGTGGAGGGCGTCGGCGAGGGTGCGGGCGCGGCGGCAGGCGTCGAGGGCGGCGGCGGGGTCGCGGCGGGCGTGCTCCTCGAGCTTGGCGACGTCGACCCAGGCGCGGCAGGAGAGCTCGTCGTCGGCCGCCTCCGCCGCCGCGCGGAGGTCGTCGAGGGCTTCGCCGGGGCGTCCCAGGTCGCGGTGGGCGGCCGCGCGCAGCAGGAGCAGGGGGCGGCGCGCCTCGCCGTGCCGCGCGAGGGGCAGGGCGCGGTCGATCCACGCGGCGGCCTCGTCGGCGCGCCGGCGGGCGAGCAGCAGGCGGGCGACGCCGGCGCGCCGGGCGCAGGCGCGCCCGGCATCGGACTCGTCGCGGTCGGAGTCCGGCAGGCGGCCCAGGTGCGCGGTCAGGGAGACGAGGCTGAGCACGTCGTCGAGGTTGTGGCGGAAGACGTCGTCGACGCGGTGCGCGCGGCCGGCGAGGAAGTCGAACCACGCCTCAGGCGCGCGCGAGCCGGGCAGGTCGTCGGCGCGGCGCACGCCGCACAGCGCCGCCTCCGCCGTCTGCAGGCGGCCGTCGGGAAGCGCGTCGCGGTAGAGCCGCCGGCACGGGTGGTACAGGTCGAGGTGCGGGCGGCCCTCGAACGGCGGCGCGACGCCGTGGATGCGCATCTTGTCCTCGAGCCGGTGGCGGTCGAACGACTTGCCGAAGAACGAGACGACCGCGTCGGCCGCGCCGATGCGCTCCGCGGCGGCGGCGAGCATCGCGGCCTCGTCCTCCGGTCCGCGCAGGAAGCCCTGCCACACGGTGAACCCGTCGGCGTCGAAGGTCCCCAGCGCGCAGAGGAACACGTACGTGCCCGCGCCGCCGGCGAGGCCGGTGGTCTCCGTGTCCAGGTACACCGCGCGGCGCGGGTCGACGTCGCGCAGCGCGTCGTCCCTGGCCAGCAGCGCGAGCCACTCGGCCGACGCGTGGGCGACGCCGCCCAGCGGCCCGGCCCCGTGGTGGTGGTCCGCGGTGAAGCGGCTCTCGCGGGCCGCGAAGGCGCCGCGGTCGTTGCGCTCCTCGCGCAGGCCCGGGGGCGGCTCGAGGGTCCCCCGCGCGGCGGGTCGCGGCGCCGCCCGCGCGCGCCCGCGGAACCACTGCGGCAGGGGCCGGGCGCCCGGCGCGCGCTGCGCCGGCGCCGCCGG